>NZ_VMMU01000001.1:0-200561 GCF_013277385.1 Streptococcus sp. 544
TTCAAACTGCGTCAACGTCGCCTTGCCGTACTCAAGTACAGCCTGCGGCTAGTTTCCTAGTTTGCTCTTTGATTTTCATTGAGTATTAGTTTTTCTAAAATAATTCTAATCTATTATTCTAGCACTAGTAGACTCTTTGGCTAAATCTCCTTTCTACATCTCGTTTCACCAAGAACTTTTTAAGAGAGAAATACTCTAAATTAGTTTTGTTACCGTTTTCAATTAGAGTATACTTTTTTTTTTTAGTATTTCAAGTCTTTTTCTAATTTGGAATTTAGTTTCAAATCTTTTTAAGTATATAAACTACATTAAAAGTACTTTCAAAAATAATCAAATTCTTACAACACTTGTTTCGAGTGGACAAGATAAAAAACAAGAAAGTCAATTTTAGGAGAAAACAAGGTTAATAGTCACATGATATAATGCAATGATGTAAAAATCGAATAAATTGATTGGAAAATTCAAACTAATTTCTAACAATGATTTAAGAATTGTAGTGTCCTAATATAGATTCACTGCACTATAAAACGCATAGTATCAAGGTTTCTTAATCCCCTGATACTATGCGTGTTTGTAATTTTAAGATTTTGTGCTTAGAGTTTTTTAATTCCAAGAATGCCATCTTAACCAGATGGTTTTCTTGTCTATTATTGCTGATCTTACAACAACGCCTCAAACTCAGATACTGACATACCCAACTGCTGACTGGCAACCTCGGAAGTCAGAAGTCCTTGGCGAACCATATCCAGAAATGCAAAAAGTTTTCCACGTTCAAGTCCTTCTGCCCGACCTCTCTCCAACCCTTTTTCTTCAGCTTGTTCCAAGGCATAGTCCTGTGCTAACAAGGCTTGTTCTTCTCGCATACGTAGTTGACTAAACATTTCCCTATCCTCCTCGGACCAGCTCTTGTAGTCCAGCAGTTGATCTGCTTGGCTGATGGCTCGCTCGGGGCGCTGGGTAAAGGGTTTGTTCCCAAAAAACTCCAACCACGGTTTGCGAATGCTATCTTTGCTGGTTTCTCTGTATTTTCTTAATTCCAAGAACGCCATCTTGACTAGATGGTTTGCTTGACCGTTATTTGTGATGGTTAAGACCTCACCTGTCGTATCCTCGCGCATGCTAAAGCTATGAAAAGCTAAGTCATCTTGAAAATAATTACTGTCCACGATAGCGATAGCGTATACTGGTGCGATATGCTTATAACTCTGGTGGGTATCACCTTCTCGTTGACGAATTTTTTCGAGATTTTGATTGACCTGACTACACAAGTAAGCCCACAGGCGATTGATGAAAAAATTCTGATGATGTACCTGAATCTCAATAATAACTTGTGTCCCATTGTCTAACTCTGCCAAGACGTCTATACTGGTATAGAAATCCTGTGCCGAGTAGGGTAGGGAAGGCAAAACGTGAATATTGCTTCCCTCTAAAATGGTTACATTTTTGGCTGGCAAGTCCAGCATATCGCGAATAAATTGACAAGTGATTTCTGGGTTGCTGAAAATTTTCTTAGCAACCAAGTCATTGGTCGGGCTAATGCCCGGATGTCTTAGAATCATCCTTTTCCTCCTTCTATTATACCATAGTTTTAAATCTAATTTTGCTAGATTCTATGGTTCTATCTATTTATTCGGAAAAGAAGTGAGAAAGTTAAAAACTATTGACCCTAATCACTTGCAAAGAGATATATCTTGCTCATATTATTTATTAAAGACTCTATTTTACAAAAAAGATTACAAAATCAACCGTTTTAGAGAACTCTTACCACTTCCTAGACTATGAATTCTAGTGTTTTTATACTCCTAGCTTTCTCGTCAATATGCCATAAAGCAAGTTCAGTTGATCCATTCCCCGTACTCGTTCACTCTATAGCCGTCTGGTGTTAGCGATACGAAATTTTCCTAAACCTTTTAAATATAAAAACATCTTTTTCCTCACTTTAGTTTCTAATACTTATTTATCCAGATATAATAGCTTACAATCTTTTAAAATCTTCAAATAAGTTATGATTGATCCATACTCTTCAAACTAGGTCAGCCTTGCCGTGTATATGTTACTGACTTCGTCAGTTTCATCTACAACCTCAAAACAGTGTCTTGAGCTGACTTCGTCAGTTTCATCTACAACCTCAAAACAGTGTCTTGAGCTGACTTCGTCAGTTATATCTGCAACCTCAAAACGGTGTTTTGAGCAGGCTACGGCTAACTTCCTAATTTGCTCTTTGATTTTTTGAGTATAAGGACATATTGGATTCTATGTGCTGTATTGTCAACAATACACTCTTCTTGTATATCTACCAATATGATTTACAGAATTTTATTTTACTATAACTTTACCTATATTCCAAGACAAGAAATAAAATAATTAAAAACAAAAACGCATATAACCAATAGCTAGCTATATGCATTTTAACACTTAAAGTGAACTGTTAAGTTGCGACTATTAGTATCCAGTCAGAAATATACAGTTTATTTACGACTAGCAAGTCATTTACCCGGCAATAGGAGCTCATCTAAATTGATTTTTTCTTAGAGTAGAAATTTCTACTAAAACTATCTAAATAAACTTTTAATCTCTATGACGGACAAAACGTGTCTCAGTTATTCATCAACATCCAAGGTTCTAGTAGTTGACCCACTCCCCATTGGAGTTAACTTGATAACCATCTACTATAGTATTAACCGCTAATCTTCCGCTTTCATTAACATAGTACCATTTGTCTCCAACTTGGAACCATTGATTTACCTTCATTGCACCAGATGATTCCTGATAGTACCAATGGTCTCCATCTTTTATCCAACCAGTTGCCATTGAACCATTAGCATTGAGATAGTACCACACACCACTGGATTCAACCCAGCCAGTAGACATTGCTCCACTCTCACTCAAATAATACCATTGGTTACCATCTTTCACCCAACCAGTTGCCATCGCACCAGTAGAACTCAAGTAGTACCATTTACCCGCTTCCTGATGCCAGCCTTTCACCACTTCACCAGCAGATGTATAAAAATACCACGCACCATTTTCTTGCTTCCAACCAGTCGTTATTGGAACTTTAGTCTCAGTTTTAATAACATCTCCTACATAAGATTGGAGGTAACGAGGAGCAAAAGAAGTAAGATGAGAGTTTGCTACCATTCTATCTGAAGACTCCAAAGATAATTTATCCTTCTCTGACTTCCTTTCTGTCATCTCCTCAGATACATTTTCTCTTACTGTATTCATGGTCTCGACAGGATTTTCTTTCGCATCTTCAGGAATTCTACTACCAGCTAGTGTAACTGGTAAATCATGCATACTGTCAATTCTACCGGCCATTAGACCTGTAATTTCTTGACCTGCATCTTCTTTATTAAAGGTGAAAAGTAGAGTTTTTTGATCTGCTTGGGTCAAGAAGGTAGCTTTGTGTCCATTCGCTAAAGTCAAAGTCGGAATAGCATTCACTAGTACCTCAGAATCAAATTGCATAGCTAAGATGCCTTGTTCTGCATCCTCTTCTTCTGTTTCCAATTTACGAACTTCCCTGATAGTTACACTTGTTGGATATACCGGATCTTTTGTTAAAAATTCCCAGTTAAATTTTCTAAATGATAGGGTATAGGCATTTTGTCCTTTTTCAGTATGTTCATACAAGATACCATACTCACCGTTTCCTAATTCTTGAAGCGAATTATAGGCAAACTCTCCTTTTTGAATTGGTCTATGATGTAACCAAGTCAAGTCTCCGTTGTCCTCTACACGAGCCAAATGAGCCATTCCATTCGTCCGTTTAGGTCCTCCTGAATTGGTTAAAATGATGTATTCTTTTCCTTCGTGCATGGTGTGAATAGCAGCCATTTGGACATAAACATCTTTAACCTGATTGTATCTCTTGATTTCCTTGTCCCAAGTTTGCCCACCATCTTTACTTGTGGAAACCTGTAAATCACCCGTTAATCCTCTCATAAAGAGTTTCACATCACCATTATTTAACTGTACAGCAACTGACTCTGTATTTTGGGCAGGACTATTATTCATAGTTGAGGAATGAATTTTCCTTCTGCCTACTGTCCTATCATCATTAACAGCAGCTCCAGCCTGCCATGTTTCTCCATGGTCATCTGAATAAATCAAACGAGAAGACTGAGATCCGCTTAGATGGGAGATAGCGTTGGTGGTATAAGTAGGAACTAGGATACGACCCTTGTGCTCTCCTGTTCTAAGCACAATTCCTGTACCTGGACCTGTTCCTAAAAATTTCATCCAATCTTGGCGAATTGATGGTGTAATATCTCTTGGTTTCGACCAAGTTTTCCCATCATCATCACTATAGGAAAGCCACAAATAGCTCGTATAGGCTACACGAAATGGATTTTTAGCAGATGGAGCAAAGTAGATATTCCCAAGAAGCTCTTCTCCTTTATAGAGGTCACCCTTATCTCTGTAGGCTTCTTCTTTTGGATCCACTACAACGCGATAATCTGTTTTTTGATTATTTGCATCATATACTTCTCCGTTTTCTCGAACAGTATATGCTTGATTTTCCCCTTGTTTATATAGTAATTGATAGTGCTTGTCTCCAACTTGTTGATAAGCTTTTTGAGGTTTGTTTGGCATTCCAAAGACAGCTCGACCCTCTGGAAACATATCGTAGATTGAAAAAATTCTCTTTGTGGTATGATCTTGAACCAAGACCATATCGATATTAAGTGGAGATGGTGCCTGCGGATCTTTTGCTTCTGGATTGTCTCGCAGGTTGGTCAAGGTTAAGGTTGGCTGCCAAGTAGTTCCCCCATCCTCACTTCTCCTAACGACCATAGCAATATCTCCCCAATCAGAATGGTGGAGACGACGCTGATCTGCTCCTGCTAGTAATGTTCCTTTATCCGTACGTAGCAAAGCTGGAATCCGATAACTCTTAATTCCTTCACTATTTGGCTTATCATTGACACCACTCATAAACAACTCTTGCTTTTCTGTCAAGACAGCTCCTTCAGGAAGTGATGGTTCAATATCTGTTACATCAAATAACTGGCTACGTTTTTTGACTTCCTCTGGAGTTAGAGCACGATTGTATACAGTCAGATTACGAATAGAAAGATCTGAGCCCCACTTCAGTTCTCCTGCTCTATTAGTTGCACCTAACTGGAGTTTATCCACATCTGGCATGTCTGCCAGGAATTTTCCTGACTTTTTATTCGTACGAGATAATACACCATTCACATAAAGACGAACCTGACCATTTGGACTATCCTTTCTTGGTCTTTCAACAGTAAAAGTAACCGAATTATACTTGCCTGGTCTAATCTTCAAAGGCGCATCTGTATAACTTCCATAAAATTGACTACCATCAGCTCCACGTCCCTCTATCAAAGCTGTCCCATTATTGATTGCCATTGTAAAGTACTCATTTACTTTAGTTGTACTAGAAGCAGAAAAGAGATTGTAAAAACTAGGACCATCAGCAGCCGGTTTGAACTCCACATGAACAGTTGCATTTTGGAGTCCCTTTACTTTCTCCAACTCATCAGACAAGTCTACTCTTTTTTCGTTTGAATCATTCGTCTCTAAGTCATCTTTTTCTATCACTGTTTCGACATTTTCTAAATCTCGTGCATAGTAATCTCTTGGAATTTTTTCTTCTTGCTTGTCTTCATGTTCTTGCTCATTGCCAGAAAGTTCAGTCTCTGAAACAGACTCTACATGCTCTGCAGGAAGAGTTATATTTTCTCCTTCCTCAGAAGGCTGGCTCTTTTCTGTATCAGTTAGGGTTGAGCTCCCCCCCCCCCCCCGAAAGTTGAGTTTCATTTGCCAGAGGTTGCTCACTTGCCCCTTCTTGAGCTAAAACAGGAGACGTTCCAAATACCACTGCTCCTACAATCATAGAAACCGCTCCTACCGATAGTTTCCTAATGCTATAACGACACTTACGTTCTTGAACACTCCGATTCATACTGATCCTCTCTATATCTATATCCCGATTTCTGAAATAAGACATTTACTCCAGAAAATACACTTAGTTTGTCTTTTCTTAACTTTCTTTTACTACAGTTCATTTAAATGACAAAAATGAACTAAACAAACTATCTCAAATCGGTGTCAATTTTCCCCTCTCCTTTCTCCAATCAGACTCCTGCCAATCTAGTTTATCTACCAGGACACCGCTGCAATTAAACTAAAATATCTCTTTATAAGCAAATTATTGGACATCAGCTTATGCTATTTACACCATACTTCCTGCTCAATCCTTATCGAACACTTTTTCAAATAGCTTTTCGTAGGCATAAATACTTATAGAAATAATGGGAAATATAATCAAGCTTACAATCAGAATCTTATCCAACTTAAAGGGGACAATCCCAAATAAGTGAAGAAATAAATCAATCAGAAAACTGTCGAAAAAAACTGTCAAAAGTAGTTCAACTTGTCTTTTTCTCTGCTTTTTTGTCTTGAATGCCTTAAATATCATATTATTCCCCTTTTCTAAGCTTCAATCCCTTCTCTCTATCTGTCATTTCGCATAGCTACTACTATTTTTACAGCAATCTATCTTTAAATATACATAAAGATAAGATTCTATCACTTTTTATAAGTGTTAGCAAATTTATTATACCTCATTTTTAAAACGCTTTCAATGCAGTGTGGTATAATAGATTTTAGTTTCAAGAAACTCTTTTATATAATAATCTCCTTGAAAGTAGTTTCAGCTGAACATTTATAGTTCATAAAAAGAAAACAGAGACTCATCTGTTTTTTATACTCAATGAAGATCAAAGACCAAGCTAGCCGCAGGCCGCTCAAAACACTGTTTTGAGGTTGTAGATAAGACTGACAAAGTCAGCCCAAAACACCGTTTTGAGGTGGCAGATAGAACTGACGAAGTCAGTAACATATATATACGACAAGGCGAAGCTGACGTGGTTTGAAGAGATTTTCTAAGAGTATGAATTTCAAAGTATATATGAACTAGAATATTTGCTGACTAGACTCTATACAAAAAGAGAGCTACTAGGCTCTCTCATTCATCACTTCACATACTTAAAAGGAATTTCACTACCACAAAGCCAGTTGTAGACTTGGTCATTGACAAATACATTCATGGCTTCGTGGGCATACTCAGGCATGATGCGATAGGCTTTATCGCAGGTCAGACGGTTGTAAATCGCAAACTGGGTAATAGGATAGCAAACATCATCGTCCAAGCCCGTAATCATCTTAACCTCACCCTTGATACGATGGGCAAGATTTTTCACATCGATATAGGCCAGGGTCGCCATGATTTCCTCCTCTGTTTCATGGAAGGGGTCGTGAAACTTGAAATAACGGAAAAGTTCGTCGTAAGCTTCGCTAGTATTACCAATCTCAAGCACTCGTCTGAAGTCTGACAAGAAGGGATAGATGGCAACTGTTTTCTGAATTCGAGGATTGAGCGCTGCTGCAACCAAGGCCAAAGCCCCTCCTTGCGAGGCACCATAGCTGGAAAGTCGCTTCTCATCTACCTGAGGCAGACTAGCAATAATTTCAACCAACTGGTAAATATCCAGATAAACATCCTTATAAAAGAGGTGATCCCGACTCTCCACAGCACCACGGATGATATGCCCCTTAACCGTATTTCCTAGAGGAGAACACAAGCCGTCTTGCGAGTAACCTGACTGGCCCCGCACATCCATGGAGACAACACCGTAACCAGCCACGGTGAAGGCTAGCATGTCGGCCCAGTCCCAGCCACGTCCCATATAACCATGGAAATGGAAGATTAGCGGAACCTTCTCCTCACTCTTTGGAAGAACGACGCGTGCATAGACCTTGCCTCCATTGGTTCCTTCAAAGGTTAATTCATAGCACTTGACTTGAGGAATGTGGAAATCTCTTTCCTCCAACTGATAGGTTGGAAGCGTGGAAACTTTTTTCACTTCCTCATCCCAGAAAGCATCAAAGTCTTCTGGAACCTCGTCCCTTCCTAAATAGGTCTTGATTTCTTCTAATAAAGCTGGATTTTTCATAGCATACTCCTTTTGTTTTGTAATCGTTACCACAACTGTAGCATATCTAGGGAAGCAATGCAAGAAAGAAGGGTAAATAGAAAGTGAATTTAGCTTCTTTACTTTTAGGATGATGGGTTGAAAGTAGTTTTAGAAACGAAAAAAGAGCATTTCCGCCCTTTTTCTCCTGTTCAATCTTATTTTGTTGCTTCTTTCTTTTGGAAAGTGGTTTGGTAATTTACTTTAATCGTTACTGTCATATGAGAGTCCTCGTTTCTTTTTGATGACTCTAGTATAAGGGCCAAACCTGAAAGCTAGCTTAAGTTTTCCTTAGAGAAAGCTTAATCCAGATGTTCTTTCTTTTCCAGATGAAGGGCAATCATGCGCCACTCTGGATCTTCTTTCCAAGCTTCTGTGTAGCGAAAAAAGAGCATTTCGCTCTTTCTTCCTTCTATTTATATTAGTTTTTTGCTTCTTTCTTTTGGAAAGTGGTTTGGTAATTTACTTTAATAGTTACTGTCATGTGAGAGTCCTCGTTTCTTTTTGATGACTCTAGTATAAGGGTCAAACCTGAAAGCTAGCTTAAGTTTTCCTTAGAGAAAGCTTAATCCAGATGTTCTTTCTTCTCCAGATGAAGGGCAATCATGCGCCACTCTGGATCCTCTTGCCAGTCTTCAATAGAACTAATGTAGCTAGCAACCTTTCTGGCTTCTTCTAAAATCGGAAAATCTTCGATAATATCAGCCACTTGAAATTCTGGGAGACCTGATTGTCTGGTTCCAAAAATCTCACCTGAACCACGCATTTTCAAATCTTCCTCCGCAAGAACAAAACCATTGGTAGTTTCTGTCATGATGCGCATGCGGTCTTTCCCAGAATCCGTCTTAGGATTGGCAACGAGAACAGCGTAGGACTGCTTGTCTCCCCGACCGACACGACCTCTAAGCTGGTGAAGCTGGCTGAGCCCGAACCGATCGGCATCCATGATAATCATAACGGTCGCATTGGGAACATTAACCCCAACCTCGATAACCGTTGTCGAAACTAGAATATCCGTTTTTCGCTCTTTGAACTCCTGCATAATCTGGTCTTTTTCATCACTCTTCATCTTACCATGTAGAAGAGCCACCTCTGCCTTGCCTGCAAAATGAGCTGTCAACTCCTCTGATAAGGCAATGGCATTTTTCAAATCCAGAGCTTCTGATTCTTCAATCAAGGGAGAGATGACATAGGCTTGTGAACCTTTTTGGATTTCTCCCTCTAACCAAGTCAAGACCTGAGGTAGTTGCTCATGCTTAATCCAGCGAGTCACAATAGGCTTCCGTCCTGCTGGCATCTTGTCGATAATGGAAACATCCATATCTCCAAAGGCTGTGATAGCCAAGGTCCGTGGAATCGGAGTCGCCGTCATCATGAGAACATCTGGATTGTCGCCTTTTTCCCGTAAAATCCGCCTTTGCCCCACACCAAAACGGTGCTGCTCATCGATGATAATCAAGCCAAGGCGAGCATAATCCACCCCATCCTGAATCAGAGCGTGAGTTCCGATAATCAAATCAGCCTCACCCTTGGCAATAGTCTCCAAGACTTCTCTCTTTTCTGCAGCTTTCAAGGAACCTGTCAAGAGAGCCAGTTTCAAGTCAGGAAAAAGCCCCTTCAAACTCTCAAAGTGTTGCTCTGCAAGGATTTCTGTTGGTACCATGAGGGCAGCCTGATAACCAGCTGTCACTGCTGCAAACATAGCCAAGCCAGCAACTACTGTTTTCCCGCTCCCCACATCCCCTTGCAGGAGACGATTCATGTGATGGTCGGACTTCATGTCAGCCAAAATTTCCAGCAAACTTTTTTCTTGAGCTTGAGTCAAGGCAAAAGGCAAGCTTTCTTTGACTGCTGTCACTTTTTTCTGAGACCAATTCAAAACCAGACCACTTCCCTGAACTCTATTTTCAGACTTGAGCGTCTGCAATTGCATTTGGAAATAAAAGAGTTCCTCAAATTTGATACGGCGAAGAGCCTGCTTGTATTCTGCCAAATCCTTGGGGAAATGCATGGCACGAACAGCCTGACAACGGGACATGAGTTTGTATTTGTCCAGCAAAGACTGGGGAAGATTTTCCTCAATCAAGAGGTCCAGTCCCTGATCAAAGGCTGTCTTGATGACCTTGACCAAACTGGCCTGACTGATTCCCTGAGCCAAGCGATAGACAGGTTGGAGGTCATCTTCCACCTGAGCCAGGACCTTCATCCCAGTCAAACTAGCCTTGGCACGGTCCCATTTTCCAAAGACAGCAAGAGTTGCTCCCAACTCTATCTTATCTGCTAGATAGGGCTGGTTAAAGAAATTCACCGCAAAAACAACTTCTCCCTGCTTGAGACTAAAGCGTAGACGATTGCGTTTGAAACCATAATACTGGACACTGGCAGGAGTCACGACTTGACCAGACAGAACTGCCTTTTCCCCGTCTTCCAGTTCCAGCACCTGCTTGGTCTTAAAATCTTCGTAACGGAAAGGAAAGTAGAGCAAGAGATCTTGCAAATTTTCAATTCCTAGTTTGGCGTATTTTTCTGCTGACTTTGGTCCCACACCAGGTAAGACATGCAAGGGTTGATGTAGATTCATGCTCCACTCCTTTCTTTTCTAATAATATTCTCTCGGAATGCGGTCGCTGAGGAGACAAACCACCTCATAGTTAATAGTCCCACGGTAGGCAGCTACCTGAGTTGCAGTGATTTCCTTGTCACCGTTGGAGCCAATCAAGGTTACCTTGGTTCCTAGCGGATAAAGCTTAGGCAGACGAATGGTAATCTGGTCCATCGAAACCCGACCGACGATTGGGCAAGCTTGGCCATCTACCAAGACAGAGAAATTCTGCATGTCTCGTGTCCATCCATCCGCATAGCCGATTGGCACGGTCGCGATAACCTGCTCGCTATCCGCCTGATAGGTAGCTCCGTAGCCCATACAAGCTCCAGCTGGAACTGTCTTGACATGAACCAGAGCAGATTCCAAGATCAAGGCTGGTTTCAAGTCATAAGGCAAGTCCAAAACCTCTCCACTTGGATTGAGACCATACATAGCATCTCCCATACGGACCGCATTGAAAATAGTCTCTGCATGCCAAAGAGTCGTTGCTGAGTTGCTAGCATGAACTAAGTCTGGAAGACCTTTCATACTAGCTAAAATAGTTTTAAACCGTTCTAACTGGACATTAAAGTAGTCATCTGATTCCTCGTCTGCAGTAGCAAAGTGGGTAAAAATCCCTTCAACACGAGCACCATGTTGTCTGAGCAAGTCTTGAGCCTGATTAGTTTCACTGGCCTCTCTAAAACCAATCCGTCCCATGCCTGAGTCAATCTTGAGGTGGACTGTCAATCCAGCTAGGTCTTCTTCTCTAGTTAAGAGCGCTTGAAGCCACTCCAGTCCAGCAACCGTCAAGGTGATGTCGTATTCTTTAGCTAGAGCAACAGCTTCGATGTCAGAAACTCCTAAAATAAGGATTTTCTTGCTAAGCCCAGCCTGTCTGAGTTCAATGGCTTCATCGATATTCGAAACGCAAAAACCATCAACATCATCTTGAATCGCCTTGGCAACGGCAACAGCTCCATGACCATAGGCATTGGCCTTGACCACAGCCCACTTAAGCGTTCCTTGAGGGATATGAGCTCCCATTTGCTGAATATTTTGTCGAATAGCTCCCAGATGAATCAGAGCCTTGGTTGGTCTATGCGGACTAGCTTTCATGATTTTCCTCCAAAATGACACTGGCTGTCACAAACTGATCGGTGTGGCTGATAGACAGCCAAATCTTTCCTAAAAATGGTGACTGACTAAAATAAGGCGCCCCGCGTTCATTATTCAAGACTTCCAAATCCTGAAAACTGAGTTTTCCAATACCCGTTCCCATGGCCTTGGAAAAGGCCTCCTTAGCCGACCAGCGACCAGCTAAATATTCGATTTGCCTGCGCCCTTTGAGACTGGTGAAGCGCTCCATTTCCTTAGCGGTCAGCACGCGCTTAGCAAAACCTTCATGTCGTGTAACTGCGCTTTCTATCGAAGCTAATTCTTCGATGTCAATTCCGTGTCCAACTATCATTCTCATCAAAAGGAGTTGAGATTCCCCAACTCCATCCTTTTCACTTATTTTGTTAAGGTAGCATAAATCTCTTCTACCAAGGCCTCTGTATTTTCCCAACCTAGGCAAGGGTCGGTAATAGAGCAACCAAAGACCTCTGGTTGGTTTTGACGACCATCTGCTAGGTAAGATTCAATCATAAATCCTCGAACTGTCTTTTTGATTTTCTCATTCCAATCACGATTTTGCAAGGTCTGGCGAACAATTCGAATCTGCTCCATATACTGCTTGCCTGAGTTATCATGGTTGGTATCAATGAGGATAAAGGGATTTTCAAGTCCCATTGTTTCATAGCGTTCAATGGCTTGGAGTAGGTTTTCATAGTAGTAATTCGGCATATAATTGCCATACTCGTTAACTGCTCCACGGAGGATGACATGGGACAAAGGATTACCTGAAGTCTCAACTTCCTGCCCATGATAAAGGAAGGTTTGCTTGTTTTGAGCAGCATAGATGGCGTTAAACATAACACCCAAATTTCCTGAGGTTGGATTTTTCATCCCTACTGGTGCATCAATCCCTGAGGCCACAAAGCGGTGCTCTTGGTCTTCCACAGAACGAGCGCCAACGGCATGGTAGCTGACCAAGTCATCCACCAAGATTAGATTTGACGGATAAAGCATCTCATCTGCCGTCGTCAAACCAGTCTCTGTAATCACGCGGTAGTGCAATTGACGCACAGCCTGCAAACCGTTAATCAGGCTTGGAGCCTTAGAAGTATCTGGCTGGTGAACCAAACCTTTATAGCCGTCTCCGTTAGTACGAGGCTTAGCAGTATACACGCGCATGACCATGAAAATCTTGTCCGCTACCCTCTTTTGCAAGGCGGATAAACGGCGAGCATATTCCAAGACAGCCTCTTCATTATCAGAAGAGCAAGGACCAATCACCAAGAGGATACGGTCATCTTCCCCTGAAATAATGTCTGCCAATTCCCTGTCACGGTTTTCCTTGAGTCTCAAGGCTTCCGCAGACAATTGGGTTTCAGCCTTGATGACTTCCATATCGATTTCTTGACCTTTTTCAATAAATGCCATCTTATTCTCCTAACGTTTTGTAAATTTCTCTGACAAGGGCTTCCGTATTTTCCCAACCCAGGCAAGGGTCTGTGATAGACTTGCCAAATACTTCTGGCTCATTTTGTCGACCATCTTCCAGATAAGACTCAATCATAAAACCACGAACGAACTGCTTGATTTTTTCATTCCAAGCACGGTTAATCAAGGTCTGGCGGACAATTCGGATCTGTTCCATATACTGCTTACCAGAATTGTCATGATTGGTATCAATGATGATAAAAGGATTTTCCAAGCCCATTTTCTCATACTGGGCAATGGTGTCAATTAAATTGTCATAATAGTAGTTGGGAATATTTTTTCCATACTCATTAAGAGCACCACGAAGAATGGCGTGCGAAAGCGGGTTCCCAGTTGTTTCCACTTCTTTTCCTAGGAAAAGGAAACTTTGTTTGTTTTGAGCAGCATAAATCCCATTAAACATAACATTGAGATTTCCAGAGGTTGGATTTTTAAACCCAGTCGAAAATCCTGCCCCACTTGCTACAAAGCGGTGTTGCTGGTCTTCAACTGAACGGGCACCAACCGCCATGTAAGAAATCAAATCATCTACAAGCGGAAGGTTTTCAGGATAAAGCATTTCATCAGCAGTTGTCATCCCTGTTTCCGTGATGACACGATAGTGAAGATGGCGAACGGCTTTGATTCCGTTGATGAGGCTTGGCGCTTCTGTCGCGTTAGGCTGGTGAATCAAACCCTTATAGCCATCTCCGTTGGTACGAGGTTTGGCAGTGTAAACACGCATAACCATAAAGATACGGTCTGCCACTTCTTCTTGTAAGACTGCCAAACGCTTAGCGTACTCAAGAACAGCTTCTTCATTGTCAGATGAGCATGGCCCGATTACCAAGAGAATTCGCTGGTCTTCTCCACGTATAATGGCTTCTAGCTCTTGATCACGCTGAGATTTTCTCCCCAAAGCTTGGCCTTCTAATTTTGATAAGGCACGAACTTCTTCAATATTGATTTTAGGACTTTTTGCTGTAAATACCATAACTCATCTCCTTATAAAGCAAACGGATACCAAGTAAAAATTTACTTTTCACAAGGTATCCGCCTCTAAACTATCTCATTTTATTGTCTTTTACCGTGACAGTTTTTAAACTTCTTACCAGAACCACATGGGCAAAGTTCATTGCGTCCAATCTGGCTCAAATCCAAATCTTCTGGCATACTTGCTTGGTGGGCAGCGATATTGCGAGTCGCTGTTGTACTGATATGGCGTTCTGCCTGTGGTCTTTCTTGCTCATGAATTTGTGCTTTCATCATCAAGCGTGTCACATCAAACTCAATCGAACCAATCATGTCATTAAACATACGGAAACCTTCTGCCTGATACTCAACAACAGGGTTGTTCTGAGCATAGCCACGAAGTCCAACCGCATTACGCAATTGATCAAGGGCATCGATATGATCTGTCCACTTGTTATCTACCACTCGTAGAATCAAGACTTTTTGGAATTCTTTAACTGCTTCTTCATCACGTAGTTTTGAAACCTGACTATCGTAAACTTGCAAGGCACGTTGGAAGAGTTCTTCCTTAATCGCCTTATCAGACAAGCCTGACAAGTCTTCTATCGTAATAGAATCTTCAGGAAGCAAGTTGTACTTAGCAAAGTTCAAAATCGCTTCTAGTTTTTCATCTTGTTTGGCACGCGCATGACCATCAACGACACGTTCAATCGTGCGTTTGATCATAGCCTGAATTTCAGGTGCCAAGTCACGGTCTGCAGTGATGACATCGTAACGTTGAGCATAGATAATCTCACGTTGTTCACGCATGACATCATCGTATTGAAGGACTTGTTTACGGGTATCGTAGTTATTTCCTTCGACACGTTTCTGAGCCGCTTCAACCTGACGCGTCAACATACGAGACTCAATGGCCTCTTCAGACATGTTGAGACGTTCAAAGATTCCTTTCAAGCGTTCAGAACCAAAACGTTTCATCAAGTCATCTTCAAGGGATAGATAAAATTGTGACTCACCTGGGTCTCCTTGACGACCTGAACGTCCACGAAGCTGGTTATCGATACGACGGCTTTCATGGCGTTCTGTACCAATCACACAAAGTCCACCCAATTCACGAACCCCTTCACCAAGCTTGATGTCGGTACCACGACCGGCCATGTTGGTTGCGATGGTAACGGCACCACGTTGGCCAGCATTCATGATGATTTGGGCTTCTCTATAGTGGTTTTTGGCATTCAAAACTTCGTGAGGAACGCCAGCTGCAACCAATTTCTTAGAAATATAGTCACTGGTTTCAACTGCTACTGTACCAACCAAGACAGGCTGACCTTTTTGGTAACGAGCCTTAACGTCTTCGACAACCGCTTTAAACTTAGCTTCGATACTTGAATAAAGAAGGTCTGAGTGGTCAATCCGTTGAACAGGACGGTTTGTTGGGATTGGAATCACACGAATGTTGTAGATTTCACGGAATTCTTCTTCCTCGGTCTTACCTGTACCTGTCATACCAGACAATTTCTTGTACATACGGAAAAGGTTTTGGTAAGTGATTGAGGCAGATGTCTTGGTTTCATCCTGAATTGGCACACCTTCTTTGGCTTCAATGGCTTGGTGCAATCCATCAGAATAACGACGACCTTCCATGGTACGACCTGTAAATTGGTCGACAATCAAGATTTCTTGCTCTTCGCTGACCACATAGTCAATATCGAGAAGCATGATGTAGTTGGCACGAAGGGCATTATCGATAAAGTGAGTCAGAGCTACGTTTTCGATGTCATAGAGATTTTCAAGTTTGAAGTAGCTTTCCGCCTTGTCAATCCCTGAATCAGACAAACCAATAGTCTTAGACTGCACATCGATGATGTAGTCGTCTTTGTCCAAAGATTTTACATAGTGGTCTGCCATGTGATAGAGTTGACTGGTTTCAACTGCGTTAGCACCTGATACGATCAAAGGTGTACGCGCCTCATCAATCAAGATTGAGTCAACCTCATCGACCAAGGCATAGTTAAGCGGACGTTGTACCATGTTTTCAGCGCGAACGACCATGTTATCACGAAGGTAGTCAAATCCGATTTCTGAGTTGGTTGAGTAGGTAATATCACACTCATAGGCTTCTTTTTTCTCCATTGGAGATTTGGCAGCCAAGTTAATCCCTACTGACAAGCCAAGCCATGAGTACAATTCACCCATTTCAGTCGCGTCACGTTCTGACAGGTATTCATTGACCGTAACTACGTGAACCCCTTTACCTGAAAGGGCATTGAGGTATACCGGCATAGTCGCAGTCAAGGTTTTCCCTTCCCCTGTACGCATTTCTGGCACGTCACCATGGTGAAGAACGATTCCCCCCATGACCTGAACCTTATATGGGAAGAGGCCTAGGACACGTTTGGCACCCTCACGGACAACCGCAAATGCTTCATAAAGCAATGAATCCAGTGATTCTCCATTTTGATAACGTTCTTTAAATTCAACTGTTTTTGCTTTTAGTTGGTCATCAGTCAAAGCAGCCATTTGGTCTTCGTATTTGAAAACCTTGTCAGCCATCTTTTCCAGACGACGGATTTCTCCTTTATCATTTTCGATAATTGTTTTTAAAATATTAGCCATGTTTTTCCTTACTTTAAATTCCGAATATTTTAGAATGTTCTTTTAATTTTAGCACAATTACTGATTATTTTCAAGGAAGAATCCCCATTTTGAAAAGGAAAAAGAGGCTAGTTTCCAAGCTAACCTCTCTGACTTTTATGATGCTTTAATTGCCAACAAAAATCGGCAAAATCGCAAATAGGATAAATAGATTTATCCAAAGAGAAAAACAGCAGATCAATCCAAAAACAAAGAGACCGACTTTCTTGGACAGCAAGGCCATCAAAATAGACAGAATACCAAAAACTAGCAAGACTTTCTGTATGCTGAAGAGGTCAATCTTCCCCCCCAGAATCGGACTGCCCCAAGGAAGAAAGAAGAAAGCCAGCCAGATCAACAGAACTAAACCAATATAGACCTTAGAATAGCGTGTAATAAATGATTTTAGATGTTCCATAAGCCACCTCCTAGGATTGTATATCCTTTAAATATTGTATATGTCCATTTTCGACAACTAATACATCTGTGCAAAGGTCTGAAATATCTTCCGATATGTGTGATGTCAGGATAACCAGACCATTTTCTTTTTTCAGGTAAGATAAAATGACCTGTTTGGTTAACCTCACACTCTTCTCATCCAAAGCATTCATGGGTTCATCGAGAAAGAGTATAGATGGTTCGGCAATAAAGGCTTGAATCAAAGCTATTTTTTGCTTTGTTCCTAAGGATAAATGACGGTATTCAACATCTTCAAATTCCTTTAAATCATAATATTGGATCCAATCGGCAATTCTTTTTTCCGTAACTTTAGATGAAAAATACCTTAACAGTTCCAAATTTTCTCTAAGGGATAAATGAGATAGAAACTCTACCTTTTCAATTAAAATCCCTGCATCCTGAATATAATGATTTTTTACCCCGTAAACTTTCCCATCTTGAAGAACTTTTCCTTTGTCAAGCTTAATATAACCAGCAAGTACCTTTAAAAGAACCGTTTTGCCAGATCCATTATCACCTTTAAGTCCATAAATTTTTCCTGATTGAAAGACCAGATTTAACTCATTTAAAATAGGTCTTTTCCCATAAATTTTCTGTCCATTTATAATTTCAAGTCTCATCGTTTATCCTTTCTTAAATTTCTCTTCCAAGCGACTAACAATCAACATAACTAATAAACTTAAGAGTACTAAATACACTGTTACAATATGATCCATCATCCATTCTTGTCCCACAAATGCTAAAAAATAGAGAAAAAAGGAAAAACCAGCGCCCGCACTAATCAGTGCTATCAGATAAGACAGTAGTAAGTACAAGATCATTAACTGAGCAAGTAAAAAGAAAAGTGCGACTGTTTTGAAATGAATTCCTAGAGGAAGTAAACCAAGGAACCAGACAAATAAATCTTGAATAAAAAATTTAGAGATGACAACCAATCGTTTCCTTGTATAATCGAAAAAGGAACTTGATTGATAGCGAATTAAGTGATGGTAATGGTCTGCCAAATCACTTTCAAGCAAAATGACAGAGAGCCATCCTACCATGAAAATCGAAAGGTTTAACAAGAGTTTGGGGATTTCTAAATTCGCTTCAGAATAGTCATTATAGGAAAAGATTGAAATCAATTCCCTCTTGAAAAAGAGAAAAACATCCTGCTTTTGAACCACTGTTGACAATAGATAGTTTATCAAAATCATCATCAAAACTATACGAAGTAGTAAAACGATCTTTCTCTTTAGCCAAGTATTGTTAAAGTTCTTAAACATTATCTTCATATTTTTCAAGCACCATATAAGGGACAATATAAAGGATATAAGGAGTAAAGAGTTTCATCAAACTGACATCCCCATAGCTAGCTTGCATCAAACTCGTCATAGGAACCATATAGTATGGCAAGATACTATAGAGCATCATAGAACCAAGCCAAAGAAACATCAAATAGGCAATTGCCGAACGAGTCACATTCCCTAAATAATCAACTATTTTAAAAAAATAGACTGCATTGATGAAAATACCGATTAGTAGGACACAAGTAAAGAACAAATAGCTTGTTATCTCTCCATCTAGGAGCCTTTGTAAACTACTCCCATCAGAAAATAGAGAATTCCATTCAAGAGGAGAAAAAGTCCCAAAGAAATAAGTTAAAATTGCAATTATCAGCACAGTCACTAAATATATCACACAAGGGATACTTGCAAGTATCCCTTGATAACTCACTTCTCTTCCAATACTCAATCGTAAAACTTTATTTTTCAGCTCAATATATTGAAAACCTAGCAAAACAATGATGATTGGAATAATAAATGATTGATAAAAACCTAGATTGAACTGGAGAATACGAAAATCTAATGCTGATTTTAATAAGTCATTTTTAATTGCTTGTCCATCGAATTTAGCTAGATCGGGCGCATGAATATCAAAAAAGAAATAAGTCATCAAAACATCACGATAAACCAAAGCAAGAAAAAGCAAAGTAAGCAAGACATAAACAAATTTATGCCTTGCCAAAGTTAAGAGAGGAATCTTCATAAGCCACCTCCTAAAAATAAAAACCATATAAATCAATGCCTTCCACCTTTAGATTTCCCTAACTCCTTTCTTAGTCTAAGCATTTTTTTGAAACAGGAATAAGTTAACCAATTCAGACCAATAGCTAGCAGAATAAAAAGAAACCAAATGCCCCATAACTTGATATCTGTCAAATTTCTCAAGACGATATTGAAAAACAGAACTGAAACAACTGTCCAAGCAAGGCTAAAAAGAGCATAGAGGGGGATGTAAAACCAGTAAAAATAGTAAAAAATTGGGAAAAATTTACTTTCTCTATTATCCTTTTCAATCCAGTTGAAAAAGTAAAACCAGGGAAATAAGATTATAAATTTAAACAAATGTTTCATCGACACCTCCTTTTTGATAGCGTTTTCTATTATTTTATTATATCAAAAAAATCTGGAAATGTCATTCCAGATTCTGCTTTTTTATTTACGTTTTCTTGCGATGAGATGAATCGGTGTTCCTTCAAAGACAAAGGCCTTGCGGATTTGATTTTCCAAGAAACGCAGGTAAGAAAAGTGCATGAGTTCTTCTTCGTTGACAAAGATAACAAAGGTCGGTGGTTTGGTTGCCACTTGAGTCGCATAGAAAATCTTAAGTCGTTTTCCTTTGTCTGTCGGTGTTGGGTTGATGGCAATAGCATCCATAATGACATCGTTCAAGACAGCTGATGGAATACGTGTATTTTGACTTTCACTGATTTGCTTGATCATCTCAGGAAGTTTGTGAAGACGTTGCTTAGTCAAGGCTGATACAAAGATAATCGGTGCGTAAGGTAGATATTGGAACTGCTCACGAATATCTTCTTCCCAGTTTTTCATAGTGTGGTTGTCTTTTTCAAGCGTATCCCACTTGTTGACCACGATAATCATCCCTTTACCAGCTTCATGGGCAAATCCTGCGATACGTTTATCGTATTCACGAATGCCTTCTTCCGCATTGATGACCATCAAGACCACATCCGAGCGGTCAATAGCACGCATGGCACGCATGACAGAGTATTTCTCAGTATTTTCATAAACCTTACCAGACTTACGCATACCAGCCGTATCAATCATGGTAAACTCTTGACCATCTGTATCTGTAAAGTGGGTATCAATAGCGTCACGCGTTGTTCCAGCAACAGGACTAGCAATGACACGGTCTTCTCCCAAGATAGCATTGATCAAGCTTGATTTTCCAACGTTTGGACGACCAATCAGGCTAAACTTAATGACATCTGGATTTTCTTCTTCATATTCATTTGGAAGGTTTTCCACAATCGCATCTAGTACATCCCCTGTACCGATACCATGGACAGATGAGATAGGCAGTGGTTCACCCAAACCGAGAGCATAGAAATCATAGATATCATTTCTCATCTCAGGGTTGTCCACCTTGTTGACTGCGAGGATAACTGGTTTGTGGGTCTTATAAAGCTTGCGGGCTACGTATTCGTCTGCATCGGTAATTCCTTCCTTACCGGACACGACAAAGACGATAACATCTGCTTCTTCCATGGCAATTTCTGCCTGGTGCTTGATTTGTTCCATGAAAGGAGCATCGACATCATCAATTCCTCCTGTATCAATCATGCTAAAAGAACGATTGAGCCACTCACCCGTTGCATAAATACGGTCACGTGTCACTCCTTCGACATCTTCTACAATGGAGATTCGCTCACCAGCGATCCGATTAAATAGGGTTGATTTCCCAACATTGGGACGTCCTACAATGGCAATAGTTGGTAGGGCCATAATTTCTCACTTTCTACAATAACTTCTTCTGTTCAAGATTTTTTCTAGTTGAGCTTGGTTCAGCTTGACCAAACTGTTCTGCTAGGCGCTGACTCCAGCTTGTGGTCGCACGCGCCCCAGCATAGTCAGCCTGTACACGGTCATAAGCCTCAATCACATCAACTGTTTGTTCCTGATATTCTTCCTCAAAGACAACATTCTCCAGTGGTAGTCTTGGCTTCACATCATGATGTTGATTTGGCACACCTAGTGCCATCCCAAAGACAGGATAGGTGTAGTCAGGCAGGTTAAAAAGTTCTGCAACTTCTTCTGACTTGTAACGCACCAAGCCAATAATGACACCACCATAGCCCAAGCTTTCAGCTGCCAGCAGGGCATTTTGACCAGCAAGAGCCGCATCGACTGAACTAATCAAGAGACCTTCTACACCTTGGGGTTGGAATGAATTGGCATGAAGTCGGGCTCCCTTTTCTGCTCGGTTCAAGTCTCCGACAAAGAGAAGGAAAACAGCTGACTGGCGAATGGCTTCTTGAGGTACCAATTCATACAGAGCATCTTTCTTCTCTTGACTTCGTACCACAATCACAGAGTAGGATTGGAAATTCTTCCAAGACGAGGCCATTTGGGCTGCTGTCAGGATTTCAGTCAAGTCTTCCTGAGGAAGGGATTGCTCCTTAAATCTGCGCACTGAAGTGTGAGCCTTCATTAATTTGATTGTTTCTGTCATCGACGGTTCACTCCTTCTAAACGAGTCTCCTCAGCCAAATAACGGATGCGTTCCATGACTCGTCTGGCTTCCCAGGTTTCGTCATTTCCATGTTTCCCTTTAGCAAAATGCTGCTCCAATTCTTCAAAGTTGAAGTTGGAGGTGAAAAAGGTCGGTAAATTTTCCTGCATCCGATATTGAAGAATGACTTGCAGGATTTCATCACGCACCCAAGCTGTTGATTGCTCGGCACCAATGTCATCTAAAATCAGGACTTCAGAAAGCTTAAGCTCATCCACCAAGGTCTTCACATTGCCATCACTGATAGCATTTTTAGCATCAATGACAAAGCTAGGATAATGGAGAAGAGTTGATGAAACACCTCGTTTTTCTGACAAATCATGGGCTAAGGCAGCCACCATGAAACTTTTACCCACACCAAAGTCTCCATATAGGTAAAGACCTTTTCGAATAGCTGGATATTGCTCCACGAAGGCTAATAACTTTTCAAAAACTGGCAAGCGACCCAAATCATCCAAGTCTACTTGAGCCAAACTAGCTTGCTTGAGACTGGCTGGCAGATTGATTAACTTGAGACGGTTCTTAATAGCCGCTTCTTTTTCCGCCGCAATTAGTTCAGGAGTTTCTTCGTAAGAAACATCCGCATAACCATGATTCATAACCAAAATCGGCTTGTAGCCTTTAGCAATATAATCCGTATCACCACGGAGAAATTTGTCACGCTCGGTGATATATTGATTAAACTTGGAGATACTGCGATTTAATTCCTCTGGAGTCAAGGATTCTTGCTGGATAAAGGCCGCAACATCAGGGTCCTTCATAATTTTCTGGACCAAATCTTGATAATGAAAACGGCTAGGTTGACGTTTGAGTACGTCTCCGACACTTTCCATCTAATCTCCTCCTTTTTCTAATCGAGCTAATAGTTCTTGTTTCTTACGTTCTAGTTCCAGACGAGTTTCCTCGCTGGTTTCATTCTTATAATCTGGATTACTCCACTTGGGTACATTGGACTTGGCAGGACTGGGGTTACTGCTTTTTTGAGCCTGATTCTTCTGCCCTCTCTCACGAATTCGTAAGACTGCCTCTTCTGCCGAATGTATCTTTTGATAGGCGTAGTCATTGGCTACCTTCATGGCATATTTCTCATTGATATTTGCTGAATCCACCTTATTAAAAGTCAACAAGAGAATGATATTGATGACTTCGTCCAGCAAGCCCAAGCCAGCCATCTGTTGCAAGAGTTCTCTTTCTGTTTGAGTAATAGTTCCCTTGCGTGTTTGCTTGATTTCTGCCAAGAACTGCAAGGCCGTTTTACTTTTGGCTTCCTTGATAATGGTCGCTTCCTTAGGACTAAAGTCAGAGGAAATCGGTTTTTGAGCGATTTTTTCCCGCATGCGTTTGGTTGAAATAACCCGGGAAACAGCTGTTGACTTAGCCAATTGATAGGTTTCAAACCAAGTCCATTTCTTCTCCTCGGCAATGGCAAAGAGGTTTAAGACGTCGGACTGCTCATCCGCAAAGCGAAGTCCATCTCGAGCCATAAGCTGACGAAAATGGTCCAAGTCAAAATCGTTGGCCACTTTCTTCTTGAGACCAAGGTCTTCTTGACTTCCCAGCTCTGCCAAATCTGGAAAGACTTGATTGAGTGAGACAGGTATTTCTTCTCCCTCAGTGCTCTCAACTTTCAAATCCTCCACAGCTGCATCACCAATCTTCTTCTCCAAAAGTCTGCGATAAACAGGATGTTCCAAGAAATCCTGACTTGAAAGAGGAGCATGGAGGGCTAGCTGATAAACATCCCCCTTTTGATAGAGGGTCAAGAGATTAAAAGCAGATAGGATTTTCAGGGATTTTATCAGTCTATCCATCCCAAAGTTGAGATGGTTAAGAATGCTTGAAAAAAGATATTCCTTTCTGCCATTATCCCAAAAACTAATCGTATAAAGATAAAGGCTCAGTGCCTCCTGACCGATAATCGGGAGGTAGCACTGTACCAGAGATGAGGTATCTTGCGACACCCGATTATTCTTTAGATAAGAAAAACGGTCAATTGGCTTCATTTATCTTTCCTTTTTCTTTTTAGAGGACTGGGTGATTTGTTGGAGCAAGCTCTCTAACTCACTAACATCCTTAAAACTACGATAGACACTGGCAAAACGTACATAGGTAATCTCATCTAACTCAGCCAACTCCTCCATGACGAGTGAACCAATGTCCTCACTTTGAATTTCATTTTCATTTCGACCACGGAGTTTCTGTTCGATACGATTGACTACCATGTTGATTTCATCACTTGACACAGGACGTTTCTGGGCTGAGCGGATAATCCCATTAAAGATTTTATCTCTGGAGAATTGTTCCCGTGTGCCATCTTTTTTAACAACCACTAAGGTTCTTTCTTCTACCCGTTCGTAGGTTGTAAAACGGTGTTGGCATTCGTCGCACTCACGTCTTCTACGAATGGTGTTCCCTTCTTCTGCTTGGCGACTATCGATAACACTTGACTTGGTAGCCCCACATTTTGGACAACGCATCCTTTCCCTCCTTATCGTTTTCTTTTCATTATACCATTTTTTAAACGATTCCCAAAACAATTCTTCTTTTTGCTTGACAAGTTTTTTGTTTTGTTGTATTATTTAATTAAGACAAAAAGATAAAAGAAAGGAGACCAAGATGTCCTGGACATTTGACAACAAAAAACCCATCTATTTACAGATTATGGAGAAAATCAAGCTTCAGATTGTTTCCCATACACTGGAAGCCAATCAACAACTTCCAACCGTGAGAGAGCTAGCAAGCGAGGCCGGTGTCAATCCAAACACCATCCAAAGAGCCTTGTCAGACCTTGAACGAGAAGGATTTGTCTACAGCAAGCGCACAACTGGACGATTTGTGACTGAAGATAAAGAGCTGATCGCCCAATCGCGCAAACAATTATCAGAAGAAGAATTGGAACACTTCGTTTCCTCCATGACCCATTTTGGCTATGAAAAAGAAGAACTACCAAGCGTAGTCGGCGATTATATTAAAGGAGTTTAAGCCTATGTCATTACTAGCATTTGAAAATGTATCCAAATCATATGGAGCAACACCAGCCCTTGAAAATGTTTCTCTTGACATTCCAGCTGGAAAAATTGTTGGTCTCCTTGGCCCAAACGGCTCAGGAAAAACAACCCTGATTAAACTAATCAATGGCCTCTTACAACCAGATCAAGGACGTGTCCTTATCAACGACATGGACCCAAGCCCAGCAACCAAGGCCATCGTAGCTTATTTACCTGATACCACCTATCTTAATGAACAAATGAAGGTCAAAGAAGCCCTAACCTACTTCAAGACCTTCTATAAAGATTTCAATCTTGAACGTGCCCATCATCTACTTGCAGACCTTGGTATTGATGAAAATAGTCGTCTCAAGAAACTATCAAAAGGAAACAAGGAAAAAGTCCAATTGATTTTGGTTATGAGCCGTGATGCCCGTCTCTACGTTTTAGACGAACCCATTGGTGGGGTGGATCCAGCAGCCCGTGAGTATATCCTCAATACCATTATCAACAACTACTCACCAACTTCTACCGTTTTGATTTCTACCCACTTGATTTCAGATATCGAGCCAATCTTGGATGAAATTGTCTTCCTCAAAGACGGAAAAGTCGTTCGTCAAGGCAATGTAGACGATATTCGCTATGAGTCTGGTGAATCCATTGACCAGCTCTTCCGTCAGGAATTTAAGGCCTAAGCAAAGGAGATTATTATGTTTTGGAATTTAGTTCGCTACGAATTTAAAAATGTTAACAAGTGGTATTTAGCCCTCTACGCAGCCGTGCTAGTCCTTTCTGCCCTTATCGGGATACAAGCACAGACCTATAACAATCTGCCTGTCAAAGAAAGCCAACCTGTTTTACTTACTTTTCTAGCCCTCGTCTTTGGTGGCTTGATGATTACACTTGGAATTTCAACTCTTTTCTTAATCATTAAACGCTTTAAAGGCAGTGTCTATGACCGACAAGGCTATCTGACTTTGACCCTTCCAGTATCTGAACACCATATCATCACAGCCAAACTAGTCGGTGCCTTCATCTGGTCGATGATTAGCACTGCTATCCTAGTTCTAAGTGCTGTTATTATTGTGACCATAACGGTTCCAGAATGGATCCCTCTTTCTTATGTGATTACATTTGTAGAAACACATCTCCCTCAGATCTTTCTTACAGGTATATCCTTCCTACTAAATACCATTTCCAGCATCCTCTGCATCTACTTGGCTATTTCCATTGGACAGCTTTTCAATGAATACCGTACAGCACTCGCTGTTGCAGCCTACATTGGTATCCAAATCGTCATTGGATTTATTGAACTTTTCTTCAATCTTAGTTCTAATTTCTATGTCAATTCACTTGTAGGGCTTAATGACCATTTCTATATGGGAGCAGGTATAGCCATTGTTGAAGAACTCATTTTCATAGCTATCTTTTACCTCGGAACCTACTATATTTTGAGAAACAAGGTTAATTTGCAATAATTTTAAAATCAAATAAGAAAAACACAGAAAGTCAAATTAATAAAAAATTGATTTTCTGTGTTTTTTAGATTATTGCTAACTAATTTTGGTTTTAGCCAACACCAATAACAATTATTGACTCTAGAATACATAGAATCATGGTTATAATCATCTTTTTATTCATATAAACAACCTCACTTTCTTTTTTATATATGATATAATATTTTGAAAACATACTAAAAAATTCCCATATAAGCAATTGAGGTGACAGAAATGAAAAATTACGGAAAAATTTTTAAACAATTTAGAGAATCACGTGGATTAACATTAAAAGATGTTGCAAAACATGGTCTATCTACATCACATATTTCTAGATTTGAAAGAGAAAATTCTGATCTGACGATTGGTAAATTTATGCAAGCATTAGATGCTATTAATATTCCTGTTGAAGAATTTATGTATGCTGCAAATGACTTTCATCGGGATGAAATAAATGAATTATTAGAGCAAATTCGACTTCTAAGCTCTAAAAGAGATATTTCAGGAATGGAAAAACTACTTATTTCTCAACTTGAAAAGACTACAAAAAGAGAGAAATTCTATACTCTGAATACCATTCTAGTAAAAATTCGCTTACAAGATTTGTCAGAAAAAATCTATTACCATGAATCTGATATTAAATATCTATCTGACTATCTTTTTTCTGTGGAATACTGGGGATGCTATGAATTACTTTTGTTTATGAATACTATAGATGTATTATCTCACCCTACTATGATGTGCTTATCAAGAGAAATGTGTCAACGTTCCGAATTCTACAGAGATTTACCACATTATCGTAGATTGCTTGCCACCATGTTACTAAATGGATATATCACGTGTATAGAAAGAGAGGAATTTTTAGATTCTTTATATTTTAAAAAGCAACTAAAACATTGTTATTTTACAGAAACTGAGATATATGAAAAATTAGTTTTTCACTATGCCGAAAACTTATATACTTTAAAAAAAGACAAAAATAAACGTTCTGTTTTAGAAATGAGAAAGTGCATAGCAACGATGAAGTTAGTCCACAGCGATAGCTTAGCAAAAAAATTTGAAAAACATTTAGCAAAGGTAATAGAAGAACTGAAATAATTTTCTTATATGGGAAAATTTTTAATTATTATTTCAAAAAGAGTATCATTAAATCATCAAATTAAGGAGGTGAAAATATGAGAACAGTGCAAATTATTGACCTTGAAGATCTATTAGATACAGATCAAACTTACTCCGTACCAGGTCATTGTGGTCCAAGCCATTCTTGTGGTGGCGGACGATAGTTTTCTATGAGACGAGTTCTCACTCGTCTCCTTTATTTTATAATGGTGATATTATGCTAAAAAAAATATATACTAATATTGGAGATTATTATTTCGATAGTGAGAAATTCACATTATCTACTTCTTCAGTAGAGGGAACTACCTCCTATAAGCCCCCCTACATCCCCAAAAATGTTTTACAAAAAATTGTTATTAACATATCTAACAGTTGCAATTTATCCTGTTCTTACTGTTATGCGGATGGTGGAAATTACGGCATGGATAATAAAATCATGACTCTAGATACTGCTGATAATATTATTAACGAAGTCAAATTTAGAGGTATAACACAAATTAATAGACTTATCCTATTTGGTGGAGAACCTTTTCTTAATACTCAATTATTCGAATACATTATTAAAGAATTTTCCAAATTTACAACTATACTTAAAATAGAAACCGTGACTAACGGAACAATACTAAATAATAATGTTAAAAAAATAATAGATAATTTCCAACCATATCTAACTATTAGTTTAGATGGTCCAGAATTTATACATGATAAATTAAGAGGTAAAGGTAGTCATCGTAAAACTACTAAATTTATCCACTATTTAAAAACTATAAACTACACTAATTTTGAAATTGCTTCAACATACACTAGACTACATCAATTACATTCTCTAAGTAGAGATGATATTTTCCAATATTTTACAAATATGGATGTACACTTTAACATCAATGACGTATTTAGTAAAAATAAGGTGCTTGTGGTTAAAGAAATGGAAAAAAGCTTAGTAGATAGGAAAAAATTCATTACTGATTCTATAAATAATATTGTTGAAAATAATGAAAAAGCTTTTATAAGTCCCATCCTATATGATGTTTTAATTTCTATGATTTATAAGAGTACTAATCATACATTCTGCGACGATATAGATCCTTCAAATACCATAACTTTTGATGTTGATGGTAGCAAAAAATTGTGTTTTAGATTTTGGGGAACTCATAATAGCTCTAAAGCAGAGCTATTTAATAATAAAGAATACTTCCAACAATGTAAAGATTGTTGGTGTAAAGGTATGTGTCTTGAATGCGTTGCTAATATCATTGATGGTTATTCTTCAGTAATTAACGAAGATGGACAATTTATAGAATGTCATAAGCCTGAATTAATGGAATATTGTATTAAAGAAATCATTTATCTTTCACAAGATCAATCCAAAATATCTAAACTCGTTAATAATTTCAAAAGGTTTATCCGCTATGCTTAAAAATTTCTTTTCCAAGAAACACCTCATACTTTACTTCTTTTCTATTGCGATTACTTGGCTGGAAGCAATTATCACACCAGCCCTTGTTCAGAATATTGTTACCAGTTTTACCAATCAAGAGCTAGGCCTTCTTTGGAAAGTTTTGATTTTGGGAATCCTTGGAAACCTCATCCTCTTACTAGGCTTAGCTGGGAAACGCTATTACTACGCTCGTTTGATTACTGACTTCAAATATGGAATCAAGAGTGCTATTTTCAAGCGATTTTTAAACAGTTATGAGATTGATGAAAAGGATATTTTGTCCGACCTAGAAAATGACGTCAAGCAACTAGAAGAAAGCTATATTGAGCCAACGGTCATCATCATTTCTTCTCTTGGCTTCACAACTGTGTCCATTCTCTATGCCCTATGGACTAATTTTTACCTAGGCTTGATTTTCATCCTCTTCTACTCCTTTCCTGTACTCTGCAGTGCTATCGGATCAAAGCGTTTGGACTCACTTTCTGAAAAGCGGTCCACTGTTAACCAGAGCTACTTAGCAAGCTTGACAAATTTTATTGGTGGTAGCCAACAAATTCGCCATTATCAGGGACAAGACTACTTTTTTACTCGCTACCAAAAACAATTACAAACCAGTCTAGATGCCGAAATCAACTATGAAAAACAACGCACTTTAAACAGTCTCTTGATCAATAGCATCGATGCCTTTTGTTCTGTCACACCAATCGTCATCGGTGGCTTTATGACCTACTATAATTATTTAGATGCGGCGAGTTTTGTGGCTATCTATCTAGTTTCCCATAATATCGGCTATCAATTCCAAGAGTTGGCTTACTTTACCAACACCCGAAAAGCGACTCGAACTCTTCTCAACAAATACCAAAAACTTTTGAACCAGTCTGATCCCATCTCGCCTAGAAGCATAGAAAATATTTTCCCTATCCAACTTGACACCATCTCCCTTGAAAAAGAGGGGAATAGCCTCTTGTCTCCGATTTCCATACACATCAAGCAAGGAGAAAAAATTGCCATTATCGGGGAAAGCGGCTCTGGTAAAACAACCCTGCTCAATATCATTCATGGAGAAGAGACACCAACAAGTGGTCAGATTAGCTTTGCTGGTCAGAACCTGTCACGTCAAGAAATCACAAGTATTAGTTCCTATATTCTCCAAGATAGCCATTGCTTTGACACGCTATCTCTGGAAGACAATATCCTTCTAGGACTGGATAAAAATCCAGAGACTTTAAATCATATCCTCAAAAAAACAGGATTAGAACATTTGAAAAATCGACCCCTCAGCAATGATAGTCTGTCTGGTGGCGAAAAACAACGCCTAGAAATCGCTCGCGCCCTCTACCACGATAGACAACTCATTTTAGCAGATGAGATTAAGGCCAATCTTGACTCGGAAAATAGCAAAAAAATTAGCGACTTGCTCTTCTCCCTACCTCAAACAGTCATTGAAGTCATTCACCACTACACAGAAGAGGACTTAAAGCACTATGACCAAGTCATTCACTTAAGCAAAGAAAAGTAGTATTCTTCGAAAATCGCTTCAAACTATGTCAGTTTGACCTACAAACCCAACACTTTGCTTTGAGCAACATGCAGCTGACTTTCTAGTTTGTTCTTTAATTTTCATTATCCCTTGTGCATTTCCTTGAAATTTTCTGAAAAAAGAGTAAACTGGTATGCAAGAAGTCTATTTCGTGGAGTTTAGGATGAAATTATATGTTCAATTAATGATTCTCTTTGTGATTTCTCTAATCGGAGAGGGGATTTCCAGTTTCTTTCATTTGCCCATACCCGGCAGTATTATAGGTTTGATTATTCTTTTTCTAGCCCTACAATTCAAGTGGCTGAGAACTAGGCATGTCAACATGGTGGGGAATTTCTTGCTGACCAATATGACCATTCTCTTTTTGCCGCCAGCAGTGGGAATCATGGAGAAGTTTGATGTGATTGCTCCCTATCTTTTGCCCATTGTTTTGATTGTCTTTTTTGCAGCAGTCATCAATATTATCCTTATTGCCTTGGTGGTTCAGTTTATCAAGAGACGATTTGAGGGAGATTATGAGAAAGGAGATGCCAAATGAGTGAATTTGTTTCCAATCCCCTGTTTGGGCTTGCCTTATCTATCCTAGCTTATCTAGTGGGGATGTTGATTTACAGACGTTTTCCTCATCCATTGACAACGCCCTTGCTTTTGTCAGCTGTTTTCATTATTATCATTCTAAAGGTGACGGGTATTTCTTATCAAGATTACTACCAAGGTGGGGTTTATTTGAACAACTTGATTGTCCCATCGACCGTGGCTCTAGGGATTCCGCTTTATAAGAGTTTTCATCTGATGAAGCACCATGCTCGGAGTATTCTCTTTGGTAGTTTGCTAGCAGTAGTTGTCAATACCTCTTTCACAGCCCTTGTGGCGAAAATATTTGGCATGGACTTTTTCCTAGCTATTTCTCTCTTTCCCAAGTCAGTGACAACCGCCATGGCAGTAGGAATTACAGAAAAATTGCAAGGTCTGACTACTGTGACCTTAGTGGTTGTAGTGGCGACTGGGATTTTAACTAGTGTCATCGGACCAACCCTTTTGAAGTGGTTGAAAATTGACGATCCAGTAGCTGTTGGTCTTTCTCTTGGAGGAACAGGCCACGCAGTCGGAACAGGTACAGCCTTCCGATACGGCTCTGTAGCAGGAGCCATGGGTGGTTTGGCTATCGGTGTCACCGGTATTCTCTATGTCTTTGTCAGCCCCATCGTAGCTAGTTTGATATTGAGTTAATACTCTTCGAAAATCTCTTCAAACCGCGTCAACGTCGCCTTGCCGTAGGTATGGTTACTGACTTCGTCAGTTTCATCTACAACCTCAAAACACTGTTTTGAGCAACCTGCGGCTAGTTTCCTAGTTTGCTCTTTGATTTTCATTGAGTATAAAAAGCAAGGAATTCGAGCAATCTCATTATGGTAGTGACATGGGGGGCTAACTTCTCATATTTATACATTTCTCCAATCAGTTAGTTGATTACAATCGAGATTTTCTATACTCTCCTTATAAGATTTTCGCATAAGATGAGACAGCACACGCTGAAGACGTCTATGTTATTTAGATTTAATGCAATCTTTTAAAAGAGTTTTGATAATCTATATTTCTTATTTAGTTTAGTTGATTTCATATCACTATACTATAATGCTTATCCAAATGATTACACTATCAAAACATCTTATTATTGGATGCTTACGAAACAGATTTTTATACTCTTCAAACCACGTCAACTTGTCCTTAGTGTGTATATGTTACTGACTTGGTCAGTTCCTCAACCTCAAAACTATGTTTCGAGGAGCCTTCCGCTAACTTCCCAGTCTGATTTTCATTGACTATTAACGATACTTTATCACATAAAGAGGCTGGATGAAAAGTCTTCACAATCAAAAAATGCATACTATCAGGTCTTAAAAAATCCTGGTAGTATGCGTTTTTTATGAGCTGACTTATTTCCTTTCACTATATCGCAAAATGAAATAAGAACGGAACGATGAGATTTTGGAATTCAAATCAATTTATAAGAATGTTTTAGAAGCAATATTATCCTATTTCAGATTCAGTTCACTATACAATTGAGTTTTCAAGCAACCTATTTACATAATGTGTAAGTAATTAGGTTCGTGATTTCACTCTTTTCATTTCTAAAAAACCTCGCTTTCGCGAGGCTCTTCTATCTATAAGATAAGGCACGTCTAAAGGTTTTCCAAATCCCTAAATCATCCGTTTGAAGGACTAGGCTGGCATACATGCGTCCGATAAATCCTGTTGCTAGCACCGCAAAAATCACTGTAATAGCAAGCGAAATCCATGCTTCTACTCCCCCTGCATAGCCATTAATAGCTCTAAATGGCATGAAGAAAGTCGAAATAAAGGGAATATATGAACCAATCTTCAAGATAAGATTGTCACCAGCTGCACCCAGAGCTGTCACTCCAAAAAAACCACCCATAATCAAAATCATCAAAGGAGACAAGGCTTTTCCTGCGTCCTCAGGACGAGAAACCATAGAACCTAGAAAGGCCGCCAAGACGACGTACATAAAGAGACTAACCAAAATAAAGAGCAAGGTATTCAGTGAGAAAGCATCTCCCAAGTGATCTAAAACACCAGACTGAGCCAAGAATGGCAAATCTTTAAAGAACAGAATGGCAGCCAGACCACCTACAACATAAATCCCGATATGCGTTAAAATCACCAGAAATAGAGCCATCATCCGCGCATAGAAATAGTGACTTGCCCTTATGCTAGAAAAGACAACTTCCATAATTTTGGTGCCTTTTTCACTGGCAACTTCCTGAGCCGTCACACCCGCATAGGTAATCAGAATCATATAAAGAAAGAATCCTAAGGCGCCTGCTGCAATTGTTTGAATAAACTTTTTATTTTCCTTGGCTTCATCAATCTTTTCTGTGAATTGAACTGTCTGCGCTAGGCGTTTTTCCTGCTCTTGAGACAAGGAGGCCGTTGAACGATTAAGCTGATTTTGCAGTTCATTGAGTGTACCTGTAACCTCAAATTTAATTCCATTTTCAAGCGATGTTTCGCCATGATAAACTGCCTTTAGAACACTATCTTCTTGATCAATGGTCAGATAGCCTTTTAATTTTTCATCTTTAATCGCTTCTTTTGCACTTGCTTCGTCTTTATAGTCAAAGTTAATACCATTTACATTCTTCAGTCCTTCTGCTACAGATGGCACTGTTGTCACCACTGCCACTTTATCATTTTTAGCCATTGAAGAACCTTGGAGATAGCCAATTCCTCCAGAGATTCCTAAAAAGAGGAACGGCGAAATCACCATAAAGAAGAAACTCCACGATTTGACATGTCGAAGATAGGTTTCCTTGATTACAACCCACATATTTCTCATACTTCCACCCCTGATTCTAGTTTAAAGATTTCATCGATTGTTGGCGCTTGCTGGTCAAAGGTTGCGATATATTGCCCCTGAGTCAAGATTGGGAAGAGTTCCCTTCCAGCGCTCTCATCCTCCAAGATCAATTTCCAACTGCCTTGTTTAGTCAAGCTCACCTGTTTGACATGAGGAAGGTTTTCCAATTCTTCCTTACTTCGTTCACTTGAAACAAAGAGACGCGTTTTCCCATATTGATTTCGGACATCCTGGACCGGTCCATGCAAGACCACACGACCATCTCGAATCATCAGAATATCGTCACAAAGTTCCTCAACGTTGGTCATGACATGGTCAGAAAAGATAATGGTTGCTCCGCGCTCTTTTTCCTGAAAAATGACTTGCTTGAGCAATTCTGTATTGACTGGGTCCAATCCACTGAAAGGCTCATCCAAGATAATCAAGTCTGGTTCATGAATCAGAGTAATAATGAGCTGAATCTTCTGCTGATTTCCTTTTGACAGGCTCTTGATTTTATCTGTCAGCTTTCCTTTCACTTCCAACCTCTTCATCCATTGAGGGAGTTTTTCCTTAACTTCCTTGGCATCCATACCTTTTAGAGTCGCCAAGTAGCGAACTTGTTCAAGGACTGTCAATTTAGGCATGAGACTGCGTTCTTCAGGCAGATAACCAATCCGAGCGTAGGTTTCCTGACGAATATCCTGACCATCCAGACTGATTTCTCCTTGGTATTCTAAAAATTTCAAAATACTGTGGAAAATTGTTGTCTTCCCAGCACCGTTTTTCCCAACTAGTCCCAAAATACGACCTGGTCGCGCTTGAAAGTCAATACCAAACAAAACTTGCTTGGATCCAAAACTTTTCTCTAGACTTCTTACTTCTAGCATCTTTAACCTCCGAAATTTTTTTCACTCATTATACTCCTTTTTGATAGCCTTTACAATGATTTCTGTCCATTTTTAGAAGACTAATGCTATGTAAAATAGGGCATGGAGCGATTTTAGTGATAAATCCATTATACAGTAGCAAACTTAATTTATCCACTCTGCTCCTCAACTGTCTATTTTTGATCCTGAATTGTTATTTGAGTAACTCCTTTTTCCCCATAAAGTTCTCTTCCTCTAAAACTTCTGGAAAAAGGCGAATAATTTCAGACAACATTTTTTATAAGAAACAAGTTCATCTGTCATTTCAAGAAGGAGTAATCCTTTATCTACTAATGGACGGAACGGAATTCAACCGCCTGTCCGATATGTTTTCTAAGGAACATATCTACTATGCACATCCCTATACCTCTTGGGAAAGGGGAACTAATGAGAATCACAACAGGCTTATTCGTAGATGGTTACCTAAGCCTAAGGGAACTAAGAAAACGACTCCCAAAGAAATCGCATTCATCGAAAAATGGATTAACAACTATCCTAAAAAATGCTTGAACTACAAGTCGCCTAGAGAAGACTTCTGGATGGCTAACTTGAACTCGAAATTTAGCAATAATTCATTCACCATCTAACTATATTTAGTAATTATTTCAGAACTGATTCATATTAAAATTAACTAACGATTCAAAGGATTCATACTAGACATAAATTACATCCATCAGATAGAGACCCTTATTATTTTTAGATTTTAGCTTTTCTAGCTTCAGAATACATCTAAACTTTAGGGAATATGACTATTCGAAAGCTCGAATGCATCAAAATTATCTCAGATAAGCTATTCGAAACTTAGAATGCTTTTAAATTTATGTAATTGCGATTATTCTAAACCTAGAATACATGTAAACTTTAGGGAACGGACCTATTCTAAGTCTCGAAGGACTATTCACTATCCATTCCTCATCAAAAACACTCATTCCCCCTTTCTCCTCCAAAATATGGTATAGTAGAAATATACTATCTATGAGGAGTTTACATGTCACAGGATAAACAAATGAAAGCTGTTTCTCCCCTTCTGCAGCAAGTTATCAATATCTCATCGATTGTCGGTGGGGTTGGGAGTTTGATTTTCTGTATTTGGGCTTATCAGGCTGGGATTTTACAGTCTAAGGAAACCCTCTCTGCCTTTATCCAGCAGGCAGGCATCTGGGGGCCACCCCTCTTTATCTTTTTACAGATTTTACAAACGGTCGTCCCTATCATTCCTGGGGCCTTGACCTCGGTAGCTGGGGTCTTTATCTACGGTCACATCATCGGGACAATCTACAACTATATCGGTATCGTGATTGGCTGTGCCATTATCTTTTATCTGGTGCGCCTCTATGGGGCTGCCTTTGTCCAGTCTGTCGTCAGCAAGCGCACCTATGACAAGTACATCGGCTGGTTGGACAAGGGCAATCGTTTTGACCGTTTCTTTATCTTTATGATGATTTGGCCCATTAGTCCAGCTGACTTTCTCTGTATGCTGGCTGCCCTGACCAAGATGAGTTTCAAGCGCTATATGACCATCATCATTCTGACCAAACCCTTTACTCTCGTGGTTTATACCTACGGTCTGACCTATATTATTGACTTTTTCTGGCAAATGCTTTGACACGTAAAAAATCCGTTTGGTTTCCCAAGTGGATTTTTAAAGCGTAGATTAACTATAGCTTAATACTAAATATACTTTGGTATGGAAATCATGCATATTTTTCGATAGTAAGGCGAGGACTTACCTAGCCTTTCCGCCGTGATAGAAACACCTGAAATCTAATGGTTTCAGGTATTCGGAAACTTTGAGACATTAGGCTCAAAGTTTAGGTATGGAATTTCGAAGAAAGTCGCTACCGTCCGTAATCACTTAAGGAAAGGCTCAAAAATATTATTTGCAACCACAAAATCCGTTTGGTTTCCCAAGCGGATTTTGTGCTTTATTTTGAAACTTCTTTTGCAAGGACAAAGTTTCCAAGAGTAGCAGAACCATTTCCTGCGACTGCTGGCGTCACGATGTAATCACGCACATCAGGTACTGGTAGGTAGCCATTGAGAAGAGATGTAAATTTCTCACGGACACGGTCCAGCATGTGTTGTTGAGCCATGACCCCTCCACCAAAGACAATCACGTCTGGGCGGAAAGTCACTGTCGCATTAACCGCAGCTTGAGCGATATAGTAGGCTTGAACATCCCAAACAGGGTTGTTGAGTTCAATGTTTTCCCCACGAACACCTGTACGAGCTTCCAAACTTGGACCAGCTGCATAGCCTTCCAGACATCCCTTATGGAAAGGACAAACACCCTTAAACTCTTTTTCAATATCCATTGGGTGTCTAGCAACATAATAATGACCCATTTCAGGGTGACCCACACCACCGATAAACTCACCACGTTGGATAACACCTGCACCGATACCTGTACCGATTGTGTAGTAAACCAAGTTTTCGATACGACCACCCGCATTGTTACGGGCAACCACTTCACCATAGGCAGAGCTGTTTACGTCGGTTGTGAAGTACATTGGCACGTTGAGGGCGCGACGAAGGGCACCAAGCAAGTCCACATTTGCCCAGTTTGGTTTTGGAGTCGTCGTGATAAAGCCATAAGTTTTTGAGTTTTTATCAATATCAATCGGACCAAATGAACCAACTGCAAGACCAGCAAGGTTGTCGAATTTTGAGAAGAACTCAATGGTTTTATCGATTGTTTCGATTGGAGTTGTTGTTGGAAATTGTGTTTTTTCTACAACGTTAAAGTTTTCATCACCGACAGCACAGACAAACTTTGTACCGCCCGCTTCCAAGCTTCCATATAATTTTGTCATGATAAACCTCTTGTTTTTATTTTCTTTATTATAGCATATTTCGAAAGTCTAAATTTCTCTATTTTTTAGATTTTCCTCTGTAAATCTTACCATTCAAGCAAAAACGAACAAACATGTCATTTGTTCGTTTTCACATTAGAGAGGATTGATTAGATTTTCACTTCGATCACAGCATCCCCCTTCGCAACTGAACCTGTTGCGACTGGAGCTACTGAAGCGTAGTCAGCTGTGTTTGTAACGATAACCATTGTTGTATCATCAAGACCAACTGCAGCGATTTTGTTTAAGTCAAATGTTCCAAGAACATCGCCAGCTTTCACCTTGTCACCTTGAGCAACTTTTGCTTCAAAACCTTCACCGTTCATTGTTACAGTGTCGATACCAACGTGGATCAAGACTTCAGCACCATCAGTTGTTTTCAAACCAAAAGCGTGTCCTGTTGGAAAGGCGATTGAAACTTCAGCATCAGCTGGTGCATATACCACACCTTGACTTGGCTTCACAGCGATACCTTGTCCCATAGCTCCACTTGAGAAGACTGGGTCATTAACATCAGCAAGAGCTACAACATCACCGACGATAGGAGTTACAAGTGTTTCATTTTGAAGAGCTGCTGGAATATTACCAGTTGTTTCTTCTTGGACCAAACGTTCTGTCGTCGCTTCAGTAGTAACTTCTTCTTCGTCCTCGTAACCAAACATGTAAGTAAGAGCAAAACCAAGGGCAAATGATACAGCTACCATGAGAAGGTATTGGGCAAGTTGTCCGTTACCAACATAAAGCATTGTACCAGGGATGATGGTGATACCATTACCAGTACCAGCAAGTCCAAGGATAGAAGCCAATCCACCACCGATTGCACCAGCAATCAATGAAAGGAAGAATGGTTTACGGAAGCGCAAGTTAACCCCGAAGATAGCAGGCTCTGTAATACCTAGGAAGGCAGAAAGAGCAGCTGGGAAAGCAAGTGTTTTTAGTTTTGGATTTTTAGTTTTAACACCAACCGCAACAGTCGCAGCACCTTGAGCTGTCATAGCAGCTGTGATGATAGCGTTGAATGGGTTAGCATGGTCAGCAGCAAGCAATTGAACTTCAAGCAAGTTGAAGATGTGGTGCACACCTGACACGACGATCAATTGGTGAACCCCACCAATCAAGAAACCACCAAGACCAAATGGCATGCTGAGGATCGCTTTTGTAGCGATAAGGATGTAGTTTTCAACTACGTGGAAGACTGGTCCGATGACAAAGAGTCCAAGGATAGACATGACCAAAAGTGTCACGAATGGCGTTACCAAGAGGTCAATCACATCTGGAACAACCTTGCGGACCGCTTTTTCAAATTTAGCTCCGACAACCCCGATGATGAAGGCTGGAAGAACAGAACCTTGCAAACCAACAACAGGGATGAAACCAAAGAAGTTCATAGCTGTTACTTCACCACCTGAAGCGACTGCCCAAGCGTTTGGAAGTGAGCCAGAAACAAGCATCATACCAAGAACGATACCAACGGCAGGATTTCCACCAAATACACGGAAGGTTGACCACACAACCAAACCTGGCAAGATGATGAAGGCCGTATCTGTCAAGATTTGTGTGTAAGTTGCAAAGTCACCTGGAAGTGGCATTTCAAGAGCGTTGAAAAGACCACGCACACCCATGAAGAGACCTGTCGCTACAATAACTGGGATGATTGGAACGAAAACGTCACCGAAAGTACGGATAGCACGTTGGAACCAGTTCCCTTGTTTAGCAGCTTCTGCTTTCATGTCAGCTTTAGATGATGTTGGCAAGCCAAGCGCAACAACTTCATCGTACATTTTGTTAACTGTACCTGTACCAAAGATGATTTGGTATTGACCTGAGTTAAAGAAAGCACCTTGAACTTTTTCCAAGTTCTCAATCACTTCTTTATTGATTTTTCCTTCATCTTTGACCATGACACGAAGACGAGTCGCACAGTGAGCTACACTGTTGACATTTTCACGTCCGCCCAAGGCATCGATGACTTTTTTTGCAATTTCCTGATTGTTCATTTGCAAAAATCTCCTTATATAAAATTTTGTTATTGTTTGAAAGCGATTTTATTCGCCCTACGACTATTATTTTATCATGTTTTAGAAATATGTCAAGCGTTTTGCAGAAAAAATATTCTATCCACTTAGTGGGCACGCCATAGATTGATTGTTTTTGACTGTTTTAGCAGGCATTTCTTAAAAAAATAAGTTTGGAATCTTGTTTAAAAGGATTTTGCTTCACTTTCTTTCATTTTTTTGTAGATAGATGATTGATTTTCTGGTTTTAATTTGTGATAAACGCTTGACAGCTTTTCCTCTTTTTTAACATAAAAGGCTTGCATTTTTTATCGAAAACGGTTACTATTAAAAGTGATAAGATTTTTGGAGGAATGAATGAATGGAATGGACAACTGAGCGTCGTTACAGACTTTATCAAGATTGGACGCAAGAAGAAATTCAACATATAAAAGAAAATATAGCACAATCTCCATGGCATACTCATTACCATGTTGAGCCAAAAACAGGACTTCTCAACGATCCAAATGGCTTTTCCTACTTTGATGGCAAGTGGATTGTTTTTTATCAGAACTTTCCATTTGGTGCAGCCCATGGTTTAAAATCTTGGGTGCAATTGGAAAGTGAGGACTTGGTTCACTTCACAGAAACTGGTGTCAAAGTTTTACCTGATACTCCATTAGATAGCCACGGTGCCTACTCTGGTTCTGCCATGCAATTTGGTGATCAGTTATTCCTATTTTATACAGGAAATGTCCGCGATGAAAACTGGATCCGTCACCCTTACCAGATTGGAGCTTTGATGGATAAGGATGGTAAGATTACCAAGATTGACAAGACCTTGATCGACCAGCCAGCAGACTCAACTGACCACTTCCGTGATCCGCAAATTTTTAACTTTAAGGGGCAATATTATGCTATCGTTGGTGGACAGGACTTGGAGAAAAAAGGTTTCGTCCGTCTCTACAAGGCTGTCGATAATGACTATACAAACTGGCAAGCCGTTGGCAACCTTGACTTTGCTAACGACCGTACTGCCTACATGATGGAATGTCCAAATCTGGTCTTTGTAGGGGAACAACCTGTCCTTCTCTACTGCCCACAAGGATTGGATAAGAACGTTCTAGACTACGATAATATCTTTCCAAATATGTATAAGATTGGGGCTTCCTTTGACCCTGAAAATGCCAAAATGGTAGATGTGTCTCAACTTCAAAACATGGACTATGGTTTCGAAGCCTATGCAACTCAAGCCTTCAACGCTCCTGATGGACGTGCTCTAGCTGTTAGCTGGCTTGGCTTGCCTGATGTTTCATATCCATCTGACCGTTTTGACCACCAAGGAACCTTCTCTTTGGTCAAGGAACTCACTATCAAAGACGGCAAACTCTACCAATACCCAGTCGCAGCTATCAAGGACCTTTGTGCTTCTGAAGAACCTTTCTCAAACCGTGCCCAAACCAAGAACACTTACGAACTTGAACTCAACTTGGAAGCCAATAGCCAGAGCGAGATTGTCTTACTTGCTGATAAAGAAGGCAAGGGACTTTCAATCAACTTTGACCTTGTAAATGGTCAAGTGACAGTGGATCGTAGCCATGCTGGAGAACAGTATGCCCAAGAATTTGGAACTACACGTTCTTGCCCAATCGAGAATCAGGCTACTACTGCTACGATTTTCATCGATAACTCTGTCTTTGAAATTTTCATCAATAAAGGAGAAAAAGTATTTTCTGGTCGTGTCTTCCCACATGAGGACCAAAATGGTATCCTGATTAAATCTGGAAACCCAACTGGAACTTACTATGAATTAGATTATGGTCGCAAAACTAACTGATGTCGCCAAACTTGCAGGCGTCAGTCCTACTACCGTTTCTCGGGTTATCAATAAAAAAGGGTATCTATCTGAAAAAACCATTCAAAAGGTTAATGAAGCCATGCGAGAATTGGGCTATAAACCCAACAACCTAGCTCGTAGTCTGCAAGGAAAATCAGCTAAATTAATCGGCTTGATTTTCCCCAATATTTCTAACGTTTTCTATGCAGAATTGATTGATAAGCTGGAACACCAACTCTTCAAAAATGGATATAAGACCATCATCTGCAACAGTGAGCACGATTCTGAAAAGGAACGCGAATATATCGAAATGTTGGAAGCCAATCAGGTAGACGGCATCATTTCTGGTAGTCACAACTTGGGAATCAAAGACTACAATCGTGTGACAGCACCGATTATTTCCTTTGACCGCAACCTGTCGCCAGACATTCCTGTCGTTTCCTCTGACAACTATGCTGGTGGGGTTCTTGCTGCCCAGACCTTGGTTAAGACAGGCGCCCAATCTATCATCATGATTACAGGGAATGACAATTCTAACTCGCCAACTGGACTGCGCCACGCTGGTTTTGCATCTGTACTCCCAAAAGCACCTATTATCAATGTTTCCAGTGACTTTTCTCCCGTCAGAAAAGAAATGGAAATCAAGAATATCTTGACTCGACAAAAGCCAGATGCCATCTTTGCTTCAGATGACTTGACTGCTATTCTGGTCATTAAAATTGCTCAAGAACTGGGCATTTCTGTCCCTGAAGAACTCAAGGTCATCGGATATGATGGGACCTACTTTATCGAGAATTACTACCCCCAACTGGCTACTATCAAGCAACCTTTGGAAGAGATTGCCTGCCTCACTGTTGATCTACTCTTGCAAAAGATTGAAGGCAAGGAAGTCGCAACAACTGGTTACTTTTTACCAGTTACATTATTACCAGGAAAAAGTATTTAATACTCAATGAAAATCAAAGAGCAAACTAGGAAGCTAGCCACAGGCTGTACTTGAGTACGGCAAGGCGAAGCTGACGTGGTTTGAAGAGATTTTCGAAGAGTATAAGCACAAGAAAACTCAGACCGATCTGTCTGAGTTTTTTATGATCTTAAATTTTCTAAATAACGCTGGGCTGTCTCTAAGTTAAAGGTTTTCTCTGCTATAAGGCGCTCGACTAGGGGAGCTACCTCAGATTCACTAGCACCTGCGAGAAGTGCCAAGGATTTAGCCTGCAATTTCATGTGGCCTTGCTGAATCCCTGTACTCACCAAGGCTTTCAGGGCCGCAAAATTTTGGGCAAGCCCAATAGACACGATAAGCTGGGCTAATTCTTTGGCAGAAGAATTTCCCAGTAGTTCATGACTGAGGGCTACACGAGGGTTGAGACCGATAGAGCCACCCTTGGTCGCCACAGGCATGGGCAGGGTCATCTCACCGACCAATTCTTCTCTTTCAAGGTCCAGCGTCCATTGACTAAGACCTTGGTAATGTCCATCTCGACTGGCAAAGGCATGAGCCCCGGCTTCGATGGCACGCCAGTCATTACCAGTAGCAATTAAAATGGCATCAATACCGTTAAAAATTCCTTTATTGTGGGTAGCAGCTCGGTAAGGATCAGCTTGCGCAAACTGACTAGCCAAAGCAATTTTCTCCGCGATTTCTCGTCCTTGATCCTTTTGGCGGCTCAAGTAGCGAAAGGCGATGCGACAGGTTGCAGTCACTAGAGAATTGGTCGCGTAATTAGACAGGATTCCCATAAGACTCTGTCCCTGGCTGAGTTCTTCTAAGACTGGTTTCAAGGCTTCCAGCATGGTGTTGAGCATATTGGCTCCCATGGCTTCTTGGGTATCAACATGGAGATAAACAACAAGGAAGTCTGTTTCGCCTTTTATCTGTTCTACATGTAAATCACGCGCCCCACCCCCACGTTTGACGATAGAAGGATAGGCTTGATTGGCAAGCTCCAAGAGTTCAGCCTTCTTTCTGGCAATTTTCTCTTGGGCTTGTTCAGGATCAGCAACTTGATAAAGGGCTACCTGCCCAATCATCTGGCGCTGATGGACTTGTGCAGTAAAACCACCTGCTCGCTTGATGATTTTACTGGCATAGCTGGCCGCAGCAACCACGGACGGTTCTTCTGTCACATAGGGAACTGTGTATTCCTGACCATTGACGAGGATCTCTGGAACCATCGAATAAGGTAAAGAAAAAGTTCCCACCACATTCTCACTCAGCTGGTCTGCCACAGTCACACTCATCTGTTCATCCTGCTCCAAACTCGCTTGTCTCTCAGGACTAAGGAGCGCCTGAGCTTTTAACAGCTCGAGGCGCTCTTGGTATGATTTTTTAGAAAATCCATTCCAACTTATCTTCATTATTTTTCAACCTTGCTATAACGGCGTTGGTGGTCAACAATTTCAATCAAGGCAAAATCTTGATTTTCATAGCCAGCAAACTGGGCAGAATTTGTCTCATCTAAGTCTACTTCCTCAAAGAAGACTTTTTCATAGTCAACAACAGACAGGGCAGTTCGTTGGTTGAGCTTATTCAAACGGTCTTTATCCAGATAAGCTTCGTATCCTTCAACCAATTCACCACTAAAGAACTCAGCTACAGCCCCGCTTCCATAACTATAAAGGGCGATTTTATCCCCAGCCTTCAAGCTATCTGTATTTTCCAAGAGAGACAAAAGTCCAAGGAAAAGTGAACCTGTGTAGATATTCCCCACTTTTTGACTGTAGAGAATAGACTGGTCAAAGTGCTTTTGCAAGAGGTCCTTTTTCTCTTGAGGCAGGCTCTTATCCATGATTTTTTTTAAGCCTTTGAGTGCTAATTTAGGGTAAGGCAAGTGGAAGCAAACAGCTGCAAAATCATCCAAAGTAAGCTGGTAGCGTTTTTGGTATTCAAGCCAAGTCGTTTTCAAACTATCCAAATATTGTTGGGTAGAATAAACACCATTTACATAAGGAGTTGTCGAGTAATTTGGACGCCAGAAATCCATGATGTCACGAGTCTGAGCCACATTGTCATTATTAAAAGCCATCATGCGTGGATTTTGTGTAATCAACATGGCCACACTGCCAGCACCCTGAGTGGGTTCTCCTGGAGTTTCAATACCATACTTGGCAATATCACTGGCAATGACCAAGACCTTGGACTGTGGAGAATTTTCCACATGCAATTTGGCATAATGAAGGGCAGCTGTCGCTCCATAGCAGGCTTCTTTAATCTCGAAACTACGAGCAAAGGGCTGAATGCCCAGCAAGCCATGTACAAAGACGGCCGCAGCCTTACTCTGGTCAATTCCTGACTCGGTAGCCACAATGACCATATCAATTTCTTGTCTTTCTTGCTCAGTTAAAATAGAGTCACTTGCACTGGCCGCCAAGGTCACGATATCCTCAGTTAAGGGCGCAATACTCAATTCCTCGAGTAAGAGTCCTTTACTTAATTTTTCAGGGTCAATGCCCCTCGCTTCTGCTAAGTCTTGTAATTTCAAGACATATTGACTGGTCGCAAAACCAATCTTATCAATACCGATTGTCATATTTACCTCTGTTTTATCATTCATGTAAAAAATCGTCCAGTACTATTTTATCACAAATGGCAATAAAAGAGAGAAAAAAGACTTGATTCACCAAATCAAGCCTCTTATTGGTCATAATTTTAAAGAATGATTAGTTGCTATAGAGTTCACCAACATAAGTAGCTTTATAAGCCCCATTCTCAGTTATCAGTTCCTGGAGGATTAAATTTCCTGAGTAAGTTCTTCCCATCTCATCTACAAATTCTTGATAAAACTGACTGGTCGGAATTTCTCTGACATCCTTATCAAATGCCTTATCAAGTGTTTTACTAACCTTCTCAGCAATCAACTGATTCTCTTGCCATCCACTTTGAAACTCTGAACCCGAACTAGAAGCCATGACTGGGATAACCAGCAAGGTCAGTAGACTTACAGATAATAAGGAAAATAGTGATTTTTTCATGATTTTTCCTCCTTTCTATATAGAGAATAGCACATATAGAAAGCCTTGTCACTATATTTATCTTATTTTTCAGAAAATTCTTTTATTTCTGTAAAATCTACGATACTCGATGTGTTTTTATATAATGATACAGTCTGAGAATCACTGTTCCGCTAGCCATTCCAATGGAAATGACCAGAGCCAGCATAACAACTAATGTTGCACTTGCCAGCGCTTTATTATAGTCCCCTGTCACAAAAAAGGCAGTTGTCCGATAGGAGAGATAACCCGGAACCAGAGGAGCCAAGATGGCCAAGATAAAGACCACAGCAGGTGTCTTATAAAGAATACTCAAAATCTGGCTGACACATGAACCGATAATGGCCGCAATGAAGGTAGCCACAATAACATTGGTCGGTTCCTTGAGCAAGAGATAGATTAGCCAGACAGCCATGCCCAAAATCCCTCCAGGTAAGAGCATAGAGCGTTGCACATTGAGTACGATTAAAAAAGTGATAATAGCAAGAAGACTTGCCACTGCTTGTAATAAAAAGGTTGTTAGTGTCATATTAGTTCATCAATACCAAGGCGACAGAAGTTCCCGCCCCTAAAGCAAGGGTAATGAGCAGGGATTCAAACATCTTGCTCATACCAGAGTTTATGTGGTTGGTCATAATATCACGGACCGCATTGGTCAAGGCAATTCCTGGAACAAACGGCATGACCGCACCAGCTATAATCAAGTCTGCCGTTGAAGGAAAGCCTGTGTAGCGAGCCCAAAACTGGGCAATCATTCCAAAGACGAAGGCCCCAGCAAAGGCTGTTACAAAAGGAATTCGGATAAACTTCTCCACATAGAGGGAAAAGGCAAAACCAAATAAGGTCGCCACTCCTGCCCCAAGTGCGTCGTAGATATTTCCACTAAACATAACCGAAAAGAAAGGAGCACTTAAGGTCGCAGCTAAAGTTACCTGCAACTTGGTATAGGGAAGGGGTTGGGCTTGCAAGGCCGTCAATTGCTTAAAGGCTGTTTCTAAATCAATCTGCCCCCCAACCAGCTGACGAGAAATCTGGTTGACATCGCAGACTTTTTCGATGTTATAAGAAGAGGAGGTCACGCGCTTCATGCGCGAAATATTGGTATTTTCAATGGAGAAAAAGATGGCAGCAGGCATGGCAAGGACATTGCAATCCACAATCCCCTGCGAATGCGCAATCCGAATCATGGTATCTTCTACACGATGAATTTCTGAGCCACTTTTAAGGAGAATAGTCCCCGCTAGCATAATCACATCAATAACTGCATTTAATTCTTTTGACTCTTCCATGCATTCCTCCTTTTATCAACTCCCTCTATTTTATCACAAATCTGGAGTCAAAAAAAATCTTTGCCATGAAATCATGACAAAGATTGATTACTCATTTTGATTATCCATCTGATTTTAAGGAGTAGCTGAACTTGTTTTAGGTTTGTAGATTGAAATCTTGACTCTAGTCTTATTGAGGTCTACCTTTTCACCTGCTCTAGGACTTTGTTCAACGACTGTACCTTCAGCAGTTCCAGCGGGAGCTGTCGACACTTCTACAACTTCTATATTGGCTTCCTTAATCCCAACAATTTGAATCAAATTATTCTTAGTAAACTCCAAGCTGGAACCAATGTAGCTCGGCATGGCAACACTTGTAACTTTTTTAGCTACTGTCAAGACGATTTGAGTAGGTTTACTCAAATCATAAGGGATACCTGCACCTGGACTTTGTTTCATAATCGTTCCTGGTTCGCTTTCGCTGGACTCTTCTTCCTCTATCTTAATCAAATTCTCAGGAACCTTCTTCTGCTTGAGTTCCGAGATGACTTCTGTAGAGTTCCGTCCAATATAGTTCCCTAATTGAATCGTCGTAGCTTTTTTAGCTACTGTCAAGACGATTTGAGTTGCCTTGCTCAAGTCATAGGTCGTACCTTCTGGTAAACTTTGCTTCATGACCGTTCCAGCCTCACTCTCATTCGACTCTTCTTCCTCAATTTTAATCAAATTATCTGGAACTTTTTTCTCTTTTAATTCCGCTATGACATCAGAGGATTTCCGGCCGACATAATTACTAATTTGGAAAGATTGCTTGCCTGATGAGACAACCAAATTGATTTTCGTTCCTTCTTTTCGACCAGTTCCAGCGCCAGGATCTGTACGGATAATCCGCCCCTCTTCCACCTTTTCACTGGCCTCTGACTTCTCCTCGCCAATCTCAAAATTGGCTTTCTTGAGGGTTTCCTTGGCTTCCGCAACTGTCTTACCTGCCACATCTGGAATGGCAATGGTTGCAGGAGTTCTGGATAGTATCCAAATAAGAGAAGCTGCCACCAACACAATGCTGGCCAAAAAAATCAGGTAACGCATCTTAAATCTACGTTTTTTCGGTGCTTGTGGTTGGTAAGTTTCCTCTGTCACAACCTGGCTTGTTTTTTTGATTGGTTTGTGTTCTGTCTGCGCTTGAACCTTAGGAATCGAAGTCAAGGTGCTCTGGGATACTTTTGGTAGAGTCTTGGTGTCCGCCTTAGTCGCATCGTCAAAGACCAGCTTTGGTTCATTACGACGATTATAAGACAAACTACTAGACAAATCCACATACATTTCAGCAACTGATTTATAGCGATCTGTCAATTTCTTAGCAGTTGCCTTGATAACAACATTTTCCAAAGCCTGGGGCACAGATGGATTTTCAGCTATAACCGATGGCAGTGGTTTCTGGAAATGCTGGAGGGCGATGGTCACCGCACTATCCCCGTCATAAGGAATATGACCTGTCAGCATCTCATAGAAAATAATCCCCATTGCATAGATATCACTTTGTACCGTCGCCTTCGAACCACGCGCCTGCTCTGGTGACAAGTAATGAACTGAACCCAGCATCGAGTTAGTCTGAGTCAGACTCGTCTCAGCAAAGGCTACTGCAATCCCAAAGTCTGTAACCTTGACAGTCCCATCTGGTGTCAAAAGAATGTTTTGAGGTTTCAAGTCCCGGTGAACAATTCCTCTGGTATGGGCCAAACGCATAGCTAGGAGGATTTGTCCCATGATACGGACGGCTTCTTCATTAGAAAGAGGATAGTGTTCCTTGATATAGCGTTTGAGGTCAAGTCCAGCCACATACTCCATAGCTAGGTACTGTTGACCGTCTTCCTCGCCAATATCTGTTATCCGAACGATATGAGGATGGTCTAAATCTGCCATAGCTCTCGCTTCACGCTGAAAACGAGCTACAGCTATGGGGTCTGTCTGGTAGTTGGTTCTCAGAACCTTCACTGCCACTTCTTCCCCATCTAAGATTAAGTCTTTGGCTAGGTAGACATCCGCCATGCCTCCTCGACCAATCTGTTTGACAATCCGATAGCGTCCGGCAAAAATCTTGCCGATTTGGATCATTCTGCATCCTCCTCGTTCATAATAGAAACAAGGGCAACCGTAATGTTGTCTAAACCTCCTGCATTGTTAGCAAAACGAACAAGTGTCTCCGTTTTATCTGCTAAAGGAATATCACTGGTTACAATATCACGAATCTCACTGCCTGAAATCATGTTGGTCAAGCCGTCACTATTGAGCAAGAGATAGTCACCTGACTCAAGGATAACTGTCCCAAAATCAGGCTGAATTTCATCTTTTTGCCCAATAGACTGGGTGATAATATTTTTTTGCGGATGAGCTTCTGCCTCTTCTGGTGTCAATTGACCAGCCTTGAGCAATTCATTGACCAAGGAATGATCGCTTGTTAACTGGTGGTATTCTTCTCCACGAATCAAGCCGATACGCGAATCACCAATATGAGCATAGATAGCCTGATTATCAATAATAGCAAGGACTTCCAAAGTAGTTCCCATGCCTCTGTAAACTTCATCCTGACCAAGCTGGTGAATCTTTTGATTTTCAATTTCTAGGTAATGGGCGAACCATTCACGCACTTCATTGACTGTATCGATCTGGGTATCAACCCAAGCTATACCTAGGTCTGTTACCGCCATTTCACTAGCGATATTCCCTGCGCGATGACCTCCCATCCCATCAGCTAAAATAATCATGGTACGCCCAGCTCTATTGACATAGTGGTTGACATAGTCTTGGTTATTTGTTCGTTTCTGACCAACATCTGTTAATAATGAAATTTCCATGTGTCAGTTCCTTCCTAATCCGATATCTTACGAAATTGACTGATGAAGAATCCATCACTTCCATACAATTCAGGTGTGATGAGGATACAGCCATCTTTCATGATATCCTTACATTCATGTTCTAGTGTTACCTGCTCAAATTCAGGATGACTTTCTAAAAATGCCTGTACGACTTGAAAGTTCTCCTCTGAGACAATAGTACAGGTACTATAAGTTATTATACCACCTTTGCCTAGTGTTTGACAAACACTACCTAATATTTCTAGCTGAATTTCCTGCAAGGACGCGAAATCTGCTGTTTCTTTATTGTATTTGATATCTGGTTTTCGGCGCAAAAGACCGATTCCTGAACAGGGAGCATCCACTAAAATCTTATCAAATGAATCCTGACCAAAAAACTCATGCACCTTTCTGGCATCTAATTTTTGCGTTTGAACCCGATCTGCAACTCCCAGACGTTGGGCATTTTCTTGAATTAAGTCCAACTTGTGGTCGTACAAGTCCAGAGCAGTAACCTGACCTGTCGTGAGATAAGAGGCTATATGGGCTGTTTTCCCACCTGGAGCCGCACAGGCATCAAGCACTCGTTCATCACCTTGTAAATCAAGCGTCGGAGCAACAAGCTGACTGGATTCGTCTTGGATGGTAATGGCTCCATCCGCAAACAAATCATGGCCTGCAAAATGCCCTTGCTCCTTAACCAGACCAGTGGTTGCTAAAAGGGAATTATTCGCCTCCAACAAGGCTTGGATTTCCTCTTTTCGACTTAGGTCTGTTACACGAATACTGGCCTTGTTTCGCACCAAGAGACTTTCAAAGATGGCGTTTGCTCGCTCTTCACCGTATTCTTCCTTGAGCTTGGCAACTAGCCAAACCGGGAGAGAATAGGCAATGGAATCACGCTTGTTTTTTCGTTTGATGCTGGCAATATCTGGCCAGCCTTCACGCAGAATACGACGAAGGAGGGCATTGACCAATTTTTCACTGCCTTTTTTACGGACTTTGGCCAATTCTACTGCTTCATTGACCACAGCATGGTCTGGAATCTTATCCAAATAGCGAAGCTGGTAGGCACTCATGAGAAGAAGGACATAAAGCCAACTGTCTAACTGGTCTCTGTCTTCGATAAAGTGGGATAGGTACCATTCTAAGGTAAGTTTACTGGCTACCGTTCCATAGACCAGCTCGGTCACCAAGCCCTTGTCTGCTGCCGAAAGTTGACTCCCCTTGAGATACTTATTTAAGGCGATATTTGAGTATGCTTGATTGATAAAGACATCTTCTAATACCGCTAGGGCTAAACTTCTAGCCGTTTCTACTTTAGTCACCAAATCGTTCTCCTACAGTCAATGTACGTCCAACTCCGTTGAGGAAGGAAGCAATGTCCATCTTAGGTTTACCAGCTGGCTGCACTTGTTTGAGAGACAAAGCTCCTTCTGCCGTTGCGACAATCAATTCTTTCTTGCCGATAGAGAGGATTTCTCCTGGATTTCCCTGACCTTCTACTGCTAGAGCTTCATAAATCTTAAAGCGGTCGCCCTTAAGGAAAGTATGGGCAACAGGCCAGGGGTTCATCCCACGGATCTGGTTAAAAAGTTGACGATTGCTTTTATTCCAGTCCAATTTTTCTTCCTCTGGCTTGATGTTTGGCGAGAAAGTAACCTGACTTGGATTCTGCGGTTCAGGTTGGATTTCCCCAGCAATATAGGCCGGCAAAGTATCCAAAAGCAAATCACGACCAACTAGCGCCAATTTCTCAAACAAGGTGCCGACATTGTCCTCATCCGTTATAGGAATACTCCGACGAGAAATCATATCTCCTGCATCCATTTCCTTAACCATTTCCATAATGGTCACACCAGCTTCCTCATCCCCTTGAATCAAGGCATAATGGATAGGCGCACCACCACGGTGTTTAGGAAGGAGGGAGGCGTGAACATTGACCGCAAAATCCATGCTATCAAGGAGTTTACTTGGAAGAAACTGCCCAAAAGCAGCGGTCACAATTCCATCTGCTCCTAGCTTCATAAGATCTGCCATCTCTGGACTTCCAGATAATTTTTCAGGTTGGTAGATTGGAAGTCCTGCCTCTTTGGCAGCTTGTTTAACTGGGGTTTCCTGAATCACTTTTTTACGACCAACAGCACGGTCTGGCTGGGTCACAACGGCTAGAATTTCGTAACGGTCATCTGTCAAAAGTCCTTTTAAGACTGTTGCTGAAAAGTCGGGTGTCCCCATAAAGATTAGTTTTGTCATATCTTCTCCTTCTTATAAAAATTGCTGTGGCTCATGGTCAATGCTGAGACGGAGCTCACTATTTTCCCGTTCTTGAGTCAAGGCCAAGACCTGGTTGAGGGTTGGTCCCAGCTCATCTTCTAAACGGTATTTAATTAAAATCTGGTAATGATAGAGGTTGTGAGTACGGGCGATGGGTTTGGGCGTCGGTCCAAGAATGTTACTGGTTTCAGACAAACCTGACCGCAAAATGTTCATCACTTCATAGGCACGTTTGACCACCTCTTCTTCTTTCTTATGAGAAAGGGTAATGCCAATGGTGAAATAGTAAGGCGGATAACCAAGTTGTCGTCTGATTCCCATTTCATAGGCATAAAAGCCTTCGTAGTCCTGATCCTTAGCAAATCGAATAGCGTAGTGCTGAGGATTGTAAGACTGAATCAATACCTGACCAGCTTTTTCAGCACGTCCTGCCCGACCTGCCACCTGAGTCAAAAGCTGGAAGGTTCTCTCAGAAGAACGGAAATCTGGTAGATTTAAGGCCGTATCCGCATTGAGCACTCCGACTAAGGTCACATTGGGAAAATCCAATCCCTTGGCAATCATCTGAGTACCCAGTAAAATATCTGCTTCCCCTCGCCCAAACTGGTCAAGTAGAGCTTGGTGACTACCTTTCTTACGAGTCGTATCCACATCCATGCGCAGAATGCGTGCCTGGGGAAAGAGTTCTGCCAGCTCGTCATAAGCCTTCTGTGTCCCTGTCCCATAGTAACGAATACTGCGACTCTTACAGTTAGGACAGACCTGAGGAATGTCCTTAGAAAAACCACAATAATGGCAGTTCATGGTCTTAGTATCCATGTGCAGAGTGAGAGAAATGTCACAGTTGGGACAAGTATCAACGGTTCCACACTCCCGACACATGACAAAGCTAGAATAGCCACGACGATTGAGCATAAGAACTACCTGCTCTTTTTTAGACAGACGGTCTTGAATGGCTTCTAGCAAAGGTGGCGTAAAGTTTGACGTCTCATTTTGTCCGATATAGTCCCGAAAATCAATCACTTGAACCTCAGGAATCCTAGCCAAAGGATTGGCCCGTTGGGTCAGACGTAAGTGTTGATAGACGCCTTTGCCAGCACGCGCCCGGCTTTCCAGACTAGGAGTTGCTGAACCAAGTACCAGAGCTGCTTGATTGTACTGGGCCCTCAAAATAGCTACATCCCGGGCGTGGTATCGGGGATTGCTGTCCTGCTTATAAGCCGCTTCATGCTCTTCATCAATAATCATGACACCCAGATTTTTCAGCGGAGCAAAGATGGCCGATCTGGCACCAACCACAACTTGGGCATCGCCGCGTTCCACCTTGCGCCATTCATCATACTTTTCACCATTGGACAAGCCTGAGTGAAGAATGGCCACCTTGTCCCCAAAACGAGCAATAAAACGCTCCGTCATCTGTGGAGTCAAGGAAATCTCAGGCACTAGCAAAATAGCTGTCTTACCCTTGTCCAAGGCTCCTTGGATTATTTGTAAGTAAACCTCGGTCTTCCCACTTCCTGTAATCCCTTGAAGGAGGAAGGGAGGCTGATGACTGCCAATCGCACCCACAACCGCATCACGCGCCTGTCTTTGCTCTGGATTCAACTCCAAAGGCTGACTTGCCTCAATGCCTTCAAAATAAGCAGCCGAGCGTTGAACTTCCTTTTGAACTATGGTCACAGCACCTTGTTCCACAAAGAAGTTAACTTGCTCCCGCGAGTAGGACTCTAACAAACTAGCCAAGGAAGCACTCTCAGGATAAGACAGCAAATAGTCTCTCAATTCCAACTTTTTCTTGGCACGTGCAGAAATCTCTACACCTTCTAATTGAGCAAGGTCTACCTCATACCAAGACTGGGTCTTGACCTTCTTTTGATCGACCGCCTGATATTCCAAACCAAGCAGGCCTTTTCTAGTCAAACGCATCATTTCAGCTTGCTTAGCTAAATCCAGAGAAGAAAAGGCTAGCGAATCTTCTGAACCAAACAAGCGCTCTCGGTCTTCCTGACTCAGACCTACCAGAGGATAGAGAATTTTGTCATAGCTAGAGTTCAGAAATCCCGGTAACATAGCCTTGAGAATAGAGATTTTGTAGGAGAAGACAGATTTACGTAGCTCTTCAGCTAACCAGAGTTGTTCTTGCGTGAGAACAGGAGAAAAATCCAGTACCTCGGCAATATCTTTTAAATCTTGCTCAATCTCTTCTTCATCTGATTGGGATTCCAAACCAAGCACAATCCCTTGAATCAGGCGATTGCCCTTACCAAAAGGCACATGAACCCGCATCCCAACTTCCAGCATTCCCTCAAATTCCTCAGGAATCCTGTAACTATAGGGCTGGTCCGTCTGCATCAAGGGCACATCTACGATAATCTTGGCTATAGCCATCTTCTCACCTCCTCCTTGTCAGTACATTCTTGCAATAGAAAAAATAAGATTGAGTCCCCCCAACCTTAAATTTTTTCACCATCTTCTTTTTCTTTAGCGATTTGCTCTTTGATTTTCTTTTCTTCTTCTTCTTTGCGGCGTTTTTCTTCTTCGATACGGCGACGCACAGCTTCACGTTTTCCTTCTGGATCTGGGTGAATTGTAACGTTTCCTGATTCGATTTCTTCTAAAGCGCGAAGAGTTGATTTTTCAGATTTGAAACCTTGAGTTGCTGGCGCACCTGCTTCCAATTCGTGGGCACGTTTTGCTTCCAAGATTACGAGTGAATATTTTGATGGAACCTTGTCAAGCAAGGTATCAATAGAGGGTTTTAACATCATTTGCTTGTACCTATTTTCTAAATTTTATCGGGTAGTTGGAGATTTTGGTAACATCTCCTGATAGTGACCAATAACACGATCCACACGGAAGTGCTCTGCTTCGATCACACGTTTGACACGCTCAGCAGCTAGGGGCACCTGATCGTTGACAATCGCATAATCATACTCACGCATAAGCGCAATTTCTTCCTTGGCTTTTTCGATTCGTTGGGCAATCACTTCTGCGCTGTCTGTTCCACGTCCTACCAAACGATCTTGCAATTCATCCAAATCTGGTGGTGTCAGGAAGATAAAGACAGCATCTGGAACCTTTTTCTTGACCTGAAGAGCACCCTGAACTTCAATTTCAAGGAAAACATCAATTCCCTTGTCCAAGGTTTCATTGACATAGGTCAGAGGAGTTCCATAGTAGTTGCCGACGTATTCTGCGTATTCCAACATCTGTCCTTGACGAATCAGCTCTTCAAACTCTTCACGAGTACGGAAGAAATAGTCAACACCGTCCACTTCTCCAGGACGTTGTGCACGTGTCGTCATCGATACAGAGTATTGAAATTGGTTTTCAGAACTCTCAAAAATCTCTCTTCTAACCGTTCCTTTTCCAACCCCTGAAGGACCAGAAAAAACGATTAGTAAGCCTCGGTCTGCCATTGTGTCTCCTTTTAGTCAGTCTGTGAAATAACATTTCTCTAGAATAATGGCAAAAGCCAGATTATCCTTTACAGTCTTTCTATCTAGTGTAACAAAAAAGCAGTAATTTTTCAACTGCTCTTTCTTATTTATTTAGCATAATCTATGATTTATACAAGGTAGCCCCCTTAAAAAAGACTTGCCTTTTTATTCCATTTAAGAGATAATGAAACTACTAATATAAAAGGAGAGATTTATGCCAATTTATAAAGGAAAAAATATCGATGAAGCTATTGAAAATGGCTTGTATGAACTCAATCTCAAAAAAAATGAGGTTAAAATCAATATTATTGAAGAAGGAAATGCTGGAGTATTTGGTTTTTTTGAAAAAGAAGCTGAGGTTGAAATTACACCATTAAGCCCACTGGAATTAAAGGTAAAAAAACTAATTCCATATTTAATTGGTGTTGCTGTAATATTTATTATTCTTCTGTTGGTTCTATTTGGAGGAAACTCAGATAAGTCAACTTCTGTTCCTACTTCTACATCTACAGAAACTAGTTCCATTGTGGAAAAATCCGTCGAAAAAACAAATGAGGCATCATCTACATCACAAAGTTCTACATCTATTTCCTCTAGTTCAACTAGTACCTCATCAAGTTCTACCGAATACTCATCAACAAGTCCAGCTCAATCAGCTGTAATCACGACTGAAAATAATGAGGAATTTAAAGCACTATTGCAGACTGAAGATTCAAACACAATAATAGATTTTGTTAAAAAACATAAAAATCAAACTATTGAATTCGATGGAAATATTGCCTATCTATCCAAATTAAAATCAAAGTATGATGTTCTCATACATTCTGGAGATTATCATCCTGATGAAGCTTCAGGTCCTAATTTCAAAATTCCTCAAATTACTATAATATCAAACCCTATATTTAATTCATTTAATGGTGACGATATTAAGATAGGGCAGAATATACATATAAAAGCAAAAATCGGAAATTATAACTCTACTCAAGATTTAATCTATATATCCCCAATTGAGATTTCACCTCGATAATATAACGAATTATTTTCAAATAATTTATTCAAAAAAACTGAAGTCAGATTGCACTGACCTCAGTTTTTTATTTATTTAGCATAATCTACTGCACGAAGCTCGCGAATCACGGTTACCTTGATATTTCCTGGGTAATCGAGATTGTTTTCAATTTTCTCACGAACTTTGTGAGCCAAGATTGTGACTTTGTCGTCCTTGATTTGTCCTGGATTGACCATGATGCGGATTTCACGTCCTGCTTGAAGGGCAAAGCTATTTTGTACCCCTTCAAAGCCGTTAGCAATTTCTTCCAAATCATGGAGACGCTTGATGTAGCTTTCAAGAGACTCACTACGAGCACCTGGACGAGCTGCGCTCAAGGCATCTGCTGCAGCGACAATCACTGCAATGACACTTTCGGCTTCGACATCGCCGTGGTGACTAGCAATCGTATTGACCACAACTGGATGTTCCTTGTACTTACGTGCCAATTCCATACCGATTTCAACGTGGCTTCCTTCAACCTCGCGGTCAATGGCTTTTCCGATGTCATGAAGGAATCCAGCACGACGGGCAAGAGCCGCATTTTCACCAAGTTCGCTCGCCATGATACCAGCCAACTTAGCAACCTCAATCGAATGACGTAAGACATTTTGTCCATATGAAGTACGGAACTGCAAGCGACCCATGATTTTCATCAAGTCAGGATGAAGGTTTGGCGCACCAATCTCATAGGCTGCTGCCTCACCGTATTCACGGATCTTATTGTCAATCTCTTGACGGTTTTTCTCAACCAACTCTTCGATACGAGCTGGGTGGATACGACCATCCTTGAGCAACATTTCCATAGTCATACGGGCAATCTCACGACGAATCGGGTCAAATCCTGACAAGGTCACCACTTCTGGTGTATCGTCGATAATGACATCGACCCCTGTCAAACTTTCAAAGGTACGAATGTTACGACCTTCACGACCAATAATGCGTCCCTTCATAGTATCATCTGGCAGATGAACCGTTGAGTTTGTTGACTCCGCTACATATTCACCAGCGATACGTTGCATAGCTTGAACCAGGATGTCCTTGGCCATTTTGTCAGAACGTTCTTTGACCTCTTGCTCAGCTTCACGAATGCGGCTGGCAATCTCCTTAGTCAAGTTTTCTTCTGTCTGTGCCAAGATAATATCTCGTGCTTCTGCCTGAGACAGAGCACCAATACGCTCTAGTTCTGCTTCTTTTTGTCTTTCGACTTCCTCTAATTGCTCTTCACGCGCATCAAGGTTTTTCGCTCTATCAGAAATACTTTGTTCTTTTTGTTCAAGTGTTTGTTCTTTACTCGTCAAATTGTCGTCTTTACGGTCAAGGCTAGTAGCTCTCTCGGTCAAACGACTTTCGATTTGTTTGAGTTCTTGACGTTCTGATTTAAATTCAGCGTCCACTTCTTCACGGTATTTTCTGGCTTCTTCTTTGGCCTCCAATAGTGCTTCTTTTTTAAGAGACTTGCTTTCACGTTTGGCTTCATTAACAAGTAAATCTGCTTCACGCTCAGCTTGTCCACGTAAATTAGTTGCTTCTTGTTCAGCATTTAAAAGCATCAACTCCGCAGCTTCCTGAGATGATTTCATCTTGGCTGAGATGCTGACATATCCAATGACTAAACCAATGATGACGGCAAAAACAGCAATCGCAAGCGACATGATTTCCATGTTTTTACCTCATTTTATTGTTATTCCGAATGACATACATTCTTTTACATTCTACCATAAAAAAGTGATTTTCACAAACCTAAAATAGAATATGTTTTGGGGAATTTGGAATGGAATTTGGAATGCATTTACAAAAATAAAATTGTTGTTTAGAAATAGTTGTTTAGTAGAGATTTGAGAAAAAGCCTACTTTTCAGTAGACTTAGTAATGATCTTTAAAGGACAAGAAAGCCACGCTATCTCCATCCATCATATAAATCAAGCGATTTTCTGCATCAATACGCCGTGACCAGGCTCCTTGGTACTCATATTTGAGCGGCTCTGGTTTTCCTATTCCTGTAAATGGATCACGTTGAATATCCTTGATTAGTTTATTGATTCTTTTTAGTGTTTTCTTATCCTGAGTTTGCCAGTAGCAATAATCTGCCCACGCATCTTCTGTAAACTTGAGCAGCATTCCTCACTCCTCAATAACATGGACTTGAGTGCTTCCAGCACGAACTTGAGCCATTCCTCGCAAAACCTTATCAGAAAGTTCCTTATTTTGAGCGATTCTCAGTGTTTCCTGAATACTGTCCCATTCGCTCTTTGAAAGAACTACAATGTCCTCATCTGGATTTTTATTAACCACCGTCAAAGGCTCAAATTCATCGTTTACCTTCTTCATGTAGTCTTTTAAATGATTTCGGAACGTTGAGTAAAGAACTGCTTCCATAATCATACCTCGTTTTACCTCTTTTCCACTATTATACACAAAAAGAAAGAAATTGTCAGGAACTTGTACAAGATTTTCTTTTTCTATCTATTTATTCGTAAAAAATCTCAAAAAGTCCACCTTTCAGTAGACTTAGTTTGTTTCTATTCTAATCGGCACTCTTCCAAAATTCTGCTCTGATATACTTGGATTTCCCAGTTGGTAAATCTGGTCTGCCTTTTGGGTCATAGTATCCCAAGGCTCTTTGCCAATTCGACTGACTAGATTGACCTGACCTTTCAAAGACTTGAGATGTTTCCTGCCTTTTTCAGTAAATCCAAGGACATGAATGGATTCTGGTAAGTCACTTTCTTTAGCCTGCACCAAGATATAGGTCAAGAGCCGTCTGACACGCGCCTTGGTGTAACGTTTGGTGGCAACCGCCTCGACCAATTCGTCAACAGACTGAGCTTTTTTGATAGCTTCCTTGATGCGCACAGCCATTTCTTGATTGACCTGATAGATGGTGGTTAGGTCTGGATTTGACAAGATTTGATAGCGGAGCAGAGGAAAATAGTCTTCCCAGCTCACCTTACTAGCCTGCTCAAATAGGACAATAGAAGGCATAAAGCGTTCTAAAAAATCTTGGTCCTTCTGGTGCTGACGCAGGGCTGTCGCCGAGGCAAAGTCCACATATTTATCCACAGAATGGTAACCAGCCCCCTGACGCTGAATCGGATGCATCTTGATATTTCGTCCTGCAACTGCCTTGGCATAAGCAAGAGCAAGAACATGATTGGGCGTATTGCCAGAAAAATCAAGACCAGCAAATTCCTTCCACATGGCTTGGGTTTTCTGGGGATAAGAGAGAGAATCAGACAGATTTTCCACAAATTTCTCCATCTCAGCACCTTTCTCTGTGTATAAGTCAGCGATTTTCTGGTAATCTAGAACTTCCTCCGTCCCAAAGGCTAAGTTATCAATCCCTAACTGAGCTAAGATATCCACAGCTCCTTGACCAAAGAAATCTGCTGCCTGAACACTGACTAAAAAGGGCAATTCCACTACCAGATCCGCTCCATTTTCCAGTGCCATCTGGGCCCGTGTCCACTTGTCAACGATAGCAGGCTCTCCACGTTGCATGAAATTTCCAGACATGGCTACGATTTTCAGTCCCTCAGCCTGATCCAGCAGGTATTTATGCCCATTATGAAAAGGATTAAACTCCGCGATAATACCTGTGATGGTCATAGTGATCTCCTACTTCTGCGCGACAAAAAACCAACGGGTACTTGTCTCTGTCGGCTCCTTGTCCTCAAAGTCTGCATAGAGTTTGAAAGACTTAAATCCAGCCTGTTCCAGCAAAATATCATAGGTCAAGACTTCATAGGTCCGCTCCTCATGCACCTCATCGTGACGACTAAAGGAGCCGTCAGCCTCCTTGACAAAGAAAGTCAGCTCATGCACGATGGAGTGAGGCGCCGCGTCCTCATAGGTGTCCCAAAGCATAGCGAAATCTTCCGCATTTTCATGGTAGGAATAGCCTGGAAAAACCTCATCCGTCTGGTAAGTCGAATGCACATCAAAGATGAAAACTCCGTCTTCGTTGAGGGCATTATACACTTCCTTAAAGACGTCCCCTACTTCCACCTCATCCTGCATGTAGCAGATTGAGTCTGAGTAACACGTGACAAAGTCGTATTGACCTGCCTTAGACAAATCCAGCATATTGCCTTCCATAAAATCAATCTTTTGTTTGGCTGAAGAAGCTCTCTTCTCAGCAATCTTCAACATATCCGCACTCAAATCAAGCCCAGTCACATCAAAACCAGCTTGAGAAAAGCGAACAGACTGGATACCTGTTCCACAAGCCAATTCCAAGAGTTTCTTTCTCTCCTTAGTTTTTGGCAAATGACGCAGCGAAAAATCAGTCCATTTGTCGTATAAACTGTCATCCATGACCGCATCATAGACCGCCGCAAAAGTTTCATAAGTTGCCATAATCATGATACCAAGAGCCTACATGGCAAACACCACTCGCCCTCACCTTTCTATCCAATTTTCTAAAATAAGCAAAGAAACCCAGTTGACTACAACTAAGTTCATCTTCTAAGCAAGAGCTTCTGAAATATCTACTGAATTTGCCTCATGCCATAGTTTTTCTAGGTTATAGTGGGCACGCATTTCTTCTGAGAAGATATGCACAACGACAGCACCGAGGTCTAGCAAGACCCATCCCCCAGCTGCATCGCCTTCGATATGGCTGCCTTTAAAACCAGCTTCCGCTACTTTTTCACGGATATTGTCAGCGATAGCATCCAACTGACGGCTATTCATTGAACTAGTAATAACAAAGTAATCCGTCACGCTAGTCAAATCTTGTACATCAAGTGCGAGGATATCCTCCGCACGTTTCTCATCAGCCGCTTTCACGACTAGTTCTAGTAATTCTTTTTCGTTCATTTAGTCCTCTTTCAAATAGTACACAAAGGCGTTATAGGTTTCAAGAGTTTGGGGATAGATGGGGAATCCCTGATGAGCTAGATGCTCTACGGTACGAGATGTTTCATAGGCCACTGCCTTATCAAGCGATAGACTTGCAATCTCACGCGCCACATTTACTCCAGGAAAGGCTCGATTGTGCTCGATATAGTCTGCGACGTAGATGACCTTATCAAGATCTGTCATCTGACCAGCCCCAACTGTATGGATTTCAATGGCTCGCAGGATTTCAGAATCATGCAAATCCAAGTCTTCTTGAATCTTGTAAATTCCGACCATACCATGCCAGACATTATTGCCCCAGTTTTTGAGGTCAGGGTCTAGCTGATAACGGTCAATCAAATCCAGAAATTCCTGATCTGACAACTTCTTAGCATAGTCATGAAGAAGGCCTGCTAGACCTGCTTTCTCGGTATCGACTCCAAATCGCTGAGCTAATTCCATAGCGGCACGCTCCACACCTAGACAATGGGTTAGACGTTTCTCAGGTAGAAGCTCTGCCATTTTTTCCAACAAAGCCTCACGAGAGCAGTTGATATGGTCTTGATAGGCCATCAGTAAAGCCCCTCCTTCTCGATATAGTCTAGCACTGGCTGAGGTAGGAGAAAGTTGGGTTTCCGTCCTTGGGCAAGGAAGTCACGCACCATGCTGGATGAGATATCCATGAGAGGTACATCCACCCAGATAACTGGATAGGAAGTCCCTGCCTTGTAGCGTGGGCGCTGAACTCCCACAAACTGAACCATATCTACCAGTTCATCAATTCGGTACCACTTGGGCAGATAGTCCACCATGTCGGCACCGATGATAAAATAATAATCTGTATCTGGATTCTTCTCAGTTAGAAGCTTCATGGTGTCGTAGGTGTAAGAAATGCCCTTGCGCTCCAACTCAATGGTTTCAATGGCTAGTCCTTCAATCCCCTCAATCGCCAACTCAAGCATCTTGAGACGATGGTGTTCAGGGATGGTTTCCTTTTTATCTACATGAGGAGGTTGGTATTCAGGCATGAGCAGAACCTGGTCCAATCCCAACTGCTGGCGTACTTGATCCGCAACAATAAGATGGGCATTGTGAACAGGGTTAAAATTCCCCCCTAAAATCCCAACTTGTTTGCGTTTTTTCTCCTTGATTTCTGGCTCCAACTCTATCTTAGTAAAGGGAGTCAATAATTCGATTGCCATAGGCTAGTCTCCTTTATTTCTCTGTAAAAAACAGTTGTTTGGAGTATGGGGGTCAAATTTCTTTGACTTTTTTAGAAATCTTGCGATTCTCTTTCTTGCTGGATTGTTTAAACAAAATCAAGATGCGTCCGATTTTTTGGACTGTATCCACACCGATTTCTTCTTCCAAAATTTCAGCTACTTCGTGGATATTTTCATCGGTGTTTTGCAAAAGAGTAACCTTGATCAATTCACGGGCATCAAGAGCCTGACGGACGCTGGTTTTGATTTGGTCGTTGAGTCCATTTTTCCCGATTTGGATGATGGGTTTGAGGGTGTGTGCCTGACTGTTGAGGAAGGCACGTTGTTTTGATGTTAATGACATAATTTTCTTCCTTGTTTTTTGATAGTTATTTTAGGTGGTGAGGGACGGTCGGAACTAATTTTCCAAAGATCTCATCTTTGAAAAATGGATTTCCTGACCTCACAATTGAGCCTTGGTCTCAATTATGCCCCTTGCCAATCTACAGATTGGCAAAACACCACGGCAATAACTATCTTTTTATGAGCTCACTTTGTTCGCTCAGTGATTTTGTTTTAAATTATTGCTTTTCGTGTGACGACGGCAACGCCTTCTGGTGCCCAGACGGCGACTTTGGCGGTGCCTGTTACGCGGATCCAGCCTAGGCCTGAGATGACTAGGTCTGTCTTTTCCTTGATATTAAAGACATGTTGGACCAATTTTGGAAAATCTTCTTTTTCCTTGCTATTTGGTGGTGTCAAAAGGCTTCCGACGTGCTTATCGTAAAAGGCACTAGCACCTTCTAACTTGGTACGATGGAGTTTTAATTCATTGTCAAAGAAGGCTGTGAAACCTTGCTTTTCTCCCGCAATGAAATCAAATCGTCCGAGACCACCTAGAAATAGGGTTTGTTCAGGATTGAGCTGATAGGTTTTAGGTTTGATTTCCTTTTTAGGGCTGACATACTTGAGGTTTTTAGCCGTCAAGTAGTGGGCCATCTGGTGACGGTGGATGATTCCCGGCGTATCGTAGATATAAGATCCGTCGTCAAGAGGAATCTCAATCTTGTCCAAGGTTGTCCCTGGGAAGCGTGAAGTCGTGATGACATTCTGGTTACCCGTGATTTCTTGGATGATGGCATTGATTAGAGTTGATTTTCCAACGTTTGTCACACCGACCACATAGACATCGCGGCCCTTACGGTAGTGTTCAATCTTGTCAATGACTTCCTTAATGGCATGTTTGTTTTGGGCTGAAGTTAGGACGACATCGACTGGACGAAGACCTTCTTCGTGGGCACGTTCCATGAGCCACTGGCTAATCTTGCCTGGTTTAACAGACTTGGGCAAGATATCTTTTTTATTTCCCACCAAGAGGACATCATTGCCCGATACAAAGCGTGGCAAGCCTGGGATGACAGAGCCATTAAAATCAAAGATATCAATGACATTGACCACTAAGGCATCGCTGTCTCCCACCTCGTGCAAGAGCTTGAGGAAATCATCGTCTGTCAACTGGACATCCGTGATTTCATTGTAATGACGGAGACGGAAACAGCGTTGGCAATAGACTTCGCCAATCTCCAAACCTTTTTCAAGTGCCGACTGGGGGGTAAAACCAAGACCAGACTTGTCTGTCGTCTGAATGGTTGCTCCACAACCAATACAGAGAATTTCTTCCATAGTTAAATTCCTTTTTTATATGTAATCGGTCCGTACTTTTCAGTGATTTTTCGCATGACACGACGCTCACGAGCTCGGTTAATCTGCGTTTTAATCGAGTCATGTTGGACCAAGGGTTTGACTAAAATCGAGCGAATGCCAGCACGGTGAGCTGCTCGTATATCTGTCATGAGCTGGTCGCCAACCATGACCACTTCACTTTTCTCATAGTGGAATTCCTTCATGGCACGGTCAATTCCAAATGTGAAGGGCTTCAGAGCCCAATAAACGTAATCAATCCCAAACTTCTCAACTGCACGTTGGACCCGTTTTTTGGTGTTATTTGATACCACAATGATGCGAATACCCACGTCCCGAAGGTCATGTAGCCATTGTTTCATCTCTGGCGTACCATCAGGATTGTTCCAAGCAATGAGAGTATTGTCCAAATCGACCAAAACAGCCTTGATTCCCTGCGCCTGCAGGCTTGGGACTGTCAGATCATAAACTGCTTCCACAGCAAAATCTGGCATGTAATTTTCAATCGCCATTCTGGCTCCTTCTCTTTTATTTTCTAGTAATTTTCTTCATCCATTGAGATAAGGCTGCCCATAAAATCAAGCTAGCCATTAAGATATAAATCCAAGCATTTGGCTCTTCTGTAAATGGTAGAGGAACATTCATTCCGAAGAAACCTGTAATAACCGCAAGTACTGCTAGTAAGACGGAGATAATAGTCAAAATTGACAAACTATCATTCAAGTTATTGTTTAGGATGTTGTTGTAAGAAGCTGAGAGTTGTTGCAAGACTTGAGAAATCAAGTCTGTCATAGACACCAACTGATGGGCTTCAATCATGGCATCATCAAACTGCTCTCGTTCGACATCATTAAATCTCCGATAAAGAGCATGGCCCTGGATATGTTCCAAGAGGAGTCGATTTTGTTTTGCTGCTGCTGTCAAGTAAACCATACCAGTCTCCAAGTCAGAGAGGGCGAAGAGATTTTTCTTTGTTGTAGTTTGACGTAGCAAGGCACTAATTTCGTCCTTACTTTTATCCATCTCTTCAATGACAGGATAATAAGCGTTACTGATAATCTCTAAACCAGAAAAGAGAAACTTGTAAATAGAAAGCGACTCATGGCTATCCAGATAAGCTGACATCTGATCAATGACATAAGCATTCTTATGGTTGCTGATGGTAATCATTCGTTGTTTTTCAACGATAAAGGTCATCGGAATCGCTTCATAATATTCTTTGTCTTTTTCTAAATCAAGAACATTATAAATAAAGGTTACCGTCTCCGTTTCACGGTTATAATCCATATGAGCTCGTTCATTTCTATCCAGAGCATACTCAATGGTTTCCTTGTCCAATCCATAGATGTCAGAAAGATCTTCCATATTTTTAATCTTATCCACATCAAGGTCTATCCAGGTACAACCATTGCCCAACTGCTTTTCTAAAACCATCTTTTCTCCTTTATTAAAATTAAACTCTTTCTATTGTACCACAAATTACTTAAAATAACAGGTCTAGTCTGTGCGTGAGAAATTGCTAACAACTGTGATATTTCGGTTAGGAACAAAGTGAAGAGCTTGCTCCTCGCTACGAAGCTGGGTCGTACGAATTCCCACGCTGACGACCTTGCCCGATACAGTAATAGGACCATTTGTCAGAACGACCTCATCTCCCACATCCAGTTGACGTTCAAAAAGGATGAAAAAGCCATTGATGACATCAGACAGAAAACCTTGGGCTCCCATCCCAATGGCCACCCCAGCAATCCCAGCTCCAGCCAACAAACTAGATACAGGTAAGCCTAAAATCGATAAAATACAGTAGAGTAAAAAGAAATATAGCGTATAATTAAACACATTTTCTAGTAAACGCGCAATAGTCTTTTGGCGCCCGACATCATGATGAGACATTTTTAGAGAAGGTTTGACAATTCTCTGCACCATAGTATGAAGCATTTTTTTAGCAATATAAAATACAATCAAAAGCAGTAAAAGAGAAATGATCTTGGTGAGAATATTCTCGATAATAGTTGTCACATCTAGCTTTTCAATATAAGCTTGAATAAATTTTTGCATATAAAACTCCTTTATTTCATTATACCATACTTTTATCGGTCTCATTCTCCATAAATATTCAAAAAATAGACAGAAAATTCTTGATTTTGCCTATCATTTATACTATAATCATAATCACTACATAAAAAGGAGATTATTATGAAAAGAATCATTCATGCTTGGAATAAGGCAAGCCTTGTCAAGCGTATCTTGATTGGTATGCTTTGTGGGGGAATCCTAGGACTGACCCTTCCTAATCTCTCAGGAATTGGGCTACTCGGGGATTTATTCGTCGGAGGTCTAAAAGCTGTTGCTCCTATCCTAGTCTTTGCCCTCGTTGCCAATGCCCTTTCCCAACATCAAAAGGGGCAAGATAGCAATATGAAAACTGTTATTTTCTTGTATATCCTAGGGACTTTCGCTGCTGCTCTTGTAGCTGTACTAGCAAGTTTCATCGTCCCTATTGAAATTACCCTAAATAGTGCCAATACTGAAATTGCACCACCAGATGGGATTGGGCAGGTCCTCAGCAACCTCTTGCTCAAACTGGTTGACAATCCAGTCAATGCCCTCATTACTGCCAACTACATCGGTATCCTATCTTGGGCAGTTGTTTTCGGAATTGCCATGAGAGAAGCCAGCAAAAATAGTAAAGAATTGCTAAAAACTATCGCTGACGTGACTTCTAAAATTGTCGAATGGATCATCAACCTGGCTCCATTTGGAATCCTTGGTCTTGTCTTCAAAACTATTTCCGATAAGGGAATCGGAAGCCTTGCCAACTACGGTATTTTATTGGTTCTATTAGTAACGACTATGCTTTTTGTTGCCCTTGTGGTCAACCCTTTGATTGCCTTCTTCTTTATGAGACGCAATCCTTACCCTCTAGTTTGGAACTGCCTCCGTGTCAGCGGTGTGACAGCCTTCTTCACTCGTAGTTCTGCGGCTAACATTCCTGTCAACATGAAACTCTGCCATGACCTCGGGCTAAACCCAGATACCTATTCTGTTTCTATCCCACTTGGTTCTACTATCAACATGGCAGGGGCAGCGATTACCATTAACGTTTTGACCCTTGCTGCAGTAAATACTCTGGGAATCCCTGTTGACTTTGCCACAGCCTTTGTCCTCAGTGTAGTAGCAGCTATCTCAGCCTGTGGTGCTTCTGGTATTGCGGGAGGTTCCCTCCTTCTTATCCCAGTTGCTTGTAGCCTTTTCGGTATTTCTAACGATATTGCCATGCAAGTTGTTGGGGTTGGATTTGTGATTGGGGTCATCCAAGACTCATGTGAAACAGCCCTTAACTCTTCTACAGATGTTCTCTTTACCGCCGTTGCCGAATACGCAGCAGCCCGTAAAAAATAACTCATAAAGGCAAGCCTGCTCAGGTTTTGTCTTTTGCTCTTTTATTCTAACTTATACTCTTCGAAAATCAAATTCAAACCACGTCAGCTTCGCCTTGCCGTACTCAAGTACTGCCTACGGCTAGCTTCCTAGTTTGCTCTTTGATTTTCATTGAGTATTATCAGGAAATTCTTATGTCTATTAGCCAACGTACGACCAAGCTCATCTTAGCTACCTGCCTTGCCTGCCTGCTTGCTTATTTTCTCAATCTTTCCTCAGCAGTTTCGGCCGGAATTATCGCTCTCTTGAGCCTATCTGATACGCGTAGAAGTACTTTAAAACTGGCTCGCAATCGACTCTTTTCCATGCTCCTAGCTCTGGCTATCGGTGTTCTAGCTTTTCACCTGAGCGGATTTCATATCTGGAGCCTCGGCCTCTATCTAGCCCTCTATGTTCCCCTGACCTATAAGATGGGCTGGGAAATTGGCATCACACCAAGTAGCGTGTTGGTTAGCCATCTCTTGGTGCAAAAATCAACCTCTCCAGACCTTCTAGTCAATGAATTCCTTCTCTTTGCTATCGGTACAGGATTTGCCTTACTGGTCAATCTCTACATGCCTTCACGAGAAGAGGAAATCCAGCACTACCACACGCTGGTGGAAGAAAAGTTAAAAGATATCCTCCAGCGTTTCAAATATTATTTATCCAGAGGGGATGGACGCAACCGAGCACAGTTGGTAGAGGAATTAGACACACTTTTAGAAGAAGCCCTCAGACTGGTCTATTTGGATCACTCTGACCACCTCTTTCACCAAACCGACTACCATATCCACTACTTTGAGATGAGACAGCGACAAAGTCGTATCCTGCGAAATATGGCCCACCAAATCAACACCTGTCACCTAGCTGCCAGTGAAAGCCTGATTTTGGCCCAACTCTTTTCAAAAATTGCTAGTCAACTAAGCCAGACCAATCCTGCTTCTGATTTGCTAGATGAAATTGAACGCTATCTGGAAGTCTTCCGGAACCGCAGTCTGCCCAAGACAAGAGACGAATTTGAAACCCGTGCCACCCTTCTTCAACTCCTACGTGAAGCCAAAACCTTCATCCAAGTAAAAGTTGATTTTTACCAAAAATATGGACAGTAAAAAAGAAAACCACTAAAAAACAGAACTTGCTAGCTCTTTTGAAAAGTAGTATAATTATTGCATGCACAATCATCTTGTGATGCAGAGACTGTCCGTAAATGGACTTTCTTCTATTTACAACTCTAAAAAGAAAGGAGATACTATGACCTATTTGGAAAAATGGTTTGACTTCAATCGGCGTCAGAAAGAAATTGAAAGTCTCTTGGAAGAGACCATTGCCCAGAAGAGCGAGCAAAGTCTGACCTTGAAAGAGTTTTACCTGCTCTACTATCTGGACTTGGCTGAAGAAAAATCTCTACGCCAGATTGACCTGCCAGATAAGCTTCATCTGAGCCCGAGCGCTGTTTCTCGGATGGTGGCTCGTTTGGAAGCTAAAAATTGCGGTCTGCTCAGTCGCATGTGTTGCCATCAAGATAGACGCTCTAGTTTTATCTGCCTGACAAGTGATGGGCAAAAGACACTGACCTCGCTACAAAAGGCTGTCGAAGCAAGCTTGGAAACTGGTTTGGATTTCTTGATTTGAGATGATTTTAGAAAAAAGTTGCGTGCGCAATCATTTTTCTTGACATTCTCTTCTACAAGGAGTAAAATAAAGTCATCATTAAACAAAGGAGTTTTAAACATGATTGAAATCACCTATTTAGATGCCAGCAAGAACGAAAGAACTGTGACTTTCGAGTCTTATGAAGACTTTGATCGTTCGCAGCAAGCTTGCCTTATCGGCGTCGCAGACTACTACCCTGTCCAAAAATTGACTTATAAGGGTCATGATTTGGACTACCATGGGACTTATGGAGACATCTTCTTCTATCTCAAGAAACAAGATTTAAGCCAATATAACTAAAAAAGGAGAAATACAATGGCAAAAGCAATTACAGATGCAACATTCGAACAAGAAACAAAAGACGGTTTGGTCTTGGTAGACTTCTGGGCAACTTGGTGTGGTCCATGTCGTATGCAAGGTCCAATCTTGGATAAATTGTCTGAAGAACTTTCAGAAGATGTCTTGAAAATCGTTAAAATGGACGTTGATGAAAATCCAAACACAGCTCGTGCTTTTGGAATCATGTCTATCCCAACTCTTCTCTTCAAAAAAGACGGCCAAGTTGTCAAACAAGTTGCTGGTGTTCACACAGCAGAACAAATCAAGGCCATCGTTGCTGAATTGAGCTAATCAAACTAGAGACCAAGTACTTTCTTTGGTCTCTTTTTTCTTGCTCTTTGCCATTTTTCAAAAAATATGCTAGACTGTAAGTAGAATATTACGATGTTTGGGACATGCCATCGCTAAAAAAAACCTTGACTTGGTATTTTTTAGCTCCCTCAAGGGAGCTTTTTGCGTGCTCTGAACATTTCCCATTTTGGAAGGAGTACTATGAAACGTCAATCTGCCTTGGTCGTCTTTAGTGGCGGTCAAGATTCTACAACCTGCCTCTTTTGGGCTAAAGAACACTATGAAACAGTCGAAGCTGTCACCTTTGCCTATGGCCAACGCCACCATCTTGAAATTCAAGTTGCCCAAGAAATCGCTAAGGAACAGGGGATTCGCCATCACATCCTAGATATGTCTCTGCTGGGACAAATCACTGAAAATGCCCTGACCTCTGATATGGAGATTGAGCAAAAAGAAGGAGAGATTCCCAATACCTTCGTTGATGGTCGCAACCACCTCTTTCTATCCTTTGCGGCTGTTCTTGCTAAGCAACGGGGCATTAAAGACATCGTGACAGGTGTCTGCGAGACAGACTTCTCAGGCTACCCCGATTGTCGAGATGTCTTTGTCAAATCCCTTAATGTTACCCTCAACCTTGCTATGGATTACGACTTTGTTATCCAAACACCTCTCATGTGGCTGGACAAGACTGAAACTTGGGAATTGGCTGACCAACTCGGTGCCTTTGACTATGTTCGTGAAAAGACCTTAACCTGCTACAACGGAATTATAGGGAGTGGCTGTGGAGATTGCCCAGCCTGCCACCTACGTCAACATGGTCTAGATGTTTATCTCTCACAGAAAGGAAAGGACTAATGTTTTTTGCACCCAAAGAAATCAAACAGGAAACTGGGGAGTCTCTGGTCTACAATCCTCACAGAACCTTGGTATCAAAAGAGTTTACCTTCGATGCTGCCCACCACCTCTTTCACTATGAGGGAAAATGTAAGTCCCTGCACGGCCACACCTATCATTTGCAGATTGCTGTCAGTGGATTTTTAGATGAACGTGGCATGACCTACGATTTCGGAGACATCAAAGCGATCTACAAGAACTACTTAGAGCCCCACCTGGACCATCGCTATCTCAATGAAACTCTTCCCTATATGAACACGACTGCTGAAAATATGGTTTACTGGATTTTCCAAACCATGAGTCAAGAGTTGCCAGACGAGCGCGGTCTCCGTTTGGAATACGTTCGCCTCTATGAGACTCCGACTGCCTTTGCAGAGTTTAGACGGGAGTGGTTAGATGACTAGGGAACGTGTCCTCAAACTACCAGTTCTGGAAATTTTTGGCCCAACCTTTCAAGGTGAAGGCCGTGCTATCGGGCAGAAAACCATGTTTGTCCGCACTGCTGGTTGCGACTACCACTGCGACTGGTGCGATTCTGCCTTTACTTGGGATGGCTCTGAAAAGCCAACTCGTATGACAGCTGACGAGGTCATTGCTGAGTTGGATAAATTGGGGAGCTACGACTATGTCACCCTGTCTGGGGGAAATCCTGCTATCCTAGCAGCCAATATGGCCGAATTGGTCACTAAGCTCAAGGAACGCGGTGTCACCCTTGCTGTCGAGACTCAAGGTTCCCGCTGGCAAAATTGGTTGAAAGACATCGACCAGGTCACCCTCAGTCCCAAACCTCCTTCATCCAAGATGGAAGTCAACTTTGAGACCTTGGACTTTATCGTTTCCCAACTGGATCCAGACAAGGTCACCTTTAAAATCCCTGTCTTTGATGATGCAGATTTAGCCTTTGCTAAAGGAATACAAGAACGCTACCAACCAGATGTCCTCTTCTTATCGGCTGGAAATCCTGAGCCCAAGGCCACAGGCAATATTATCCAAGATCAACTGAACCGTCTCAAAGAACTCTGGGAACGCGTCGCTACTGACGATAGCTGGGGCAATGTCCGCGTCCTTCCTCAACTCCATACCCTCCTCTACGATAACCAACGTGGTGTTTAAGATTAGAAAGAAAAAATCATGTCACAACAAGAAGAAATGAAAAACCTAAGCCTCCTCGGCAACAAAGAAACCAACTATATCTTTGACTATCAACCAGATGTCCTCGAATCTTTTGACAATCGTCATGTGGAAAATGACTATTTTATCAAATTTAACTGTCCTGAATTTACCTCGCTTTGCCCTATTACCGCTCAGCCAGACTTTGCGACTATCTATATTTCCTACATCCCTGACAAGCTCTGTGTTGAGTCAAAATCCCTCAAACTCTACCTCTTTAGTTACCGAAACCACGGAGATTTCCACGAAAACTGTATCAACACCATCGGGAAAGACTTGGTCAACTTGCTAGACCCTCGCTATTTAGAAGTCTGGGGAAAATTCACTCCGCGCGGTGGCATTTCAATCGACCCCTACTACAACTACGGTAAACCTGGAACTAAGTTTGAAGGCTTGGCAGAACAACGCCTCTTCCAACACGACCTTTATCCAGAGAAAATTGACAACCGCTAAACTCATACGAAAAAGCCCTGTTCCTCAAGATGAGGAGCAAGGCTTTTTGAGTTTCAATTATTCTTCTGTTCCAAGGAAGTTTTTCGCAACAAGGGCTGCAAGAACTCCACCAGCGATTGGTGCAAGGATGAAAATCCAAACTTGTTGAAGGGCTGCGCCGCCTACCAAGACAGCTGGTGCCAAGCTACGAGCTGGGTTTACTGAAAGTCCAGTAATCTTCAATCCGACAAGAATCATCGCCATCAATGACAAACCGATTACCAAACCAGCAATCGCGCCATTGCCCTTACTTTCTGAAGTCACAGTCATGATAACCAAGACAAACAAGAAAGTTGCGATGATTTCAAACAAGAAACCACCAAAGACAGTGACACCGTTTGCCAAGGCATTTTCACCAAGGCTAGCAGTTGACATACCTGAATTACCCAAGAGGAAGAAGACTGCGCCAGAAGCGATGAAAGCTCCAACAACCTGACCAAGGATGTAGTTTACAAGTTCTGAAGATGACAAACGTTTGTTAACAAACATAGCAATCGAAACAGCCGGGTTCAAGTGAGCACCTGAAACAGTTCCGATTGAGTAGGCTGCCACCACGATTGCCAAACCAAAGGCAAAGGCGATTCCAAGGTGACCAAGGCCATCAAGACCATTTCCAAAAACAACAGCCCCTGTCCCAACGAACACAAGCATGAACGTACCGATTAACTCAGCGACAAATTTTTTCATTCTCTTTCTCCTTTTTTCAAAAACTAGATACTAGTCTATCAAAAGAGGGAAAAGGTTTCAAGAAAATTGATTGGAAATTTTCAGGATAGAATTCTATAAAAACGGTAGCATTTATTTGAAACATTTTTTCTAAAGTTATATAATGTCAATATAGTTCTAATTAGTTATTCAGTCCCTAATTTGAACTAATTTTTACAACTTTGCTGTTCTTTTATGAACGTTTAAATGGTATCGTGGATACCAAGGAGGAATCATATGTCTAAAGTTGCTATTGTCACAGGTGCAGGTCAAGGAATCGGTTTTGCAATCGCAAAACGATTGGTTCAAGATGGCTTTAAGGTAGGAGTCTTAGACTACAATCCCGAAACAGCTGAAAAAGCTGTTGCCGAATTATCAGCTGAAAATGCCTTTGCTGTCGTGGCCGATGTTTCGAAACAGGCAGAAGTTGCACAAGCATTTCAAAAGGTTGTTGACCATTTTGGTGATTTGAATGTTGTCGTAAATAACGCTGGTGTTGCTCCCACTACTCCTCTTGATACAATTACTGAGGAACAATTTACACGCACTTTCGGTATCAACGTTGGTGGTGTCATTTGGGGTTCACAAGCTGCACAAGCACAATTTAAAGCACTTGGCCACGGAGGTAAAATTATCAACGCAACCTCTCAAGCTGGTGTAGTCGGTAATCCAAATCTAACTGTTTATGGTGGAACCAAATTTGCTGTTCGCGGAATTACGCAAACATTAGCACGTGATTTAGCAGACTCAGGCATCACTGTTAACGCCTACGCACCAGGTATTGTGAAAACACCAATGATGTACGACATCGCTCATGAAGTTGGTAAAAATGCAGGAAAAGATGACGAATGGGGTATGCAGACATTTGCAAAAGATATTACTCTAAAACGTCTATCTGAACCAGAAGATGTGGCTGCTGCCGTCAGCTTCCTTGCAGGACCAGATTCAAACTACATTACAGGACAAACCATTATCGTTGATGGTGGTATGCAATTCCATTAAGATACACAAAAAGAGGTTGGAAAATGATTCAACCTCTTTTGTTAGTTTTCATTATTAGTTAGGAGGATACAATAGAAACTCTTTCAATAAGTACTATTAGCTTATCTCTAGTATTGAAAAGACTGGATAGCTTCTTTCAAGTCATCTTGTAAACTATTTCTCTGGTCAAGTTGGACATAGACTTCCAACAGACAGGATCTGAAGTTGGAAAATTTATAAAAATCTTTCCTTTCTTCTATCGGAAAATCAACAGTTTTTATCCAAGAAGTCACTTGCTCTTGCTCCAACTTCCCTTGTAAAATCGGTTCATAAAGCACTCTGGCTAAACGCCAATCTTCATCATCTGTAAAACGAATGGTAATTCTTTTAAATAAATGATCAAGTATGTCAAATACTTCATGAATTCTGTTTTTAGGAAAGTCTGGATGACAAACCACCTCTGTCAGTAAATCGGCTCCATGTGCAAAAGCATGAACCCAACCATATTGACTTGAAAAACCCCTTGTATCCTTTTCTTTTGAAAGATAACACAAACCTTGATTTAAAAGGACATTACGAATTCCTGCATTTAATTCCTGATAAAAAATCGATTGCTGGTTGGCATCCGCAGACAAGAGATTTACATAAATAAGCGCCCTAAAAGAACGTTCAAGGGTTGACAAGCCTACCTTATCAATCTCTTTATCTAACCCTCCATCAGATGAAATCCCTTCAGCAATGAAATAAAATTGTTCCTGTGTAAATAGCTCTTCCTGAATCCCCCTAGCAAAGCTTGTAAAAACAAGGTCATCGCGAATTTCTGGAGAAGAATCTCCCAAATGGTCAAGCAACCATTGGATTTCTTCCTCATGATAACTTGGTTTTTCTTCTGCTATTTTTCTGAGTAACTCTTGATACATGGTCAATACCTCTACATTTCTAGCAACTTGATATAATCTAGACCCCATTTCTCGACAGCATCTAAAACAACTCTGAATTCCTGCCCCATTTCGGTTAAGCTGTACTCAACTCGTGGTGGAACTTCGGCATAGACCTTTCGTTGAACAATCTTATCCTTTTCTAATTGACGGAGATGACGGGTCAAAATAGTTTGAGTAATCCCAGGCAATAATCTCTGCAATTCTTTAAATCGTTTGGTACCCGTACTCAACTGATAAATGATTACCAGTGCCCATTTCCCCGTTAAAACCCTCTGCGTTGTCGCAAATGGACAAATACCATACTCACTCACTTTATTTGTCATAAAATATCTTCTTTCTATTTTTTTAAAAAAATTTATCTTTTAGTATCAATAATAGTACTACTTTTGATACTAGCTATCGAAAAAGTGTCTACTTGTATTTTTGTTTGTAACTGTTACAATTATATCATAAAAAAGAAATGGAGAATAGATATGTCAACAAACTTAGAAATTTTCAATGCTTATAACCAAGCTTTAATTGCTGGTGACTTTCCTGGTGTCTTTGAAACGATGGCAGACGATATTATCTGGCATCAACCTGGTAACCATAGTGTATCTGGTTCAGTTGTTGGCAAGGACAAACTAGGAACTCACCTGGCTACATTTGCTGAGAAAACCAATGGAACCTTTAAGGTGATAACAAATTGGGTTTCTGACAATAAGGATTTAATCGCAGCTAATGTTACTTTTCTTGGAACACGTGCTGATGGTACTGAACTCAATATGAACGGGATTGAACTCTTCCGCATTGAAGACGGAAAAATCAAAGAAGTTTGGCTCTTCTCTTCAGATCAAGCTGAAGAAGATAGCTTTTGGGGATAATTTAAGAGGCCAGGACAAAAAATTTTGATTTTAGGAATTCTTTATTCTAAATTTTTAAATCGATAGATTAGAAAAAAAGCGAACAAGACAGAATTCTGAGTTTCAGATAACTCGTTTTGTTCGCTTTTTATATTTAAGGTTAGACTTTTGTCCCAGACTCTTTTAATTTACTCTCCCAACTGGGCACTGTAAGCGATGATCTGGTCAACTGTGTCTGACAAGAATTGAATTGTATCACGGAGTGGTTTATCTGTTGAAATATCAGCACCGATAATCATAGCTGACTCAAGTGGTGTCTTGCTACCACCTGATTTGAGAAGTTTGAGCCAGTCTTCAGCTCCAGTTTCTGAATGTTTCAAATGGAGGTAACCAGCAGTCGAGATGACTAGTCCTGCTGAGTAAGTGTAACTATACAAGCCCATGTAGTAGTGAGCTTGGCGCATCCAAGTCAAAGCTGCATCATCGTCAATTTCAATGGCATCTCCCCAGAAATCCGTCAAGACTTCCTTCATAATACTGTTGAGTTTACTTGCTCCAAAGGTTTCTCCTTCTTCAATCAATGTATACACCTTACGCTGGAAGGCTGCTTCCAAAAGGTGAGTGATAAAGTTATGGAAGTAGGTGTCTGTCAAGCGGTGAGCAAGAGCAAAGCGTTTTTGACGAGGGTCGTCAGACTGGTGCTCCAAGTAGTCACTGAGAAGCAATTCATTGAAGGTTGACGGCGCTTCAACATAGTAGGTCGACATATGGGCGTTGAAGTAGCTTTGGTGATTATCTGAAAAGATGAATTGACCAGAATGCCCAATTTCATGAATCAAGGTATAGACATCGCTCAAACGGCCTGTCCAGCTCATGAGGACATAAGGATGCACGCGATATGGGTCTGCCGCATAGCCACCAGAATCCTTACCACTATTGGCAGCAAAGTCCACCCAGCGCTCTTCTTGATAGCGAGCAACTTCCTGACAATATTCTTGTCCCAAAGGTTCTACCGACTTCATGACCAAATCATAGGCGTCGTCAATGGTCACTTGAGGATTGAGGGCACTATCCAAATCCAATTTCCAGTCTGCAAAGGTCATCTTTTCAAGACCATTTACCTTGGCAACATGCTTGAGGTATCTCTGAGCAACGGGCGCAAAATCCTTCATGATGAGGTCAATCTGACGATCAAACATAGCACGGTTCACTTCTTGCTCAACCAGGAGATAATCAAAGACTGAGTCGTAACCCTTCATATCTGCTAGTAGTTTTTCAGACTTGACTTGGGCTAGATAGGCTGCAGCGGCCGTATTTTGGTGCTTACGAAGTCCCTCTGAGAAGGAACGGAAGGATTTCTCACGAACCTCAGCATCCTCATGGTTTTGGTAGAAGTTTTCATAGGTAACAAAGCTGTTTTTGTAGGTCTTGCCATGGGCTTCAAAGTCAGCCATTTCAAAATCCCCAGCTCGCATCTTAGTGTAAATGTCCTGCGGACTGTAGAAAACTTCTCCTAAATTGGTCAATGCCTTCTCCACATCAGCCCCTAAGTAGTGGGCTTTTTTGATTTTTGCCTGACGAATGGCCGCCGTCAAATGAGGTAATTCACCCAAACGATCCAAGACTTCCTCATCAGCTTCCACCAAGGCATCGTCAAAGAAGGTCAAGGCTACACTGGCATCTGTTTCAAATTCCATCCCAGCTTGGGCGATATTGGCAAATTCTTCATTGCTATAGTCTGTCGTCTGAGGCATAAAACCATAGTTTCCAATATGGCTCATCTGAATGTAGATTTGTTCCAATTCCGCAAAGGCCTTTTCAAAATCCTCAAAAGTATGAAGATTGCCCTTGTAATCACGACTAAATTGGTTGATGTCTTCACGAGCCTTCTCGATCGCACGTAAGAAATCCTCACGATCTTGGTATAGGGCTGTTAAATCCCAAAGTTCCTTCTCTGGAAATTCTGAACGGTGTTTTTGTTCCATTTTCTTCCTCTTATTTCTCTAATTCTAATAAAACACTAAGGGCTGATAAAGCGTAAAGTGGTGCTGTTTCTGCTCGCAAAATACGAGGTCCAAGTCCTGCTAAGACTGATCCCTTAGCTTCGAAACTCTCAATTTCTGCAGGTGACAGGCCACCTTCTGGACCAAAGATAAAGAGCAGTTTGGCTCCTTTTTCAAGACCAGAGACCGCTTGTAAGAGCGCAGCGGCTTCACCTTCTTTTGCCGACTCTTCATAAGCCACTACGATGCGGTCAAATTGGTCTAGTTGGGCTAGAAAATCTGATTTTTTCTCGAAAAGTGTGACACTCGGTACTAGATTACGCTTGCTTTGTTCTGCTGCTCCAAGAGCAATTTTTTCTAGTTTTTCAACCTTTTTACCCAATTTTTTGCCATCCCATTTGGCGACCGACCAGTCAGCAGGAAAGGCCCAGATTTGACTGGCACCTAGTTCGGTTACTTTCTGAGTAATAAATTCCAGCTTGTCTCCCTTGGGAAAACCAGAGGCGATGGTCACTTGGATTGGCAGTTCCACATTGTCATCTAACTCTTCAACCAACTCAAACTGACGGGCTTCCACATCCAGCACACGCGCCAAGCGCTTAATTCCATCATCAAAGACCAAAGTCACCTCATCATCTTCTTTCAAGCGCATAACCTGAAACATATGTTTGCTGGTTTCCTTGTCCTCGATGGTGACAGGAGAGATAGCACTGCCTTTGACAAAATACTGTTGCATGCTAGCCTCCAATCACACCGGAAATATCCTTGGTTTTCTTAAAGACACAGGCATTCCATTCCCCTTGAACCATGTGAGTTTCAAGGAAAAATCCAGCTGACTCAGCCGACTCGCGCACCATGTCCCACTTGTCCTTGATAATCCCACTCATGATGAGGTAGCCTTCATCCTTGATCAAACGATAAGCATCATCCGTCAGATGAATGAGGATATCCGCCAAGATATTAGCTACAATCACATCTGCCTCAATCTCAACTCCCTTAAGCAAATCTCCTGCTGCTACATGGATATTTTCCATGCCAGAGTTTAGCTCAATATTTTCCTGAGCAACCCGAACTGCCACATCATCTAGGTCGTAGGCAAAAATTTCTTTGGCACCCAGAAGCGAGCTAGCAATAGAAAGAACTCCTGAACCAGTCCCCACATCTAGCACCGTTTCGCCACCACGAAGAACCTGCTCCAAGGCAAAGAGACTCATCTTAGTAGTTGGATGCGTCCCAGTTCCAAAAGCCATGCCAGGATCCAGCTTGATAATCTTTTCCCCAGCAGTCGCCTCGTAGTCCGTCCACGACGGCACGATGGTCAAGTCATGAGTAATTCGAGCTGGTTCATAGTATTTCTTCCAGTTGTCTGCCCAGTCTTCCTCAGCCAAGGCAGTCGTTCCCATCTTGACCTCACCCAAATCCATAAAATCTGTCAATTCTGCTAAGCGAGCCTGTAAGTCCGCCTCAACCACTGCCACATCAACCGTATCAGGATAGTAGGCGGTCACCACAATTTCTTCTTGCTGCTCGACCTCTGGGAAAATCTCGCCGAAGCGGTCAACATTTCCCACATAGTCCATGCTGTCTTCAATCGCAACGCCTTGCGCTCCCAGCTCGATCAAGATATTTGAAACCAATTCCTCTCCCTCACGCTTGACTGTAACTTTTAACTCTTGCCATGTTTCCATATTTAAGATACCAAGCCCGTAGAACACAAAGCCAAAATAGGAAATTCTCTGAAGACGCTTGTGTCTAAGAGAAGTTTATCTTTTTAGCACAGTGTTTAGGGCGGGTTCAGTTTAGAAATGTAACTGAACTATCCTTTCTATTTCTCTATGCATTTTTTCATGTAAACCATATCCATACCTTCTTTTTCAGGTTCAATATGGGTTTGATGGTAGCCGTTCTTCTCATAGAAAGCAACCATACCTTCATCCTGTAATACCGTACACAAATCCCACTGTTTAATCATTGGAAATTCCTTTTCCAGCAATTTCAATCCTTCAGAACCATAACCTTTTCCTTGATACTGGGGCAAAATCGCTGCCGTTCCCAGCCAAGCCTCCGTCAACTCTTCATTGGTCTGAACTCGTAAAAATCCGATATTTTCTCCCTTTTCTTTCAAAAAGTAGTAATAGCTATTGGGACGCTCAACCAATTTCCACTTGATTCGTTCACTGTCCTCCAGATAAGGATCATACTCATCTTGATATTTTTCATAGACAGCCTTAAAGCTAGCTCTTTGAATCGCAATGATGGTCTCCAAATCCTCTGCTCCTGCTCGTTCAAGTCTTATCATAAACTTTCCTCCAAATAATCCCTCAATCTACCCTGCAACTGAGGTACAACTTGACTGGAAGTAAGAAATTCCTCGACATTCATTAACTGATAGCCCTGTCCTTCATCTCCAAATACAATCTGGTCAAACTGTTCTTGCGTTAACTTGCCGACTAGAAATACAGATTGTTTATCCGCAAAAAGCATACTTGGATAAACCCTACTCCAAAGCAGACAATCCTCAGTCAGATAAACACCAAGTTCTTCATAAACTTCACGCGCCACGCACTCAAAAGGACTTTCATCCTCCTCTCGTCCCCCACCGGGCAGTTCCCACATATTGGGCCAGGGAATGCTTGCCTTATCATCGCGTAAGATAGTCAGAAGCTTATCCCCACAAAACAAAGCAATCTTACAGCCTGTGAAATCAGAAATTTCTATTTCCATATTAGACTCCTTCGGTTAATTCCTTTTCCAGATCGGCTAACCAGTTTTGATAATAGATTTTCTCATCCCGTAACATCCGGCTGCTATTCATTTTCTGTCCAGCAATCTTCATAGCCTTGTGAGTTTGAACCACATCTTTCTTTACCTTAAATTGATACCAAGCTTGAATGACCTGCATATCTGCTGTTTTTAGAGATAAAAAGGATTTGACCCCTCGAATACTTGCATATTCTTCCGCTTTCTTATTATCTCCTTCCATCAGAGCAACTTGAAGAAGGTATAATTGAGAAATAGTTTTAGACATTGGATTATCTGTTTTCTCTAGCACAGACTGAAACTGTTGCTTTGCAAGCTCTATATTATCATCCAATATGAATACCAATCCCTGAAGAGTCCGAACACTTTCTGCAAAACTCCCTCTCACATCCTCATCAACAGACATGATAAAGTCTTTTAAATCATATTCTTGAGGAGCTAGCAAGGTCTGGGCAGAATGCCTCAACATCAGGTAGGCGTATTTCGTATTTTCAGGGTGTTGTAGTAATTCCCAAATTTTTGCGCCATCGGTGATGCCGACTGGCAAAATGTTATTTAGGAAGAAAGACAAATTAAGAAAAATCCAAGTCCCTGCAAAATACCAGCTTCTTGTCAAAAATCCAAACACTATCGCCAATAATATCAAGCTGATATGAACCATCAAGCCTCCTGAAAGCATCAGGATGATTCTTTGATCACTTTCATCCTCTTTTAAACCAATGTATTGAGCACCAACATTTTTCAGAATGGCTGTTCTACTAAGATGAAACCTGCCTGACTTTTTGGTCAAAATAAAATGTCCTAATCCAAAAGCCACCAGCCGATAGCCTGTCAAGTAACCACAAAAAGCATGACCCAGCTCATGAAGAATAAAGATTAAATACATGCTTAGAAGAGCGAAGGCATAACCAAAAGTAAAGGCTAAAACTGCGGAATACCCCAACTCTGCAAATGCGATTGTTCCACAAGCACAAGCCAGCATAATAAAGACAACAGCTAGCACATAAACCAAATAAATCCCAATTTTCTTCATAAAATCTCCAACCAACTCCTAGTATCTCGGATAAGGATAAAACTCTCCCTCTTCCAATCCAACTTTTCCTTCTTCAAAGACTTCTTGATTCCATTCCATGACGAATTCTTCTGCTTCTGGGTCTTCCAAAAAGTCCATGAGGGCATCTAGTCCAACCTCGGCAGTATCTTTAAGGAATAGCGCAAAATAAGCTAAAAATTCGCGAGAAAATCCTTTTTTAGGTAGGTAAGGGATGACAGTCAAATAGTCTTCCTCATTGACTGTTGATTTGGCAGGATTGTAAAAAAGCACTGCTTCTTCAAAGAGAATGTCATCTGATGAAACCTCTCCATCTTCATCCACCATCTCCACACCTGCAGCATTTTGCGCTTCCAATAGAAAACTCACTTCAACCGCGTGGTTACGCTTGTCCCAACTAATCTCAAAGTCAAAAGGAAAGTTCTTCTCCAACTCTTCCTCTAAAACATCTAAAAATCCGTATGTTGCCATTTTGTCCTCTTTCTATGCGACTCTTAAATCGCCCCGATTGCTCGGAAATATGCTAAAATAGATACTACCATATTACCACAAAATTATTTTATGTCCTAATTATACCATATTACCTCATTTAAACCCTTGGTATCAGTGATTTTCTTAAACGGTTGATTTCCTTATTTTTTCTAAAAACTCAACACAAAAAAGCCCTCGAAAGGGCTAAGAAATCTATAAAATCAATGGACAAGTAACTAGCACAATTAGATGTGCTTTTTTATTGACCATTCCCACGATACCACACTTAATCTTATGCTTGTATTTTCTTATCTGCAATAGCGTCTGTCAAAGTCTGAGAAAAGTTAAGTCCCATTTCTCGTCCCAACTTATCTGCCCATCTTGGTATGGTCAAGGTCTTTTTAATTGGTTCCTGACTTCCTAGGTATTCTGATACATCAACAGACACCATAGAAATAAAAGATTTATCAAGGTTATAGGTTGACACGAAATCTTCATCATCTTTAAATGGATCGTTATCAATTAAAGACAAGCTATTGATATCTGACGGCTGGGGCAAATCTCCATCACTCTCTATCAAATCTGCAACAGTTATGCCTAACCACTCCGAACCCATAGCCAAAGCCTCAGAAATCCCCTCTCCTTGTGTAGCTGAGTATTCAAAATCCGGGAAATGGACAAAATAAGTCGCTTTTGCTCCGTCTGTATCGTCATAATAAAATAAAGCTGGATACGTAACTAACATCTCACTACCTCCATATCAAAAAGCAGGGGCTGAATTTTACAACCCAGCTTGCTTTCTTATCCCTCTTTCAGTGTACTTATTTAGCTCACCATGAGGGATTGTGATAGGTCTTTCCCCTTGCTTCTCCATTTTAATATGGGAGCCTTTACCACCTTTGGTTTTTATCCAACCATGGGCCGTAAGGAGTTTGACCATCTCTTTTTGTGTCATAGGCATAGCGCTTTTACCTCCTGACAACACTATTATAGCACGTGCTACACGTATTGTAAAGAAGGGATACGTATTATTCTCTTATACATAAAAGCCCCTAGATGTGGTTCTAAGGGAAGCCAATTTATTCATACCTATTTTTCTAATGAGTAGTAAATACTGCTTCTTTATCAAGCAATTCATCATCTGTATAGTCAATTGTTAAAGTATCTCGATTTAAGACAGACTGAGGCGGAGTTGAATGAATCATAGGAACACTGCGTACCCTATACTTTTTATCTCCAATTTTTACAAACTGATTAACTCTCAAGTCTTTCAAATCAGGATTTTCAACAATTATTACAAGGAGACGATTTACTACTTTAAAAACATCAATTATTCTATTTTTCATATTTTTTCGACCCATTATGATTAAAATGAACTTCTTGGTAAGCAAAATCAAGTTTAGGTTTAATGTTTTCGTACAAATCTAAAATCTCTTTTGGAGTATCTTCACGGAAGAAAAATTGTCTTTTTCCTGAGATAACTTGATCACTAAGAATCCAATGACGAATTTGTTTTGTAAAAATCAAAATTTCCTGACTTGGTAATTCCATTCTTTCCATTGCTTATCACCTCTCTTTTCATTATAGTTCATGCAATAACATTTAGCAATATTATTTCTCAAGTCAGCAATTCCACTTCTTTAGACTCAACTATCATATTTTGAGTTTTAAGGAAAATCAAATCTCTCATGCTGATACCTCTCCTCATTAAATTAAATAGTCAAAAAGATTCTATCTCACATCCTGAATATTACAAAAACATTGAAATATCACAACTAATAGGCTAGAATGGACATAGTAAGATACATTTGGTGAGTTATACTGCTCAAAAAATATGACACTAAAATCCACGTTAGAAAGGACTGCTATGCCAGACAATCTCGCGCTTCGCATGCGCCCTAAAACCATCGACCAGGTCATCGGTCAGGAACATCTGGTCGGACAAGGAAAAATCATCCGCCGCATGGTGGAAGCCAACCGCCTGTCCTCCATGATTCTATATGGACCTCCGGGAATCGGCAAGACCAGTATTGCCTCAGCCATCGCTGGGACTACTAAGTATGCCTTTCGAACTTTCAATGCGACAGTTGATAGTAAAAAGCGACTGCAAGAAATTGCGGAAGAGGCTAAATTCTCTGGTGGTCTCGTCCTATTACTAGACGAGATTCATCGACTGGATAAGACCAAACAAGACTTCCTCCTGCCACTCTTGGAAAGTGGACTAGTCATCATGATTGGCGCTACGACTGAAAATCCTTTCTTTTCTGTCACTCCTGCCATTCGTAGTCGTGTTCAAATTTTTGAGTTGGAACCTCTGTCTAACCAAGACGTCAAAGAGGCCCTACAGATAGCTCTAAATAACCCTGAACGTGGTTTTGATTTTCCAGTAGAACTAGATGAGGATGCGCTGGACTTCATTGCCACCTCTACAAACGGAGACCTGCGCTCTGCCTTTAACTCACTGGATTTGGCAGTTCTCTCTACCCCTGAGAATGACAAGGGCATCCGCCATATCACTCTAGACATCATGGAAAATAGCCTGCAACGGAGCTATATTACCATGGACAAGGATGGAGATGGTCACTATGACGTTCTATCTGCCCTGCAAAAGTCTATCCGTGGCTCAGATGTTGATGCCAGTCTTCACTATGCTGCCCGCTTGATTGAGGCTGGTGATTTGCCAAGTCTCGCTCGTCGCTTGACCGTTATCGCCTATGAAGATATCGGTTTGGCCAACCCTGAAGCCCAGATTCATACCGTGACTGCTCTGGATGCTGCACAAAGGATTGGTTTCCCAGAAGCCCGCATTCTCATTGCCAATGTCGTCATTGATTTGGCCCTTTCTCCAAAATCCAACTCAGCCTATCTAGCTATGGATAAGGCACTTGCCGACCTCAAAACATCAGGTCATTTGCCCATTCCGCGACACCTGCGTGATGGGCACTACAGTGGAAGCAAGGAACTGGGGAATGCCCAAGACTATCTCTATCCACACAACTATCCTGGAAATTGGGTCAAGCAAGACTATCTGCCAGAAAAAATTCGCAATCATCACTATTTCCAAGCAGAAGATACTGGTAAATATGAACGGGCTTTGGCTCAAAGAAAGGAAGCTATCGACCGTTTGCGAAAAATCTGAAATCCTTTTCAAAAAATTGCACTTTCCTCTTGATTTTTTTTGAAAAAGTGGTATCATATAAACATAGAAACGCTGTGGTGTACGACTTCACACTTAAGTGTTGACCGACTATTTTTTGTATTATTAGGGAAACAAAAGTCTTCTAACAGCATGTAGGCCGTCTCACACGGAAACAGCTTCAGTTAGAGCGAGTTGCCCACCTGCTTAATTGCGCGGGTTCAATACAAACCGTGAAGTTTCGGCACCAATACAGCTTTTTTATTTGCCTCCTTAGCTCAGCTGGCAGAGCAGCGGACTCTTAATCCGTGGGTCACAGGTTCGATCCCTGTAGGGGGCATCTAAATACAACAGGAAAAGTCTTATAATATAGGGCTTTTTTTGCTTTCCTTTTAAAAATTGTCGTGCAATTTGCCGTGTTTTTACAATAAACTTTTCACAGCCATAAATTCCTCACTAATTTTTTCCTCCAATGTGTGACCATAAACTTCAACCAGCATAGAGATATCTTTGTGTCCTAAAATTTTCGCAATAACTCCCAAATCAATATTATTATGCCATAAATAACTACCATAAGTGTGTCTAGCTCCTTTGGTAGTAATCAATGGAGAAATTTGCAATTCCTTCAACATTACTTTTATAGCTTTATTGACTGTTGCAATATCTGGAACATCGTAAGCATAGCCAAAATGCTGAAAAATCAAATTATTTTTATTGTCAATATTTAATTCTTTGTTTGTTTTTAGTTGTAATATTTTCAATGTTTTCAATAAAGAAAGCATATCTGAAGTAATGGGAACTAATCTTATTGAAGTATTGTTTTTAGGTGGAGTAAACTTATGAATAGCGGTATTATAACGACGATAAGTTTTTAATTGCTCTCCAACCTCGTCAACCTCATTCCAAGTCAGAGCAATCAATTCAGAGAAACGCATGCCAGTTTTAAAAAGGAAATAAATTACATACGGTACAATAGATTTCTGATAATCAAACTTATTTTTTAAATACACTAATACTTTTTGATAATCCGATTCTGTATGTAAATATTTCTCGTCAATCTTTTGTCCACTCTTAGATGAAAATAAATCTACATAAGCAGTAAAATCTTCTATTACCACTTTATCAGCAATAGCCATCTGTATACTCGCACGAATTCCAGAATTCAATCTACCCAGAAAATTTCTACTAACTGTTTGCCCATACTTATTCATAATTCTTTGGTATTCACTAGGCTTAATTTGTGATACAGGTTTATTTCCAAATAGCCTTTTAATAACATTCTTTCTCATAAGATATTTCTTTTTTGTGACTTCACTTCTATTGCTAGGAAAAATTTTTAAATCAAGCCATTCTTGGTACAGTTCTGGTAAGGTCATATCAAAGCGCAAGACACTTCCTGTGTTTATCTTATGAAGCACCTTCTCAGCTTCTATTTTAGCTTCTCGTTTTGTTTTAAATCCGCTTTTATGGAGTAGGCTCTTGCTCCTCTCACGTATAGAGAACGACCAAAGCCTTTTCTTCCCGCGCTGTTTATACTCGATATAAGCCATTTACAATTCCATTCCCAACAACTCTCTCACAACACTTTTTGGAACAACCATCAAACGTTTGCGATTATAAAATGTATAGCCTCGTGATACAAGTAATTCTCTCGCCTGATGGATAATAGCATTTGCTGTTGATGGTCTATAGCCCATGGAAATCAAATCCTTATTAGAAATCGTATCTTTCATACTGTTCCCCTCTTATTATTCTTGGTTTATTGTTAACTTTGGAATATCGCCTTGTAACATAGAATTCATAAACTCAAAAAAATTTATCAGACAAGGCTCTTGATTAAAGATTTCAACAAAATCTAAAGCATTTTGAAAAAAGACATTCAAATTAACTTCAGAGATACTTTCGGCAAGTTTTTTATACTTAGCTACCGTTCGTTTATCAGATTCTGCAAATAATTCAGGTTTATTACGAAGAGCGAAAAGATAAATCTTCTCATTAACTCCTAAATTATTAAATTCTAAGCCTTTGAAATTTTCAATATACACTGGAATTTTAGCTAAGAATGGTAATCCATTTTTTAATTCTTTTTTTATGTTGCCTTCATTGTAGAATTTATACTCAATCCTCCATAGATTATCATATTGCTGATAAATTTCTATTTCTGCCATATCTCCACTATCCATACGTTCTTTAAGTTTATTATAAGCAGTTAGATGATAATTACCTTTAGGAGCACCAAAATCCATAGTCTCAAGTTTCATCCCCTTATAAATAGGACGATACATTACTTTTGGCCAATTTACACGTAAAGCAGATAAATCTCGCTCAAAATCATAGGCTAAATGAAAAGTAGAGATTGCGATGTTAAACATGTACGGAAACATTCTATGAAAGACAATTAAAAAATTCTTTTTTGAAACTTTTGAAGGAGTAAATTCAATCTTTAAAGGTCTTTTGTTCATCTTAATCGACGCAACGGGGGTATACTCGATATACCAATTCTCTTTTTCATCATTAAAGAATTGCCCTTTATAACTAGCTAGTTCACCATTTCTATTTAAATTCGGCTCAACTACACCGAAATAATCATATAAGGTAAAGTTCCCACTAAGAATCTCAGAATGAAATTCCTCACTAACTTCAGCGGTCAAACTTAGCTTATCCAATTTCAGACCGATAAACCCATACTTCAGAGATACTTCCTCTTGAAATTTAGAGTAACTCTTATTAGACATTTGATGTATCGTTATCGGGCTGTTAGAAGGGGCCCGATTTAAAACTTCTTTATTCATGAAATTTCTCCTTCAAAAAACAAAACATTCTATATACTTAAATTTTAGGGCAAGACTGCCGTTCCACTGACCACGCTCCACTTGCCAGCAAAGCTGGCAGGTCCAGCCTTACCCTAAATATAAATTATTTAATTTTTGCCATTTCAATCAATTCTGCAAAGGTCCCAAGCTTTCGGCACTGAATCGCCTCATATTGGGCATTCTGTCCAAATGAAGAATTATTAATCACTTCAACCTCATAAAGTCCTGGAGCAGAGAAAACAGCTCCAAATTTGGATTTATCGAAATGCATACCTAGGTCACTCCAACAATTATTGGCTGTGGAGACTCTGATCCAGCCTCGGTCTTTCTTCGTAGAAATGGCCAGAACAACAACAATTTCTTTCATAGTTAAAAAATCCTTCCTTATTTAAAGTAATATACAGCTTTTAACGTCAATCAGTATTGGACATAAATACATTTATTCGGACGTTACGTCCGAGCGGCCTTGTCATCCGCCGCCTGCATGATGGCATTTCGAAGACGAATAAAAGAATTTTATTCATCTTCAAAACGCTTAAAATTCTCATACATCTTCATCCTTCATATAATTTTTAGCAGTACATTCCCAAACTGAAAAAATTGTCTCAAATACATCTCTATCAAACATCGGGGAATGGAATTCCTTAGGAGGCTCTCTATCTGTAGAATAAAGCCCAACTCCTTTATCCTTCTTAACTTTGGGTACATCTGTTGTGCCAAACATCATCTGGCTAGATTCGCGAGTTGGGGCTCCAAGAAATATAGCATTGACAAGCTGTTCTCTAATATTGGTAGAAAGACTATCGGAACGGGGTTGTTGCATAACAATGCAGACCCCCATAGATAAAGACCTTGCTTTTTGAGCAACGATAGCAACCATATTTTCAAAATCTTTTTTAGCTTTACTATCCATCGAAGCCACTAACGATGAATACTCCTCCATTACCAAAAGTAAAGGAGGGAAACCTAAGTCTATGCCAATACCATCGAACAAATCACTTTGATTATAGATTAGCATACGTCTATCTAGCTCCTTGATATAGTGACGCAGAATTCTAAAGGCATCCTCATTACTCGTTCCATAATGGGCTATCGGCATCTTAGAACGCTGACAAAGCTTATAAAGGTCAGACAGCTTTGGGTCAATCACATATATTTTTGCATGTTTCCCATTTACGGTCTGAGATATGAAACGAGTCAAGTAATAATATGTAAAAAAAGATTTACCACTACCGGAGGCACCCGATATAAGCATGGAAAAGTTTTTTCTCAAATCGATAACAAAATCATCATAGATTTTAATTTTCAGGCTATCATCTTCAAGAGGGAGGGAGGTAACATGTAAACGTTCAGGCTGTCTATATACAAAAACATATTCAACATGAGTCGCATAAATTTCTTTTGACGATAGGCTTATTCCTAGAGCACTACTTAGGAGAACGTCTAAATTGTCCATCTCTTTCGTGAATTCATCCCCAGACTTAAATGCATAGATTACAATTGAAACATCATTCAATTGGTAATTAAATTTAGCTGAACGAAGAATAGCGCCATCTTTTGTTGCTGTAAAAAGAAAGGAATTTCTGCGAAGCATAAATAGAAGGTTTTCTCTGACAATTAACAGCGGTTCAATCTGCTGAGCCCATCCCTTGATTTTTCTTTCAATGTACGAAGTTATAATCAATCCAACAGATAATGTAATCATTTGGAGAAACCATCCCTTAAAAAGAATACTACTAGAAAGGGACAATATGCTCAAAAATCCTATAGTAAACCAGCGAATACTTCTCAATTTAGATGTATTTAAAAAGTAGTGCTCAGACAAAGAAGCCGTTTGTTTAATTTTAAACATCTTATACCTATCTAAATTTTTTTATGAAATCCTTGATAATAATAAGTAAAATTCTTAATTTTATTTTAAAAAAATAGAAAACAAAAATAAATAAAAACGGGGTAGCAAAAATTGAGCAAAGTAGGGACATGCCTTCTCCAACAGGAGTAAACACAAAAACAGAGCATGCCATCAATATTATAGTGATACAAAAGGCTAATCTCATTTTTACGATGTCATTCATGAGTTTCACCTTTCTTGGTTTTTAAAGCTTCTAATAATTTAGCAAACATTATTGGAAGTTGCAATAAAATTAAAGTAACTCCTAATAACAAGGCTATCTTCATAGATTGATAAGGAGAGAAGGATTTTAGGTCAACCTGAGCTGAAAATCCTCCTAGCAGAGACACTATGAAATATAAACTAATAAAGGCATTTTGACAAAAATTCTTAAGCATATTTTTCTCCTTTTTTTAAATATCTAATAAGGAAGAGGGATTAACCTTCCTTATTAGATATAGCTTTTAGGGCGACGATGTATTTTACCAGATGAGATGTCATCCATGATAGTCGTTCCATCTTTATAATGAGTACGATTAGAAGCATATGCTATTTTCTTCATCACATCCAGTCTCGCAATTTTTAATCCGAGATTAGAATTGGAAAGCATAGCATTTTTAATATCTTCCAAATCTTGAGAGTTAATAGAAAGTAATGTCACATTTCCTTCTAATCCATTTATTTTCCTGATGAAAAGGCTAATTTTCTCAGCTGTCTCTGTTTTCAGAAACTCTAGTACATTTCTATTCATTTCTTACCTCTTATTTTTTCTAATTATTGATTTTTTCTAGAAACAAAATCAATTCAACGGTGAAGCTCTAGCTTTCATCTTCATTCGTACCTCCTTTTGTGTATATCTAGCTTTACATAAACCTATGATTTAGAGTATAGTTTCTCAATTATTCTCAGAAACTATGGAGATGATTTAATTATCATACAAATCAAAGACCTCTCCTTGCTCATCTTCACCGTAACTCTCGAGTTCCTCATAAAAGTATTCCAAAGCAGTTTGTTCTTCTGGTGTCATAAAGAAACTCCTTTCTAAACAATATTAGTAAAAAATACGTTCTTATTTCCATTCTAAATAAAGTAGTGTTTTTATCCCCTAGTAGGTTTTATTTTAGCGGAGCATTACACTCCGCATTAATATTGATAGTATTAAGAATCATTATTACTTAATAAAAATTGTGCCCTCAAACATAGACGTATACAAAATGCTCTATGTATGCGTTTCGCTTGGAAGACATCTAAGAAAAAATTTTGTAGTTCAGACAGTAAGATTAATACATCTTCCTCTAACATAAGTGATGTCTGGTACTCCCAATTATTGCTCTGTTTTAACGATGAAAACGGTATAGCTGTCTCTTTTAATTTTATCCAATCTATACGTTCTTTTTTAGGAACGTATTCTCTAACAGCCTGACTAACAATACTGGAATAGCTTACTTCATAGCCTAATTTATTGTAAACATCATCTTTAAGCTTATCTAATATCTGCCTGGATTCAGACGCTAAACGCATTCTAACATTCTCTTTTCCCATATTATCACCCCTTTCTGACGGGATTATATTATCCCGTAAATTAAGTATATAACAATTTAGAAAAAAAATCAAGAATTAAGTTGAAAAAAATTCCACAATCTAAAAATTTATCATTTTATGACAAACATACTATCGTTAAATGCTGATTTAATCGAAATTTTGAGTTATAAACTCCTCAGTTTCGAACTCAAAATCAGCCGTGCCCTTGCCGTGCAGGATACCCTTCATAAACTTATATAACTACTTTAATACCTTAAAAAGCTAATAAAATAAGGAATATCTAAGCAATATACATTCTAAAATACCTGTAGGGGGCATAATTTAGTGCCTAAAAGCCTTATTCTAAAGGCTTTTTTTCGTATCTGTTCTACTTTTGTTCTACCAACGGATACTCACTTAAAAGGTTTCGAATAATCTGATGTTCTTTTTCTTTCTTCTCTTTTAAAAGATGACCATATGTTTCTGTTACCTGTTTTATATTTTTATGACCCATTACATGAGCAACCACCCAGATATCAATTCCCTTTGCAAGCAACATGCTAGCATAAGTATGCCTTATACCCGTAGCAGTTAAATTATATGGAAAAATTTCTAGTTTTTTTAGTATCGTTTGTAAACTTTGATTTACAGCATTGTTACTAGGAACTCCATACACAGTATCATAGAAGAGGAAATTTTCTTTTTCCTTAATCCCTTGATTTTTATAGACAATCTTTTGTTCTTTCTTTAATAATTTCAAAACCTCAGATGTTTCTTCATCTATAGGTACATCTCGAACAGATGTATCCGTTTTGGGTGGTCTCCATTTATAATTATAGTAGCGCCTATAAGTGTGAATTACTTGATTTTCAAAATCAACGCAATCCCAAGTTAAACCTAAAATCTCTCCGAAACGCATCCCTGTTTTAAAGGAAACAAACAAAAGATAAGGAATCACAGATTTACTGTAATTAAGATGACTTTTTAAATGAACTAAAATCTTATAATAGTCTTCAATATTATCAATATATTTTTCGTCTGTTGTCTTGCTTTTCTTCATCCCTGAAATAATCGCACCATCAGTAAAATCAACTATATCTAATTGGTCACGTTGAGCAAACTGAATGACTTTTCGGATTTCTGAGTTTAGTCGTGCTACAGTATCTTTTGTAACCCTCTCAGCATACGAATTTAAAGCTCGTTGATATTGACTAAAACGAATAGAAGTTGCCGATCTATCTTGAAAAAGTTCCTTTATCAAGTCCCCTCTCTTCATATGCTTAAAAAGCGTTGATTCACTTTTTCCAAGTGGTCTTACAACAACATCAAACCACTCTTCCCATAACTCATATAAACTAGCTTGCGAATTAATTTTTGCACCTGACATCAACTTCAATTCGATAGCTAAAGCTTCTTTTTCTGCTTCCTTCTTCGTTCGGAAACCACCTTTTGATGCAACAAGTTTTTTGTCACTATCTACAATTCTATAATCCCATGTACCACCTTTTGTACGTTGTCTAAAAGTTGCCAATAGTTACCTCTTTCATTAGATAACCAAGGTTTTTGCCAAGGCTATTATATCATAATTTCTCTAAAGTTTTCTTCAAACCATTGTTTTGTTTTACTCGCCAAAAAGAAATAGCGTCCACCTTGGTTCTCAGGATATTTAACAAACCCATTTGGATTTAATTCAACATCAATTTCTCTACGGATTTTTGGGTTATACAATACATTATCAAGTAACCACGGTCTTGAAACTGATAAAAGTTGTAGAACATCAGATAAGGTCATATACCTACCTTGAGAAGAGTTATGTTGTAAATTATCATATTCTTTTCTATCAACGATAATTTTATCTTCTGGCAATTGTATCTCTATATTGATTAAATCAACAGTAATTTTATTTATCTCAGTCATAGAAAATTCTCCTTTTTTATGAGACAATAGTATAGAGATGGTGAAAATCATCCCTATACTATTTTTCACGCAATATTACTCTTTATTTTTAGGTCGTTTCGGAGTAATATTGTTTTTTTGATAGAATAAATTAAAACTATCTTCAAAATACTCTTTATAATTTAATTGAGAGAGCTCTGAACCAAATTTGTTAATCCATAGCTCAACATCTTGGTTTGGTAGGTAGTTCCACTCATACTCTTGAATTAGCCTAATGATAAAGTGATTACGGGCTTGCGTACCCCAAATTTCCTCAATTTTCTTTAGAAGTGGATAAAATCCGCTACCTTTTAACAAATAAGAAATGGTTGCTAATAAATCATTATTTCGAGAGTTTAAGGATTCAAGCTCTGGGAAGCTACCAAATCCTTTAAGTAAATCACTAGTGAATGGCAACAGTTGACCAGTCTTGGTGTCATGAAAACAATACTTGTCAATCATTTTATTAACAATGAGCTTGCTCAAATCTTGAGGGCTATCAATATCAAGAAGTAAGGCTAGTATTTGATTGCTATAAGTTCCTTTGTAAGAAGCTTCCATACGGACCCAAGAATTGCAATACTTAGTTAAGTGCATATAGCGACCTTGATTGTCTAATTGTTCCTGATACTTGTTATAGATCCGCAACAGAGCATTTACATTCTTTTTCTTGCTACCAATATATATCGTTTGCGCCTGACCATTTACTTCTTGAGCGCTAATGTTAGAAACATTTTTACGTCCCTTGTGATTGGTAATGATATATCGCTTACCTTTCATACTTTGGTAAAGCTCACTGACAGACATTGGATAATTAAAGTAATCAACAGCAAGGTCAATACGAGAGAGGCGCAAGTCATAATAGTCAGCGTACAGCAGTTGTGCTATATTGTGAACGTCAATTGCTTCACTATAATAGTCTTGATAGGAGGCTTTATAGTGAGACAAAGCCGATGCAGAAAATTTCAGGATAATTCCCATAGTAAAATTAGTTTGATGCCAAGCAATCGCAAAGTAATAAGGGAGATTCTGAAAGGTAAAGCCGTCAGTATAGCCTGCTGGTGAGGTTTTCAGTGGAATATAATCTCCAAATAGAACTGGGAGGGATAGCTTTTCTGCTACTGTTTCAGATAGAGATAAAGCAATTTGATGCCAATTATCTGGATATTCTCCTACAGTATCTTCTGTCGGTTTGATGACAAACGTAGCTTCATCGATACTAGTCATGATGACTGGCTTGCGGTTATTGTTTTTTTGAAGATACTCTTCAATTTCATTTTTATAAGACATAATCTCCTTCTTTCAGTTCGCCTAATAAGTGAAAATTAACAAGGCGGTGGATTATTTTTGTTAACTATTACTTGAGTAGCGAAATTTCTATATTTTAATTATTCCACTATTTCAAGGAATAAGCACCCTAAGTTTTATCAAGTACGAAAAGACTTGATTTGAGAGCTTTTTAAAGTAGAGAGAAGTTCTTTCCCTAAAGTGGGATTTCTAAAGCAAAGAATTTAGGTGACAATGGAACGGGGGTTATTACATATCCCCCTACTGCTCGGCAGAGCCGAGCGAGGCAGTAAGACATTCTGCTTCGCCACGGGCTACTCAGAGTCAACTGCCTCACTACTCTTATACATACCCTCTAAAATCTTGCTCTGAACTTTAGCTACATTATAAATCGGAACAACTATTTCTTTAGTTGCTTCTCCAGAACTAATGAGATATCCCCTACCTCTAGAATGTTTACGATTTACTACATCTTTCTCATCGCTTATTAACATATTTAATACTTCTTTACTGAATGACCCAAGAAGTAGAATATTATGTATATTTTCTCTCGACTTACCAAAATATTCCGCATCTGGTCTTTGCTGACTAATCCAAACATGAATATTAAAAGATCTACCAAGCATCAAAATCCTTGAAAGTTGTCTAATCCTAGTATCACGTTCCTTCTTTTCTAGCATCGTAAAATACGCACTCATCTCATCAATAAAACATATGATTAGACTTCTACTTTCATCTTGTCCAGATTGCCTGTTTTTCAGCAAAGTATCAGATACAAAATCAAAGAACAATCCTACTCTTTCAAATCTATAAAAATTCTCCTGATTCTCAAGAAATGAAAACTCTAAATCTCCTTTGAAGTCTGCGACAACTAATTTTGCAGAGCTCAAAACTGCTTTTGCAAGTAGTAACTGACTTGCATATGTCTTACCGCTTCCACTCGAACCAAAAATTGCTAAATGTGGTTTTTTTACATCTATTGGGAGAGGAAAGTGAATTCCTCTCTTCAATAACTCAGCATCTAGTACAGCATTAATTACTGAAATCACTATCCTCTACCTGCACTATTTTTTCTTGTTTAGCTTTATATACATCTAATTCTTTCTTGAAAGAACTAGCTTCATTCCCATTAACAGCAAGCAAAAAGCGTATAAATAGATAGTTCACGTTATTATACTCGGCTACTGCTACTGATTGACACGAAAAGCTTTCAGCGTTTGTTGATGTCATAGCATGATTTTCAAGAAACTCTGACAAATAAATATTTATTTGAGCTTCAACTTCATTAGAGTTGAAGTCTTTTACATTTGAATCTGTCACACACACTACTTCAATAATTTTTGCAGTTTTTTTCTTGCTCGCTCGAACTGCTTGCCATTTTTGAAAAAGATAACGATTTTTAGAGTCTGAATCCAATCTACTTACAATTTGTTTGAAACACAGAGAGAGTTTGCTATTATCATAGTAAACTTCTTCTCGTTTTGTATTCAAACCAACCCACACAGCAAACGGTAACGCTATAAGCAGTAAAACAACCATTTTTAATAAAAGATCCAAAATAGCTGGTAAAGCATAAATAAAGCTAATCAATAAAGCTAACGACACAAGAATTAGTAAAAACTTCTCTAACTCTGTACGTTTTTTGAAATAATCTATTGCTACTCTATACTTGTTTTTAAACATATTAAGTACCTCAGCTGGCTTGAGAGACTTTTACAGAGTCTGCTTTAATTGATAAAGAAGCACTATTCCCTGAAATATACGAGCTAATTGTAGTATTTGAAAGTGTTAATGTAACTACACTATCTAAATACTTTATAAAGTCGCTAGCATTTACATTCATAACTTTAATTGAATGTGTTGTAAACCTTCCATTTGCTGTCCGGCTCCCAATCTGGAAAGTCGCACCAACTACAACAGCTGTCTCAAAATCTTTACTATCTGAGACACCAAGTAGTAAACCTGCTGTCTGTAATGTTAAACAATTCATGATTGTTCTCTTTTCTATCTCTATTCATTAACATTTCTACTAATATATGTAGAGAATCACATAGTAGTGAAAATAGCGAAATTACATACCTCTTCTACTTCATATTAATCACATCCTTTCTATAAATCTTGAAAACACTAAATGTATTTTACAAGTTCATTTTAACCCAAAACAAAAACGTAATTCAGTAAAATAAAAATTTATTTATATAAAAATACTTCTCTTATTTTACATTGCATTCAATTCAGCTTATGTTATAATCAAAACATTCTATTATATAGAAGCACGTATTAGTGAAATTATATAGTTCTTCTACTTCATATTAACCACATCCTCTTTACTATAGATTGTGTAAAACGCTAAATGTATTTTAAAAGTTTATTTTAACCCAAAACAAGAACGCGATTCAGTAAAATAAAAATTTATTTATATAAAAATACTTCTCTTATTTTACATTGCATTCAATTCAGATTATGTTATGATAATCAAAATAATAAACAAGGAGTATCGGTCATGATTTCCCAAGAAAATAATTTTAATGAATTTTTACTATATAGAAGTGATGAAAGTAATAGAATTTTGCTTAATCACTTCGTCAATAAGATGAAAAAAAAAAGTAACTACCGTAATTTAGAAAACAACGAATTATTTTCTAAATTTATTAGCAACATCAATATTTTCTATACTATAGTCAGAATACTGAGAGAAGACAATAAAGATCTGACGGATAAAGCATTTCTTGATGAATATTTTAAAGGAGATGCTCCGAATTCTGAAAAAACGTTATATAACTGGATTCAACGTTCTAAAAATTTCCAAAATAAAGTTAGAACGAGAACAACAAAGGAAGTTTACATAAAACATATACGTAACATACCAACGTCTTTCAAACTGTTCGATGAATTTCGTATCTATGAAGGATTAACCGATTTGCAAAAAAGTCTCAGTTATCCTATAAATAGAAGTGATAAACTAGATTTACTGCAATCATTTTTTAAAGAATTAGAACCAAGGAATTTGGAAATAATATCTAATTCTATTATTCAATATTCTTCTGAATTATCTGGAAAAAATCTAACACTACATTTATTTCTTGATACCAATCAAACAATAGTAGACTTAGATATAAAATCATGGGCTAAGCTAATTGATGGATTAATTGAAAACTTTAAAAATGTTGAGTCTAGTAAAGATTTTAATAGTGCATCTTTTAATAAAGAAAAATCACTAAATACAATCTATAATTTTTTAAATATACTCCCTACACAGTCTCTCCTTATCCTAGTGGAAATACTTGAACTAGTTTTTAATCTTAAAAAATACCTAAAAATTGAACTAGAACCAAAACTACAAAATAAATTACCTAAAGAGATAAGAAATAAGAAATTTTTAACCTCTAATGTAATTAATCAGATTAATGATACACTTCAAACAGAAATTAAATCACCTTCACCCCATAAATTACTTATCAAGTTTAAAACTTATTTACTTGCTATTATAGATGAAGAGGCAGAGTTTGAAGTATATATGAGAAAGATGGGTTTTACAAGCATAACTGAATATACAGAACATATGATGAGTATGGAAGATTTTGAAGTATATATGAGAGAGATGGGTTTTACAAGCATAATTGAATATATAGAACATATGATGAGTATGGAAGATTTTGAAGTATATATGAGAGAGATGGGTTTGATAAGCATAATTAAAGATGGAGAAAACAATAAATAATTATTAAAATATTTATTTTTATAATCATATCACTTAACGTAATTTACTACTAAATTCAAAAAAGAGAGCAATCGCTCTCTCTTTTTATTATTACAATTTTGTCTTTATACCCACTCACCATTGGCATTGACCGTATAGCCATCTGGTGTAGTAGTATTCACTGCCAAAGCTCCTGAGCTATAGGCATAGTACCATTTACCAGAAACTGTAAACCAGCCTGTTTTCATAGTTCCAGCGCTATCAAGGTAATACCATGTATCATTATCTTTTACCCAACCAGTAGCCATTTTACCGCTATCTTTAAGATAGTACCATGTGCCATTGTCTTTGACCCAGCCTGTAGCCAGTGAACCTGTTTCATTCAAGTAATACCATGAGCCACCAGTTTTGACCCAGCCAGTTTGCATCCAGCCTGTATTGTCAAAGTAATACCATGTACCCTTGATTAGTTCCCAACCATTAGTAGTGTATGAACCATCTTCATGCTGATACCACCAGCGACCAGCTGTCTCAATCCAGTTACCAGTCTGAGAATCTTTTGCAGTCTTAGTTTCCGTTTTTTGTTTGGCAACTACATCTACTTTGGCTTTATCTTGGCCAAACACCCCACCATTGTTATTTACAACAGGAACTTCAACACGTGGAGTTGTTGGAAGAACAGGAGCTACAGGAGCTACAGGAACGCTAGGAACAGATGGAGTTGTTGGAAGTACGTACTCTGGAAGAGCTGGACGGACTTCAGGGATACCCTTTTCTGTTACAGGATGTTTCTTCAACTCTTCTGCTTGAAGACGAGCTTGCTCTGCTTCATAACTTGCTTTTGCTACTGCATAAGCCTTATGCGCTTCTTTGGCTACTTTTTCTTTTGCTTCAAGTGCTTCTTGTGCAGTTGTTTGGTTTGCTTTTGCTTCTTTGAGCGCTTCTTCTGCATCTTTCAACTCTGCCTTGCGAGTTTCAAGCTCTTTGACAGCAACTTTCAAATCTTGAACCAACTCTTTTGAAGAAACAACTTGTGCTTTTGCTTGGTTAAGTGCTTCTTTGGCAACAGATACCGCTTGAGTAGCTTCTTCTGCTTTTGCTTGAAGAGAAGAAAGAGTTGCTTTCTCTGCTTTGGTTTCTTCTTTTGCTTGGTTAAATTCTTTCTCTGCTTGTTTTGCAGTTGCTTTCAACTCTGCCAACTTCGCTTCTTTATCTGCCTTTGTAGCAGACAAGGTAGCAACCAAGGCATTGGCATTTGAAAGAGCGACTACGGCTTGATTATGAGTGGTTGTAGCAGATTGAAGAGCTTGTTTCAAGGCTACTGTATCTACCAACTTAGCTTCTTGTGCTTTCAAGTTTGAGTTTGCAGTTTGCAATGCAGTCTCTGCTTCAGCTACAGTTTGGTTAGCAGTTTTAAGAGTTTGTTCTGCTTGTGCTTTTTCTGCTTTTTTAGTAGCTACCAAAGCCTCAGCTTTTTTAACACTATCTGTGTCTCTAGCTTTAGTATATGGATTTTCCACTTCTGTACGACTAAAAGTTGAGTTAGCCATGAATGTTTCTGGGATACCCGGTACTGTGTGCAAAGTATACATACCTGCTACTTGACTAGCACCAAAACCTCCGTAATAAAGAGTAGTGTCACCTTTTTCAAAACCAAGTGTACCACGAGTATGTCCATAATCATTTTCTGTAGATACAAACATAACCAAAGACTCATAGAGTTTAGTACGAATTTCTGACTTAGTTAAGTATTCTAATTCAGACTTCTTCTTAGGATTAGTTTCAATAAAGTTTACTGAATTCTCATAACTTTGAAGCCCTCGACCTTCTCCCTCTTTACGGTCAGTTTCAGACATGCCATCATTCAAACCATACTCTTTAGCAACTTTATTGATACCGATAGCATAGTGTCCATGACCATTTTTCTTAGCACGGTAGCTATCTAGCAACTCAGGGGTAACACCATCTTTTTCGTATTCACGTGCAATTTTATCTGCAAAATGGAATGAATCCTCAGTCACTTTCACATCAGACAAACCAAGTTGACGACGCATTTGATTTGTTAGGTCTGCTGCATAGAGAGTCAAATCACGTTTAAAATCTTCTGGTAGATTATTCAAATCATATTTCTTAGTATCTTTAGAATCAGATTCTACAGGTACAAAATGATTGATTTGAGCATTTTCCAATTGAGTTTTCAGAATTTCTGCACGAGTTTCTTTAAACTTAACAGGAACTTCATCTAAACGATCGTTGTATTCTCCATTTTCAACTGCTTTCAAGAGAGCTACACGAGCTTTTACAGCTTCAATAAACTTAGGAGCTAAAGTAATTGTACCTTGTTTTGTATTTTGAATAGCTTTCAAAGCAGATACCGCTTGGTTATACTCAGCAGTTAGGCCTGTTACTGCTTTGTCTGCCTTTTCTTGTTCTGCTTTGGCATCCGATACCGCTTGAGTTTTTGTAGCAATCTCTGCCTTTGTTTCTTCAATTTGCGCTTTTGTAGCTTGATTTGCTGTTTCTGCTTCTTTAAGAGCAGTTTCTGCATCTGTTTGCGCTTGTTTGCTTGTTTTTTCGGCTTCTACGGCTTCTTTTTGGGCTTCCTTGGCATTTTCCAAACCTTTGCCATTAACAGCGTCTGTGGCGATTTGAACCGCTTCTGTGGCACTTGTAAGTGCTTTTTCTTTTGTAGCTTGAGTAGCTTCTTTTTCTGCTACAACTGCTTCTTGTGCAGATACCGCTTGGTTTGCTTCTGTAGCTTTTGTTTCTGCATTTTTAACCGCTTCTGCTTTCGCAGGAACTTCTGCTTCTGCCTTAGTAACTGCTTTCTCAGCTTCTGTAATAACTGCTGGGCTTGCCTTTTTCGCAAAATCCTCTGCTTTTTTCACAGCTTCTGTTTTCTCATTGACAAGAGAATCTGCTTCATTTGTAGCACGCTTGGCGTCTTTTATCGCCTGTGTGGCTTCCGCTACAGCTTGATCCGCTTTTTTAGCTTCTGCTTCTTTTGTAGCAACTTCTTCTTTTGTCGCTACCGCAGAAGCAGTTGTTTCCACAACTTCCGCCTTTGGTGCTTCCACATTCACTGGTTTTGGAGCGACTTCTTCTGCGCCTACTGTGTTAAATAGAGAAACTGTAGCAGCTGCGGCTGCTGTCATTGCGATTGTTGATTTTTTCATATTGTTTCCTCTTTTTTCTTTATAAACTTATTATACCACAAAGCAACCTTTAAAGGTTATTTATGTGTAAAATAACTTTAAAAAGTCTAAAATTTGTACCATTTTGACTGTATCATGTAAGTAGCGAGGTACTACATGACAAATAACAAAACCAATCTTCAAGATTACATCTCTAAAAGAATCCGTCTATTGCGCTTAGAAAGAGGATATACTCAAGAACAACTAGAAGAGATGGCTGATTTGGGTACTAATTATATCTACAAATTAGAAAATCTTTCAACTAACTTAAAGATTCAAACGCTAGAGAAAGTAATGGAAGCCTTAGAAGTAGATTTAGATACATTCTTTGATATACAATTAAAAGAAGAAGACCCCAAAATTTCTCTACTTGTTGATGAATTAAAAACTCTTCCAACTGAACAACGCTCCCGAGTTTTAGATGCCTTGATACTTATCCTTAAAGAAATAAGATAAAAAATGTTCTACTTTTGTTCTACCTTTTATTTTTACAGGCAATTTAGAGAGTGGCAAAACCTTGATTTATCAATATTTTTGTTACTCATTTTTACTTATTTGAACTCTAAATCGACTGTAGGGGGCATCTAAATACAACAGGAAAAGCCTTAACATCAAGGCTTTTTTTCTTGTCTCAAACGGCTTCCTCCTCAAGTATATAAGCATCTTTTCGCCTTTTCTACTATCTAATCAAACAAAAAAATCTCTTTCAACATTTATAGAAAGAGATTTTTCTTTAGGAGAAGTTACTTAATTTTTAATCGATTCGTGATAGCTCAGCTGGCACTGTTAGGTAATAAGTTGCAGTCAAGCTTGCTTCACCTTGATTGACAAAAATCTCTATGGAATTTTTATCTAGAACAACTTCCAATTCTTTAGCTTCAATATCTACATACCGTCGACTAGTATCCTGTTCTTCTTCACCTAGAATTTTTTGAACAAGATGGTTACGATCAATGTAAACTTGCTGCGCATTACTGTCATAACCAAATTCAAGATAATCTGTATCATTTCCTAAATGGTATTGACAATCTTTATCTATTTGGATTTGATATTGGCCTTTTTTAACAGGGAATTGTCTTAGTTTGCCATCTTCCAATCTTAGAATTCTAGGAACAGTCATGACACCAGCCCATTTGTGTTCTTGGTCATGGGTTGGAAGGGTACGCCCCCATGTCTGCATCCAAGCAATCAGGATACGACGATTTTGATCGTCCAACAATGTTTGTGGAGCATAGAAGTCTTGACCATGATCAATTTCTTGAACTGATTCTGGGATAAAACGTTTTTCTCCCCAATCTACCTTACCCGTGAACAAAACCGATGAGTTGATGTTATGATATGAGTCTCCCTCACGCTGATAACGCATGGGTGACATAATAAGGCAATCCTTCCCATCTAACTCAAAGTAATCTGGGCATTCCCACATAAAACCTTGATGTTCCACACCTTTTAAAAAGATAGATTCGAACTGCCATTCTACTAGGTTATCGGACCCTAGTAGAACGATACAGCCCACATTATCCTTGTGTTTGGCAGCTACTACGGAGTAATAGCGTCCATCTTTTTCAAAGAGTTTTGGATCACGGAAATCAGCAGCAATCAACTCATCTGGCAAGTCTGCTCCAGTTGCAACTGGATTTTGTTCAATCTTTTCAAAGTGAATCCCGTCGTCTGAAAATGCCATATTTTGCACTTGGCGGACACCAGTTTCTTCTTCGATATGCCCAGTATACATGAGCCAGAGGCGATCATCCTTGACAATGGCAGAGCCTGAGAAACAACCATTTCGGTCATAATCTTGGTCAGGAGCAAGTGCCACCGGCAAGTGCTCCCAAGTCACCAAGTCCTTACTTTTAGCATGACCCCAGTGCATAGGTCCCCAAACACTATCATAAGGATAGAATTGATAAAAGAGATGGTATTCTCCACAAAAATAGACAAATCCATTTGGATCATTGATCCAACCAATCTCAGCTGAAAAATGTTCTTCAGGCTTATATTGAGTATTAACGAGATGTTTATTTTCTGCTATAAAACGATTGGCTTTTTCTACTGTAAATGTTTTATTTATCATAAGTATATCCTATTTTATTCCAGTTCCGGAACCACCCAGACCTTGAACAATATATTTCTGAGCGACTACATAGACCAAAATCAACGGAATCGTTGAAATAGTTAATACAGCCATTACCTGATTGATATAAACTGGTTGAGTTGTATTAATAGTTGTAATTGCAACCTGCATTGAAAATTTAGAAGAATCTGTCAAAACCATCAATGGCCAGATATAATCATTCCAGCTTGAAATAAATGATAAAACACCAACTGTAGCAACTGCAGGTTTAGACATTGGAAGCATAATTCTAAAGAAAATTCTAACGATACTTGCTCCGTCCATCTTTGCAGACTCAAGAATCTCTTCTGGAATTGCAATAAAGAAATTCCTAAATAAGTAAATATTAAATACACTCGCCAATCCTGGAATAATAACTGCAAGACGATTATTGACCAAACCTAAGGAATTGATAATGGTAAATTGTGGAATTAACACAGTTTCTACTGGAATAATAAGTAAAGCAAGTAAGAAACCAAATAAAATTTTCTTACCTGAAAAATTGACTTTTGCAAAAGCGAAACCGGCCAGTGCATTGACAATAATAGAACCAATAGCAAACGTTCCAGCATAAAAAATGCTGTTCCCTAGATAGGTAAAAATACTAAATCGCTCAAATACTTCCTGATAAGGTTTAAACCAATCAGCGGGATTTAAACTTGGTAAGAAGGCTTGCCAACTAGTTAAATTTTTATAAACATCCGCTTCTGGCTTCATGGCTGAAACTACCATCCAAACCATAGGAAAAAGGAAGAGTCCTGCCAATAGGGTTAACAGAATATATTCTAAGATTGTTGTTGGTTTAAATCGTTTCATCTTAGTCATCCTCCTTCAGAACGCGACGTTGCACTAAGCTAATCATACCAATTAACGTTGTAAATACTAAAGCGATTGAGCTAGAATATCCTACAAGACGATCAGTAAAACCTTGTTGATAAATATAGTACACCATAGTAATTGTTGAGTTTAATGGCCCACCTTGCGTCATAACCATTGGTTGTACAATTAGCTTAAAAGCAGAAATTAAAGTTGTTAACAATACAAACAGGGCTGTTGGTTTTAGTAGGGGCATCGTGATATAACGAAACTGAGCCCATTTTGAGAATCCATCTAATTCAGCAGCTTCATAGACATCTTGTGGAATATTCTGCATTCCTCCTAAAAATAAAAGCATCTGATAACCTGCACCCTGCCAAGCAGAAACAAAAACAATTGCATACATAGCTTGTTTAGGACTAGTCAAGAAAGGTTGAGAAGCAATACCTACCTTATTTAAAATAGCATTTAATAAGCCACTATTTGGATTTAAAAGATAAAGCCAAAGAATAGAAATAACTACCAAGGACATGACAACTGGAGCAAAAAAAGCCACTTTAAAAAACATATTCCCTTTGCGCTTTTTATTAACAATCAAAGCCATTCCTAAGGCCGCTCCCAATTGAACTGGAATAATCCAAACAACAAATTTCAAAGTATTCAAGAAGCTCTTTAAGAAAATCGGATCTTTTGTTAATCGAATAAAATTTTCAAGTCCAACAAATTTTCTTTCATCTGGTGTCAACAAATAATAATCTGTAAAAGCGTAATAAATGACCATTCCAACTGGAATTACTAAAAAGATACCTAATAAAATTAAAGCTGGAGCTAAAAAACTATAACCTAGTATGTTATCCTTTATTTTTTCACGTCTTTTTGTATCCACAACAGTTTCTTTACTCATATCCATCTCCTTTAATCATATATATCAAACTAGGCTATTAACAAGAAAGGGGAAGGTAGTTCCAAACATTTTCCTTCCACCTTCTTTTTTACAGATTATTTGAGTGACTGATCAATAGCAGTTTGCATTTCTTTTGTACGAGTATCCAAGACTTTTTGCACATTTGGATTTTCTTCATAATAGCTGATATCTTGCATCGCTTGTTGAAAAGCTCTAGAAACCTGAGGATATGCTACGACAACTGGGCGAGCATGAGCTGTTTTTGAATTTTGTTCCATCAAGAAACGCATTGGTTCGGACACTTTATCTTTGATATTTTCAATTGTAGATTTACGAATCGGAAGGACCGAATTCCCCAAGCTAATAATTTCACTTGATTCTGTATTTGTAGCAAATTTAACAAATTCAGATGCTGCCTCTTTTTTATCAGATTTTGTCGTAACAGCTAATTGCCAACTACCTGAAGGGGATACTAATTTTTTCGTCTTACTAGATACTGGGTAAGGAAGGATACCAAAATCAATATCTTTGTAGTTTGTATTCATGTCAGCAATCGTCCAAGAACCACTCAAAAGCATTGGATACTCTCCTGTTTCAAAACCTTTTTCGACTGGACTAACAGTTGTATAACCTTCTTTTACAAGATTTTGAATGAATTGAACTGCTTCTACACTCTCTTTTGAGTTGAAGTATCCTTCTGCCTTTGTTCCATCTTCGTTTACAACAGAACCATTATTTGACCAAATCAACGGCATATAAGCATATGGTAACATTTCATCGTTTGAATTAATACGAAAATCAATTGCCGGTTTGTTATAATGATCTTTCAATTTTTTAGCAATCGTATTAAATTCATCCCATGTCCATGGCTTTTCTAGCGTTGGAAGCTCTGATTCCGCAATTCCGGCCTCTTTGAACATTTTTTTGTTGTAATAAACACCAACATTCGATTCAGAAAATCCAAATGCATAGAATTTGCCATCATAAGTTCCTTGTTGTTTAATACTGTCCAAAACATCATCCATATTATTATCTTTTAGATAATCATCTAGCGGAGTAATCACTTTAGATTTTGCATAAGCTGCCGTATTTGGTCCATCAAGGGTAATAACATCTGGAAGACTATTAGTCGTGATAGCAGCATTAACCTTGTCTTCATATCCTCCACCACTACCACTACGAGGAATATACTCAGTTACAACTTTGTACTTACTTTTTCCTGATTGATTAAAGTTGTCAACAACTTTTTGCCAAGCTTTTCCTTCATTGGTTTCGTCAGAGAATTGTACCCAGACTTTAATATCATTTGAAGAACTAGCTTGTTTTGAGTTAGTTCCTCCACTACAACCTGCAAGTATAGCTAACGATAGCCCCGCAACAACAGATAACATTGTACCTTTACGCATTATTTTCCTCCTTTTTGAAACGTTTCATTTGTTGATTATATTATAACAGCGCTTTCATTAATTGTCAAGCGCTTTTTAAATTTTTTTTGTTGTTTTATCTCCCCAAAAATATGTGGGAATTACGATTCGTTTTTCTAGAATCTCTTCTCGCTTAATCATTTTCAGTATCATTGCAACAGATTCTTTTGCCATCATACCAATATCTTGAACTATTGTAGACACTAGATAAGATTGATCGACAGAAGTTTTTAAACCATCAAACCCAATTATCTGGTAATCATCAGGTGCTATTTTCCCCAGTTCTTTCATAACACTAATAACTCTCAGAGCCATCATATCATTTATTGTAAATATACCATCAATTTCTTTATGAGATTGCAAAAAAACTCTTATCTGATTTTCAGGATTTATTAAAGGTTCTTTCATTTCAAAATTATAGACATCTACTCCTAATTCCTTAGCTTTTTCTCTGAATCCTTTACTTCTGAGTATAGTCTCATTCTCATACATATTAATTGAACCAATAAAAGCAAGGTGCTTATTATCCCTTCTAACCAGTTCCTCTGCTGCAGTTTGTCCTCCTTTGTAATTTGCTGAAGTAACATAGCATACATTTTCCGAAAAATGTCTATCTATACTTACAAACGGTAAATCGGATAAAATATATTTGTCAATATCAGAATATGTAATACCAATAATTCCATCCACTTTATTTTGTTTCAACATTTCGATATATTCGATTTCATTTTGTGAATCGCTATCAGCGTTACAAATAAATAATTTATAATTATATTTTAATAACTCTTTCTCAACATGATAGGCAAACTCCGAGAAAAATGGATGCCATATGCTCGGAATAATCAAAGCGATAGTTTCTGTTCTATTCTTTTTCATACCTCGAGCATAATTATCAGGGATATAGTCCAATGTTTTTATAGCCCTTTGAACTTTCCTTAAAGTTACTTCTTTAATGCCTTTTTCTTTATTAATCACACGTGAAACTGTTCCAACACTAACTCCTGCTTCTAAAGCAACATCTTTCATGGTAATTGATTTTCTTTGTTCTACCATATTATCACCTCCTTTCAATATATAGTATCATGCAAACGCTTTTTAAGCAACTATTTCTCAATCATTTTTGACCAGATCCTTTTTCCTATCATGAATAAAATCACTCCAATCAGCTTTCTAAAATTCTTTCAATTTTCATGTGTGAACATCTACATAAAACAGGAAAAGCCTTTATTTGTTTCCTATCTCCCCTTTTTCATGATGTATTTTCGTACAGGTGCTTCAATAGTTTCTATAGTAAAATGAACCAAAAATAGTACACGTTGCGGTATAATGTTCTTATGGCATATTCATTAGATTTTCGTAAAAAGTTCTCTCCTATTTGTAAGCGAACAGGTATAGTCAATTGATTGTCAGTTTGAAGACCAAGAGTCGTAAGGCAAAATATGTGGCAGAATCCATCCAAGGGTGGCTAGCACAATTTCTAGTGAACCTCTTTAAATCTATTACATTTGACTGGGGAAAAGAGTTTTCAAAATGGAAAGATATTTCCAATCAGCACGATAGTGAGAGCTTTTTTGCGAATCTAGGATGTCCAAGACAGCGGTGTCTCAACGAACATTCAAATAGACTTTTAAGGTGTCATGACTTGCCAAAGTAGACAGATTTCAACAAAGTCAGTCAAGAATTTTAGGCTGGGCAAAAACTCAATTTCAGGAAAATGAAATAAATATTCCCACAATAAAACGCATAATATCAAAGTTTCAACACCTGATATTATACGTTTTTTAATTTTAAAGACTTTTTTCCCAGCCTCAAGAAATCACATCCCACCTAAATCCCTTGGATACCAAACACCTCATCAGGTATTTTCTGAGTTGGTAAGACTGTCTAGCTTAATTTGACAAATAGAGGGCGTTAAATCCAGTTTTTACAGGAAGTCTATTTAAATATTTTCACACTGACCTTACAAAATATGAAATAAATTATATAAAGTTATTCCCATGACAAAGAATAACATCCCTTTAAAACAGTATCTTACCCAATTTTCAGGTAAGACTTTTGATACAACCGTCCCCAATACCCCTCCGCATATAGAAGCAAGAAAAATAACTGGAACAGGTGCTAAATGATACTGATTTAAACCTGTAACCACAACAATTGTAGCCAAATGAGACAACTGGGAAAAGAAAATAATTGCAAGAGAATACATCGTTGCTTCTTTTATCGAAATAGAAAAAAACACCATCAATAAAGATACATTGAGCGGACCACCACCAATCCCTAAAAAACTAGAAATCAAGCCCAATAGAAGACCACAAATCATATAGAATCCTATCTTATCAAATTGATAAGTTTTTTTAAAATCTGCTAAAACAAATGATACAAGTAGCATCACAAATAGTAAAATCATTTGAACAATGAATACTAGCCGTACTGATAATTGAGATAACAGAACTTGAAAAATAAGATGACCTAGAAATCCTCCTAAAACAGAAGAAGAGGATACCGTAAAAATCAATCTCCATTTTATCTCTTTACTTTGTGAAAATCTTTTGATTGTTGAAATAATCGCCATTATAAAAACAGAGAAACTAGAATAAAAAGCAATATCACTGACCGAATGGTATCCAAAACTATCCATAAGTGGCTTAATTATAATTCCACCACCCATGCCTGATATAGAACCCAATCCACTAGCTATTATAATGATTAGAAAATAAATAATCTCAACCACTTTTTAAGTCCATCCTATTCTTTCAAACATCTAAAACCTAGATGGCTACTAGTTGAAGTAGAAATACATCCATTTCTAGCAGCTACTCGGTATCGATTACAATAAGAACAATGACATAAAAAGGAACCTCCTCTGATAGCATACTCCTCCTCTTGTATCCCATATTTTGGCAACTCATAGTCATCTTCATTAAAACTAGCTAATAAGGTATATCTCGGATTGCGACACCATTCCCAAACATTCCCAATCATTTGATATAGACCAAAATCATTAGGTAAAAATTCATAGACAGGAGCCGTTCCTATAAATCCATCTAAAGCAGTATTTTCATAAGGAAATCTTCCTTGCCAAGTATTGGCATGATAATATCCACCTTCTAAAAGAGTATCTCCCCAAGGATATTCAGATTGTCTTCCTCCTCTAGCAGCATATTCCCACTGTGCTTCAGTCGGTAAAGACATTCCGCTCCAATTACAGAAAGCCAATGCATCTTCTAAAGCAACATGAACTACTGGATGGTCTTCTAAACCCACTAGATTACTGTTCTCACCGTAGGGATGTTTCCAGCAAGCGTTCGGAACTTGTAACCACCACGGAGCCCCAGCAGGATGAGGATATCCCTCCCTTTCTGCCTCTGGAACGAACAATATAAAAACAAAAGACCACTCTTGTCGCTCAGCTAGTGTTTTATAGCCTGTTTCTTTCACAAATTGAGCAAATTCTTGATTCGTAACTGGAGTATCCGCAATGGAGAAATCCTTTACACTAACAGCGACTTGAGGACCTTCAAAATCATCTAAAAAGCCCTCTTCAGAATTTGTTCCCATCATAAATGTCCCACCCTTGATTTTTTTCATCTTCATGATTAAGTATCCCCCGTTTTCGTTAGAGTGGGTGTTATTTTAGATAGTTCAACAGGAACTAACTCTTCATCCACAACAAAACCTTCTTCTCTATATCTAAGAAAGTCTACTAATTTTTTCTTCATTTGACGAACCATAGGTTGGTATTTTTCACTTGGATACAAATCATTCATTTCATGCGGATCTTTTTTCATATCAAATAACTGATAATGATTTAAAACAGGAAACCAGATAAATTTCCACTGGTCTGTCAAGATATATTGACTAGAATCTTTTCCTAAAGCATGTTCACCATGAAATTCTGTTCGCCACCCCTCGTACTGTCCAAATAATAAATTCTTAACACTCCGTCCATCTAGTTCATCTGTAGTAGTTCCTCCTGCCAAATCCACGAGTGAAGGAAAAATATCTTGGATTTTCACTAATTGCTTGATTGTTCCCCTATTACCAGCTATCAATCCAGCCGGATCGTAAATGAACGAAGGAATGTGGATACTTCCTTGATAAGGATATCCCTTTCTAAACAGATAATGTTCACCAAGCTGATCCCCATGATCCGAAACGAACCAGATAATCGTATCTTTATCATGACGAAATTCTTTTAGGGCAGTCAAAAAGCGACTAATTTGATGGTCTATATGAGTAATCAATCCAAAATAAGCAGCAACCATTCTTCTTTGATCATCTTCCTTTAATTTCCCTCTTAAAGCATAAATAGACGGAATTTGCTTTTCTAATACTTCCCAATTCCCAATATGCAAATCGAGAAATTGAGGCAAGCGTTCCATATACATATCAAAATAGTATTTTGGGGGATTTAATGGAGCATGTGGTTTTTCAAAAGACATTTTGAGAAAAAAAGGAACCGTTGGATCTCTTCTTTGTAAAAATGAAATGGACTCACTCACAACCCAGTTTGTTGGATGTAACTTCTCATCTTTATCCCAAGGTCTAGCTTCCCAAGAATTACAATCCATTCCGTCATCAATCAAATCAACATCATAACCAACTTTACCCTTTAAAAAGGCTAGATAGTCACTAGCATAATCAAATTGACTTCCATAAGCCTTGTCATACTTTCTATCAACATGTAGATACCCATCGTGAAGCAAGACATGATCAAACCCAAGTCTCTGTCTGGAAGGAAAAACATGCATCTTACCAATACACTCTGTTTGATAACCCATATCTTTAAAGACTTTTGGAAGAGTATTAGTAAAATTCCAAGGCACCTCATCTTGATAACCAACACGTCCACTTTTATCTTGGTCTAAGCCAGTCAATAAAGCTGCCCTAGCAGGAACGCAAGAAGGAACTGGAGAATAGGCATTTTCAAAATTATAACCTACACTAGCCATCATATCTAATGTTGGAGTGCTAACTAGCTTATCCTTACTATTCAAGGATAAGGCGTCTGCTCTCATTTGATCTACAACAATCAAAATAATATTTGGCTGTTTTGTCTGAACCATAAAATCTCCTTTCTAATATGGCAAAAGAGGCACAAGAAGATATCTACCTTTACTGCACCCCTTTCTATATCAATCTTTCTATATAAAGCGATAACATTCTTGTTATGTTTTATAGAAAAATGAACTAAAATATGACTAAATCGATTAGAAAATTCAAATCATTTTCTAGCACTGTTTTAGAAGTTACAGTGTACTATTCTAACTTCAACAGACTATAAACCTTTGTCTAATAACAATTTTAGTGGAGATAAGAAATCCTACACCTAACTCATCTTACACGTAATCTATTTCTATTTTATCACAAAAAACGCAAGTAAGACCCTTAACTCAATTCAGTTTTATCTGCCATTTTCACAAATGGGAAATAAGTCAAGACACTAATAATCAAACAAACAACTGATAAGATGATGGCACGCCAATCAAATGCTGTAGAGAAGAAACCATATAAAATTGGTGGCATTACCCAAGTAACATTTTGCGTAACAGGTGAAACAAGACCCCAGCTTGTTGCCCAGTAAGCTACCGTTGCCATGAAAACTGGGCTAAGTACAAATGGTATAAATAGCAAAGGATTCAAGACAACTGGTAAACCATAATTGACCGGCTCACCAATATTAAACAGAACTGGTGCTAGACCAAGTTTGGCAACTTTTCGATAATGACTGTTTCTTGAAAAAATTAAAATAGCAAGTACTAATCCTAATCCTCCAAACCAGACAAACGCCCCAAAAGATCCACTTGTCCATATATAAGGAATCGGTTCACCTTTTTGGAAAGCATCCAAGTTCGCTAACATAGCAACTCCAAATAGCCCTTCCATGATGGGAGCCAATACATTTCCTCCATGGAGACCAAAAAACCAGAATAACTTATTCAAAAAGATCATCAGAATAACTGCAAAGAAACTTTGAGACAAACCTAGTAATGGCGTTTGTAACACCTTGTAAACCCAATCAATCAATAAGTCATTGCTAAGTAAATGGAAAACATAAGTCAAGATGGCTACTATATACATCGCCATAAATCCTGGAATGATAGAAGTGAACGGCTTAGCAATCGCAGGGGGAACTGAATCTGGTAACTTGATTACCCAGTTCTTTTTCATTACTTTACAGAAAATAATAGAGGCTAAAAATCCAATCATCATGGCTGTAAAGTAGCCTCTAGCATTGATATGGTTTCCTGGAATCACATTCCCAATAGTTACCATCAGATTTTTACCATCAAATGCTAGATTATCAATTCCTTGTAGGATTTGATCTAATTTCACATCTCCTACATTTGCCAAAGGGAAACTCTTTGTAACTGTACTTCCAATCGAAATGACAAACGAGGCAAGTGATACCAAACCAGCAGAAACTGTATCAACCTTGTAAATCTTAGCGATATTCACTCCCAAGCAATAGATGAACAACAATGAAACAATTGGTATACTTCCCTTGAATACCAAATTATTGATGTCAACAAGCCACTGAAAGGTTTTCGTAATACTTTCTAAGTGAAATTGTTGTGGTAAATCCACTAGAAAAGCATTTAATAACAAAGCAATGGAACCTGTCATAATAACAGGCATAGTCCCCACAAATGAATCACGTAAAGCAACTAAAAACTTCTGATTCCCAACTTTCATTGCAATTGGAGAAAGTTTTTCTTGCATTTTATCCAACATTGTATTCATACCAAACTCCTAATTTTTTTCAAATCGTTTGTACACTTCTACCACTTCTTTTGCTAAGTCAACAAAGGTCAGACTCGTCATTAAATGATCTTGCGCGTGTACCATCAAGAGGCTAATTGAAGTTTCTTCCCCCTGTGCCTCTCTTGTCAACATTTCTGTTTGAGCTTTATGCGCCTGTAATAAGGCAGCATTCGCATCAGCTAATCTTTGATTGGCTTTTGAGAAATCAGCTTTTTTTGCTGCCTGAATAGCCTCCATAGCATTACTTTTGGCTTCCCCACCATACATAATTAGCCCCATTACAGATTCTAAATTACTTTCATTCATAGCATTCTCCTCAATCTTAGTCTAATAAACTTTCAGCTAAATCTAAGACTTTAGAACCATTCATCATTCCGTAATCTGTCATCGGAATAACCGCCACAGGAATCTGTCTATCTTTTAGTTTTTCTTGAAAGTCCCCTAGTAAATAGCGAACTTGAGGGCCTAAAAGCAACACATTTACTTCCTTTGTTGCTACAATTTCTTCTGCTTCAGGAGCTGGAACTGCAAAAATTTCTGCATCCAACCCCTTATCTTCTGCTGCCTTTTGCATCTTTGTCACTAGCAGACTTGTACTCATACCTGCTGCACATGCTAACATAATTGTTACTTTAGCCATAGCTTACTCCTTTATCACCTATTTACTGACCTAGCCAAGCGAGATACTGTATGTCTCACTCCTCTAATTGCCTTGCTCAATGCATAAATATTCTCGACTGTTGCCAGTCCCCCATATCCTGCGTCACCTATATGTTGAATATCAACTCCACAAATTTTATTTCTCAGCGCTATTTCCCTAATTGTCTCCGTATCAGATGTTTCTTGGCTAGTCCCAATAGCACTCAGTACTAGCCCACCTTTACTGTGAACTAAATCTACCACTGCGCGTAATTCTTCATCGTTAAAAGAAGGAACTGTCCCAACAGCTGGAACCAAAATCACATCTGCACCTGCTTCAAGCAACTGCTCCGCAACGGAAATATCCGCGACAGGTTCCTTTACACCAGCGCCGTGCATTTTACCAGCTATAATCAAACCTGAGAAATTCTCTTTAGCAGATTGAACTGCTTTGATAATCTCTTGATTGCTAACTCCTGTACCTGGATTTCCAGTCAGACAAACAAAATCAAACCCAAGTTCTTCAATCCTCTTAAAGGTATCTCTGTTTGCAACACGACCTGCAACAATTTCCTGTGTTTCCTCTAGCATCTTTGCAGATGGGTCAATCGGTTCCAAATTTACACCAATTGGGCAAGCAACGAGCTGGTGTAAGCGATGAATAACATCATCACCTGAACTATCCAAAGCATAAATTTTAGGCTCAAAAACATCAACACAATTCAATAAAATCATGTCAGCTCCAAAAGCTCTAGCAATTTCAGAATTAGTGATATCTCCAACAAATGTCTCACGAGTGGCTACATTTTCAGATAGAACAACTCTACCTTCACTTGCTAAAATACTTTGTTTTAATTCTTCAGCATTCATCTCTAATATCTCAGATGGATTTGCACTAATTAAACGTTTCATTCTCAATCCTCCAACTGATTGAAATATTTTCGTAACAACTAGGCTCTATATCATTGTTAGCAAGAACCCCTATCATCACATACTACTCTATTTTCTATCTTGTGAATTACTTTCCATTATTTTCCGTTGCACTTCCTCTTAAATATATTTTATTATCAAAAGTTATCAATTAGCTTTATTTTTTGACGTCAAGTTGTTATTTGATTATCTTTTGTTATTTATATTTTACAACTATAAGAAAGCCTTGTCAAGGATTTGTGTAAACATTTGATTATTTTTTATTATCAATATATAATAAAAAGAGACTTGTAGGTAATGAAAAGCTTAAAAAGCTTAAAAAGATTAACATCTACATTTTTCCATAACAAAAAATCATAAGATTTTAAAAATCTGACAACTAGAAAGACAACTAATATGACCTTATCTAAGAAACAATTACAACTAAGAGCTAAAATACTGGAGACAATTTATACATTAGGCCCCATTTCACGAATTGAAATTGCTACAAAAACAGGAATAACACCTGCAACAACCAGCAGTATCACAAATGAGTTGATTAAAGAAAACATTCTCTTAGAACTTGGTGAAGACGAACACGATACAAGTGTAGGAAGAAAAAAAATCCTGCTAGATATTCAAGCTAAACGATTTTACTACATTGGTTGTGAACTATCTGAAAAACACTTTACTTTTTCTTTAGGAGATAATCTAGGAAACATCTTAAAAGAAGAGAAAGAAATTGTTACTAAACAGTTAATCCAAGAAAAGGGGAATCAACTCATTAGCCAGACACTAAAGCAATTCTTAAATAACTGCTCTGATTATGCAATAGAAGCAATTGGAATTGCGCTACCTGGTCGCTATTTAGATGATTATAAAATAACAACAAACAATCCTTTATGGCAACATATCGACTTAGAAATGATTCAATCTCACTTTGATAAGCCTTTGTTTTTCTCTAACAATGTTAACTGTATGGCTATAGGTAAACGCCTATTTAGCCGCCAACAGAATGACCCTAATTTTGCTTATTTTCATTTTGCTAGAGGTATGCACTGTTCTTATATCTACGACGGGAACATTTATGGGAAAGGAAATCTAATGATTGGAGAAATAGGGCATACAGTTGTTTCATCTGAGGGAGAAGAATGTAGTTGCGGGCGCAAGGGATGCTTACAAACTTTTGCTGGAGAATCTTGGTTAATCAAAAAATCAAAAATTCTATATCATCAATCTACCTATTCTTTACTTCCTAGCTTAGTCAAAAATGCCGATGATATTGATATCCAAGTTATTTTAACCGCTTATCAATTAGGTGACACTGGAATAATCACACTTATCCATCAAGCCTTACTCTATCTTAGTCAAACCATTTTAAATATCAGTATGATGATTGACTCTCAAAAAATCTACCTACATAGTCCTTTACTAACAAATCAGCACATCATCCAAAAACTATATAGTGAAATGAACTACAAACCCAAATTGCTCTATAATCGCCTACCTGAAGTTATTATTGAACCTTATAATGATTTTACAGCTGCACACTCAGCTATTGCACTTTGTTTGTATCATACAATTCTACATTCCTAATTTTCTATTACATTTAATAAATAGGCTAAAAAGAGGGAGTATATCATAAAAAGCGAACAAACCTGTTTTCTGAAAATCAGAATTCTGTTTTGTTCGCTTTCTTTATATTTGTAATTAAACTCCTATCTCCCCTTTTTCATGATGTATTTTCGTACAGGTGTTTCAACCATTTGAACGATTTCAAATCCTTCTTTTTGATAAAGGTGCTGGGCTGCTTGATTTGCTTCGAAGACATTTAGAGAAATACTGTCTATGTCTCCATTTTCAAAGGCCAAACTAACAAATTTCCTGAAAACCTGGCTACCTAAGCCCTGCCCCTGTTTCTCGGGATTGATAAAAAATCTTCCAATATGAAGATTCCTGCCTTCTAGCCTGATTTTCTGGATAAGTCCCACAAACTCTTGTCCATCAAAGATTGAAAAGATTCCTTCCAACTCTTGCAAAACTTGAATTGTCAAGGGAAAAGGAATCATTGTTCCCATCCATTGTTCTTGAAAGGATTTGCCAAGAGAGTTGGACCATTTGCATACGAGCTGAGCGTTTTCTGTACTCACCTTTTCTTCAAAACGAATTATCATCTTTGCCTCACCATCTTATCTATGTTTCTCCATTATACTACTTCTCCCATTTTTTACGAATAGATAAGTATGATTGATTTTTATTTTTTTCTTGTTGGGAGCATTCTCGCTTCCTTTCTTGGTTTGGTCATTGACCGCTTTCCAGAGCAATCTATTATCTTTCCAGCTAGTCATTGTGATTCCTGTCAGACTCGCTTGCGGCCCTTAGATTTGATTCCGATTCTCTCGCAGGTTTTTAATCGCTTTCGCTGTCGCTACTGCAAGGCTACTTATCCTGTCTGGTATGCCCTTTTTGAACTAGGCTTAGGGCTCCTATTTCTGTCCTGGTCTTGGAGCTTTCTTTCCTTGGGTCAAGTCATCCTAATCACTGCTGGTTTGACCTTGGGCATCTACGACTTTCGCCATCAGGAATATCCCTTACTGGTCTGGATGACTTTTCATATAATCCTAATGGCCTGCTCTGGCTGGAATCTAGTCATGGTCTTCTTCCTTGTACTTGGAATTGTGGCTCATTTTATCGATATCCGCATGGGCGCAGGGGATTTTCTCTTTTTAGCTTCTTGTGCTATCGTCTTTAGCGCAACAGAATTACTGATCTTGATTCAGTTTGCTTCGGCGACGGGCATCCTAGCCTTTCTCCTGCAAAAGAAAAAGGAAAGACTTCCTTTTGTGCCTTTCCTCTTACTCGCTACTTGTGTGATTATTTTTGGTAAGCTACTGCTTGTTTGATAAAGTCCAATTTCTGCCATATGTCCTTCATGAAATTATTTCACAGTTAAATTATAAATTATTTCTTTTATACAAAGGAATGATGTTATCAAATCGATCCGTTCTTTTATCTTCTTGATACTGATCAAAAAATTTCATTTCGACTGAAAATATTTCGCTTATAAACTGTAAACGAATACTTTGTTTAGACATTATAGTCGCTAGACTGACTAGATGATTACTCAAAACGACGTCCAGAATACTCTTTACTTTGCTTGGTTTTTTAACAAAAATTTGATCATCCAGAGGTTCTATCATTTTGTAACCTTTTTGCGCAATTTGACGATAAAAGTAAGAATGTTGCTTTGGAGTCAATAATCCTAACTTAAAAGCTCGATACTCTAAAGCCTGTATCGAAACATTCAAATCCGACTTCAATAAAATATAACTATCAGGATTGCTGACACGCTTGCCAACCCTCTCTTCAAATTTGACTAAAAACTCTTCTTTTGGCAATAAAAAACATGATGCAAAATAATTTGCTTCTTGCTCCAAACGATCGCCATCTTCATTCATATCTTTATATTTGTGTAAAAGAATATGTCCTAGCTCATGAGCTAAGTCAAAATTTCGACGTACAGATGATTTATTCGTTCCCAACACAATATAAGGTCTTCCCAATTTTGACCATGCGCTATAAGCATCAGCTTGGCCATTAATTAATCGTTCCACGATATAGATGCCTGAACGTTCTAATTTATAAAGCAAATCATGATTATCTTTTGAAATACCTAATTTTTCCCTGGCATAAAGAGCCAATTCCTCAATGGATTCTCCCTTATGATAAGATTCACTCACTACATTACTTAGGTCATGAATTGTAATATTAGGTATAATTACAAAACTTTCAAAATAATCAATCAAACTATCTACCTTATGTAAATACATAGTTTGAATATCTATTGTTTTCCGTGTTGCTAGGTCTGCATTTCTAAAGGCAATTACAGAAGAATCAAATCGAATACTTTCTTCTTCTTGTTCAAAATAAGTTAAATCAACATGAAATTGGTTGGCCAAATGCATTTTGGTTGATAATTTAGGTTTCGTTTCGTTGGACTCAAACTGCCAAATGGCTTGTTCCGTTAAATCAATTCTCTGAGCTAATTCTGCTCTACTTAAACCATTTAACAGCCGTAATTCTTTCAATACCCGACCATTAAACATTTACATACTCCTTACTACTTTTGACCTTCTTGTTTTTCTATTCTTGGAATAATTTCAAAATCTTCTGTTTCCGATAATTCTGAAAAATTAGGAATATTTTGATATTTAGCTTCTTCGAAATGGTACGAACTTGATTGAATATACTCAGACAAATCTTGAATCAAGTGTAACTGACCAGTTCGTGCATCAGGCATAACAACATCTACAGATATAATATTGTTTTCTAAGTCCGCCTCATAAGTTAAAATCATAAATTTTTCGATATTCGAATTTTTAGTAGCTTGTTCAATTTCTTGAATCATTTCATCAGAAACTAACTCCATCTGAATTGGAAAAGAATGACTATCTTCATCATTTTTATAGGAAGAATGTTGATTAAGATAAAGTGTATTCATCTGAGCATATTCAAATAAGTAGCCACTCTTATTTTTTTGTACCAAAGGAAATTGGTTCGTAAGTCGCTTCTTACCCTTTATAATTAACAATACTTTCCCATATTTTTCTGTATTTGTTTCAAATTCTAAATATCCCCAAGTCTGTCCTGCTAATTTTAATTTATACTCAAACAAATCTGCTGATGCAAATGCAGTATCAATATGATTAGGTCGCGTCCATGCATAACCATTCGACACTATCATGGTCTCTCTTTTTTCTATACGTTCATCTACATAATCTTTTTGCCCTTTCATCAAAGTATCTACAATTTTTTGTGCCTCAAGCGAATCAAAGAGATCCTGATTCAACATAATTCTTCCTCCTTCAAATTCTTTTTAATGAATTATATCATTTTCTTAAAGAAATTACTACAATAATTAGCTTTTTCTTAAAGTTGCATATCAGAGTAATTTAGAAAATTATATCTTCTATAGTAAAATCAATTAAAAACTGAACAAATTTATTGGGAAATTCAAATCACTTTCTTAAAATATTTTAGGAATCATAATGTACTATTCCAGATTCAATTCATTATAAAACTAGCCTTTCTCCTACAAAAGAAAAAGGAAAGACTTCCTTTCGTGCCTTTCCTCTTGTTCGCTGCTTGTGTAATTATTTTTGGTAAGCTACTGCTTGTTTGATAAAGTCCTCAATTGGCTCTCCTTCATGGAGAGCTTTTACGATTTTTGAACCGACGATAACGCCATCTGACACCGCATTGAAGCGTTCTACATCGGCTTGACTAGATACGCCAAAACCTGTCAATACTGGGATATCAGCTACTTGATGCAGTTGAGTCAAGTGCTTGTCCAAGTCTGCACGGTAATTGCCAGATTTCCCTGTCACCCCATTGATGGCAACGGCATAGACAAATCCTTCTGCCCCTTCAATCAACTCTTTCTGGCGCTCAATTCCTGTCGTCAAACTAACTAGGGGAATCAAGGCCATGTCTGTATCTGCCAAAAATGGTTCTACAAAGTTGGCATGCTCATGAGGCAGGTCTGGAATAATCAAGCCCTTAACCGCTGTATCTTCCAAATCTTTGACAAAGTTCTCCACACCGTACTGAAAGAGGGGGTTGAAGTAGGTCATGATGACAAGTGGCACCTCTGTTTGAATGGTTTTCAAGGTTTCAACCAAAGCCTGGGTAGAGGTCCCGTGGGCTAAACTGCGCAAGCCAGCTTCTTCGATAACAGGTCCATCTGCAACAGGGTCTGAAAAGGGAATACCCACTTCAATAGCCGAAACACCCAAATCTTCTAAAAAGTGTATTGTTTCTCCTAGTCCATCCAAACCTTTTTCGTGGTCCCCAGCCATGATATAAGGAACGAAAATTCCTTTTCCAGTTGCTTTTATAGCGTTTAATTTTTCTGTTAGTGTCTTAGGCATGAGCTTCTCCCTTCTTTGCTGCATCTGCTTCCAAGCGGTCTTTGACTTGAACCACATCCTTATCCCCACGACCTGATAGACAGACAATCATAGACTTATCCGGTCCAAGTTCTTTGGCCAACTTCACCGCAAAAGCGATCGCATGGCTTGATTCCAAGGCTGGGATAATCCCTTCCACACGAGACAAGAGTTGGAATCCTTCCAAGGCTTCTTCGTCTGTCACAGGGACATAGCTGGCACGTTTAATATCGTGGTAGTGAGAATGTTCTGGACCGATACCAGGATAGTCCAAACCTGCTGAGATAGAGAAGGCTTCAAGAATTTGACCATGGGCATCTTGGAGCACATCCATGAGAGAACCGTGAAGGACACCCGGACGACCCTTGGTCAAGGTAGCTGCGTGGTGCTCTGTATCCACACCAAGTCCTGCTGCTTCAGCCCCATACATAGCTACAGACTCATCTTCTACAAAGGGATGGAAGAGCCCGATAGCATTAGAACCACCACCAACACAGGCTACTAGGGCATCTGGCAGATCTTGACCTGTCATATCGCGATACTGTTGTTTAGCTTCTCGACCAATGACACTTTGGAAGTCACGAACGATTTCTGGGAATGGATGAGGTCCCAAGGCAGAACCAAGGATATAGTGGGTATCATCGATATTAGCCACCCATGAACGAAGGGCTGCATTGACCGCATCCTTGAGCACGCGCGAACCATCTGTCACTGCCTCAACCTTGGCTCCCAAAAGCTCCATACGGAAGACATTGAGGGCTTGGCGTTTGACATCTTCCTCACCCATGTAGATAGTACATTCCATGTTAAAGAGGGCTGCAGCAGTTGCAGTTGCCACACCGTGCTGACCAGCACCTGTTTCAGCGATAATTTTCTTTTTGCCCATGCGTTTAGCCAGAAGAACTTGTCCCAAGGCATTGTTAATCTTGTGGGCCCCTGTATGGTTAAGGTCTTCACGTTTAAGATAAATCTTGGCTCCGCCGATATGCTGGGTCAAGTTTTTTGCGTAGTAAAGGGGAGTTTCACGTCCCACATACTGACGCAAAAGTTGGTTTAATTCCTCTTGGAAACTTGGGTCTGCCTGACTTTCACGGTAGGCCTTCTCCAATTCCAAAACTGCTGTCATCAATGTTTCTGGGACAAAACGTCCGCCGAATTTTCCGTAAAATCCATCTTTATTTGGTTCTTGATATGCCATTCTTTACCCTCTCTATAAATCTTCTAATCTTTTCATAATCTTTTTGTCCATCTGTCTCCACTCCGCTTGATACATCTACTGCATAGGGAGTAAAGTGTTGAATTGCTTTTACTACATTGCCTTCATTAAGCCCACCTGCGATAAAGAAAGGCTGAGTTAGTCCAATCGTATCCAGTTGAGCCCAGTCAAAGGTCTGGCCACTCCCAGCCACAGGGGCATCAAAGAGTAGATAGTCTGCCTGAGAATTGGGTACATGCCCCTCTCCATCCACCTGCACAGCCTGAATACTGGCACAAGGCAAATTCTCAAACAAATCATCTGCCACCTGACCGTGAACTTGAACCAAGTCCAAGCCAACTTTGTCAATGACTTCTAGCAGTTGAGCCCGACTTGGTAAAACAAATACACCAACCTTTTTGACATCCGCAGGAATATGCTTTGCCAGCTCAGCAGCCTGATCCAAGGTCACCTGTCTTTTACTAGGTGCGAAGACAAAACCGATATAGTCGGCTCCTGCTGACACGGCTGTCTCCACCGCTTCTTTGGTCGATAGTCCGCAAATTTTAACCTTTGTCAATCTGCAACTCCTTGATTCTCTGGGCCACATCTTCCGCCTGCATGAGAGCTGTCCCTACCAAAATTCCGTTAAAGTATGGCGCTACTCGTTCCGCATCCTGCCCTGTAAAAATAGCAGATTCAGAAATGTACAAGCAATCATCTTTGAAATGTTTAGCCAAGTCCACACTGGTCTGCAAGTCAACTTCAAAGGTGATCAAGTTGCGGTTATTGACCCCGATAATCTGGGCACCAAGTCTGTGAGCCACTTCTAGTTCAGCTAGATTATGAGTCTCCACTAAAACTTCCAGACCAAGCTCTGTCGCGTAGTCATACAGTTCCTTGAGGCGTTCTTCTGACAAGGCAGCCACAATGAGCAGGATGACTGTCGCACCTGCATTGCGAGCTCGAATGATTTGCTTTTCATCGATGATAAAGTCCTTGTTAAGCGTCGGAATGTTTACCTGACTGGAAATCTCCCGTAGATAATCCAAATGTCCTTTAAAGAAAACTTCATCTGTCAAAACAGAAATCATCACTGCTCCGTTTTCTTCATAAGTCTGGGCCTGTTGCACAATATCCACATCGAGATTGATATCTCCCAAACTAGGGCTAGCCTTCTTGACCTCAGCGATTACCTGCAAGCGGTCCTGATGATTCTTCAAAAATTCTGCCAAGCGATAGGTCTGGCGCAGGGGCTGGATTTCCTCCAGCTTCATTTGCTCGACTTCATGCGCCTTCTGCTCCAAAATTCGTGCTAAAAATTCCTGACTCATTTTTGGTACTCCTGTAACAGTCTAAGTTTTTCAAGGGCCTTGCCACTAGCAATGACTTGGCGGGCCAAGGCAACTCCATCCTTGATATTATCTACCTTACCATTAGCATAGAAACCAAGACCAGCATTTAAAACTGTCGTTTCCAAGAATGGACTTGGTACATTTTTAAGAACGCTGAGCAAAATTTCTGCATTTTCCTGAGCATTGCCTCCACGAATATCTTCGATAGCGTAGCCTTCCATCCCCAGATCTTCTGGAGTAAAGCTTGACAAGGTGATTTCGCCATTTTCAAGAAGAGCAATCTTGGTTGTTCCGTTCAAGCCAGCTTCATCCAGTCCTTCTGGTCCAGCGACCACGATAGCACGTTTGCGACCCATATTTTTCAAAACCTGAGCTGTACTTTCTAGCAGTTCTGGACGACTAATACCAAGAAGCTGTGTTTCCAAGGCCATTGGGTGAATCAGTGGACCAGTCAAGTTCATGATCGTTGGAATTCCCAATTCCAAACGAGCTGGCATGATGTATTTCATCGCTGGATGCATATTTTTAGCGAAGAGAAAGACGATTCCAGTTTTATCAAAGACCTTACCTAGTTCAGCTGGTTTGAGGTCAAGATTGATGCCCAAGGCTTCGAGGACATCTGCAGAACCAGATTTAGAAGAAATCGAGCGATTACCATGTTTTGCCATATGAACACCGCCACCAGCCAAGACAAAGGCTGCAGTTGTGGAAATGTTAAAGCTGAAAGACTTGTCCCCACCTGTACCACAGTTGTCCATGGCATCATGGATTTCAGTTGGGATATGTTGGGCATGTCCTCTCATGACTTGGGCAATGGCTGTGCGTTCTTCAGGTGTTTCCCCCTTCATCTTAAGAGCTAAGAGGAGAGAAGCAATCTGCGCCTCCGTTACACGGCCAGTTACGATACGCTCGATGACATCCGTCATTTCCACACCTGATAAATTTTCAAATTTTGCTAGTTTTTCAATAATCTCTTTCATCCTAGTTTCCTCACTTTACAACCTTCTCGATAAAATTCCGAATAGAAGACAAGCCATCTGGCGTTCCGATACTCTCTGGATGGTACTGGAAGCCATAAATCGGTAGGTTTTTATGTTGAATTCCCATGATGGCTTGGTCGTCAGTCGAACGAGCTGTCACTTCAAAGTCTTCTGGCATTTCTTCAATTAAAATACTGTGATAACGCATGACCGCACGGCCATTCTCGATACCTTGATACAAAACAGATGGCGCTTCAAAGCTGATATTGCTCTGTTTCCCATGCATGACTTTTGGAGCCAAGCCTAACTTACCACCAAAGACTTCTGCAATGGCTTGGTGGCCCAAACAAATCCCAAGAATCGGCTTCTTGCCAGCAAAATCACGAATCATGTCTTCCATCTTTCCAGCATCAACTGGCCAACCAGGTCCAGGAGAAAAGACCAGACCATCTGCTTTTTCAGCTTCTTCATACAGCTTGGGATCATCATTTCTCAAGACCTGAACTTCTGCAAAATTCCCAATGTATTGGGCCAAGTTATAAGTAAAAGAATCATAGTTGTCAATCAATAAAATCATGGTCTTAGTTCTCCAATTCTAGTCATAGATTTTGCTTTGTTAATGGTTTCTTGGTATTCGTTTTGGGCGATGGAGTCGTAGACAATCCCTGCCCCAGCCTGCACATAAGCTGTTTGATTTTTTAGAATCATGGTTCGGATGGCAATGGCCAAATCCATATCACCCGTCGCAGATAGGTAGCCGATTGCTCCTGCGTATACGCCACGTTTTTCTGTTTCCAGTTCATAGATGCGTCTCATGGCCCGAATCTTAGGTGCTCCTGACACTGTTCCAGCAGGAAGTGTTGCTTTCAAGGCATCCATGGCAGTGAGTTCTGGAAGCAAACGCCCCTTGATCACACTGGTCAAATGCATGACATAACGGAAGAGCTCCACTTCCATATACTTAGTGACTTGGACACTGGCCGTTTCAGAGATGCGACCAATATCATTACGACCCAAGTCTACTAACATTCGATGCTCTGCTGTTTCCTTCTCATCCGAAAGCAGGTCTGTCGCCAAATCCTTGTTTTCTTCATCCGTAGCTCCTCTTGGTCGTGTCCCTGCAATCGGATTGGTTGTCACGATGCCATTTTTAACTGAAACTAAACTTTCTGGACTGGCACCGATGATTTGATAATCCCCAAAATCATAGAAATAAAGGTAATTAGAAGGATTAGTCACGCGGAGATTTCTGTAGAAGTCAAATGGATTTCCAGTCACTTCTGCTGAGAAGCGTTGACTAAGTACACATTGGAACATATCGCCATTACGAATCAAGTCACGAGCCGTTTCCACCATTTCCTCAAACTTCTGAGGAGCGATATGCGGTTTGAAGTCAAGTGGTGATAAATCCAAGTCTTCAAATTCATTTGGAGCAGGAATGCGTAATTCCTTAATCACTTGGTTCAAGGCTTCTTCCAAGGCCTCTTGACTACGCTCACTATAGAGAGCATCCTCGATGACATGGATTTTTTCCTTCTTGTGGTCAAAGACCATGTAGCTCTCATAGACAAAGAAATGCATGTCTGGCGTTCCAATTGTATCTTGAGGGATTTGACCAATTTCTTCATAAAGCGAAATCATATCGTAACCAACAAAACCAATTGCCCCACCACCAAAAGGTAGATCTGAATGGTGCTGGCTCTTATGAGTCACTTCATAAAGGAAATCCAAGGGATCCCGATCAATCACTTGACCATTTTGATAGAGAACTCCATTTTCAAACTTAATCTCAAAAACTGGATTATAGGCTAAGATAGAAAAACGAGCGGTTTCCTTGTCTCTCGGAATACTCTCTAAGATAACCTTGTGTTGCCCCTTTAGGCGCATATAAGCCAAGATTGGTGATACGACATCTCCATGAATGATTCGTTCCATTGTAATTTCCCTTTCAGTTCTACTTCTAGTCCGTGGCGACTGTATGAAAAATCCCCACGCAAAATAACTTGCGTGAGGACGAAATTCGCGGTGCCACCTCAATTATAGGATTTCTCCTATCTCTCATTCCTGTCTTAGAAACCTCCTGTAACAGGCTGTGCGATAAAGGGCACTCCCTTGAGAATTATGTTTTCTTCTCTTGTTTCAGATGGACCCAACCTTACAACTTTCTCTGCTTGTTTCCAGCAACCACAAGCTCTCTGTGAGAGAAAAGACTGTAATTTTTCCATCTTTTATTTTTTAGCTTCTAGGTAGTCTGCAATCGCAGCTACGTCCTTGTCTCCACGACCAGAGACATTGATGATGAGATTTTCATTTCGGTATACCTTCATACTCTTCGAAAATCTCTTCAAACTGCGTCAACGTCGCCTTGCCGTACTCAAGTATAGCCTGCGGCTAGTTTCCTAGTTTGCTCTTTGATTTTCATTGAGTATTACTAGCTTTTTTCATATTAGTCCGGCCTTTTTGTTTGCTTTTAGTAGTAGGCAAGGAGCTGCAGATAGAACTTAAGTTCATCAAAGCGACTTAAGGCCCTAATAAAAGAAAAACAAAATGACCGAAAGAAAAAAGCCCACACACAGAATCTACTTCCATGTGAGGGCGTTGGTAACGCGGTGCCACCTCAATTATAAAGGGATTATCCCCCTTTACATCTCTGCCTTGTCTAACAACAAGTTGCACTGTAAGGTGTGCGCACCGAATTTTCATTGTTTCAAATTCATTTTTAAAATCAGCCCACTTTCACTATTTCCAACCACCTGTTCACAATCACCACAGGCTCCCTGAAGATCAAAAATAGTTACTTTTCTGATTTGTTGAACTTATTTTAATACTTTGTTTTTTCTTTGTCAAGACTTTTTTACAATTTTTTTGAAAGATGTGTGATTCGAATGTGATAATGTCTTTAGTAAATCGAACGTGAAAATGTCCCACTTGTTAGAAATTGGATCCAACTCAATAGAAACTGAATGGAGGCTAAACAGAACTTACTTTAGAACACTCCATCTTTTCCATTAGGATTTTCAAGAATTAAACAATACTAGAAACTCTGTCTCCTAACAAGTTTAGTAGAAACTTCAACAGATGTGACACTTTCCCCCTTTATAATTGCTAATACCCCTTCAATCATTTCTTGAGCTAATTTAACATAATTAGGAGAAATTGTAGATAAAGCAGGAGTGTAATACTGTGAAATTGGAATATTATCAAATCCAACAACGGATATATTATCCGGAATCGCTATTCCTTTTTCGTAACACGCACGAATTAGTCCCTGAACTTTTTCATCGCCTGAAACAAATATAATATCTGGATAATTTCCAAAAGACAATTCATTCACAGCAAAGGAATAAACTGACTCTATTGTAGTTAAACCATAAACTACCTTCAAATCCATAGAATAATTATTATCCTTTAAAAAAGTTCTCACTCCTCTCTCTCGATCCTTATTTACATAAGACTCACCTCCCATAAGTAACCACATATCTTTAAAATTCTTTTCCAAAACTACTTTCATCATATCATAAGTAGCTTGAAAGTTATTGTTAGATACGTAAACTACTCCAGGTGTTTGAGACTCTCCAAAGACAATGAAAGGCATATTATTTTTCTTTAAATATTGGATTCGAATATCATTCTCCCCCTCATAAAAGACAATCACTCCATCTACAAGGCTACCAATACTTGAAATAATTGAATTACTAATCGAATCTTCCTCTCCAAAATATTCAACAATAGCATTTACTCCAAATTGTCTACAAGTTTGTAAAACTTTATCTAAAAGTGTTTGAAACCAGATTAAAGGAAAAGAATCAATCTTCTTCACAGATATTAAAATATTCGTGGTTTCTTTCTTCGTTAAATTCTGAGCATAGGCATTTGGAATATAGGATAACTCATCGATGACTTTTTTTATGGCATTATAAGTCTCAGGTTTTACTCTATTCCCTCCATTTATTACACGTGAAACTGTCTTTGGAGAAAAACCAGACAAACGTGCAATATCATATATCGTTACCTTTTTCCCTTTTTCCATTAAAATACTCCTGTCATAAACCTTCACTATAACTATACAATATTTAAATTATTTTAACAAGAAAATTACATTCTAATCTTTTAATCTAGTTTACATCTGGAGGAAATACTTCACTAAATCTACATTAACTTTCAGTACTAGTAACATAAATTTTACAATTCAATTCACTGTTTTGTACTATTTTGTAAACTGCATTACAAATCACCGGATAAGAAAATACACTACCTGAAAATTCCAAGGAATCATTTTCAGTAAATCCTTCTGTATTTAGAAATGTATTCATTATCTGTTCAATATAACACTCTAATATGGGAACAGCTTTCTCCTTAACAATAACATTTCTAAGCATTTCTTCAAATGGTAAATGACAAGCGAACACCATCTCACAAACATCATAAAATGAATGGAAGTGGTATACCTGTATGAGATTATAGTCATCAAAATAAGTTATTTTTCCTGCATCAAAATCCACTTTATATACTCTCAAATTAGTTAGATCCTTTTCTTCAAAAATTATTATGGACACCTCTAAAAACTACCGATTTTCTATTTTTATTGCTCAGAAAACGTTGATACATCAATGTTTAAAAGTATTGAAATTGAGTTTTTAGATGTGCCCTTATATTTCTTATTATTTAAAGAAAACAAAAGGACTAGAATAATCCGTCCCTTTGTTTATCCCTAGATTAGCTGATTTCCTCAACATAAATCACACCAACAATATTAGCAATTTCTTCCATTAGTTTAAGGTGCTCAAATCTACCTGATAATTCCAGAGTAATAAATGACGCGATTTTTTTGTCTGGAACATCAAAATATTCAATTCTTTCTGAATTAACATCTCCAAATGCAGTTCTAGAATCAGTCATTCTAATGCCATTCTCAGCACAGTATACTAGTACCCGATTATATGCCTCTGTAGATCTAACAACGATATACAATTCGATTATCTTTGAACGACTTTGAAGATATTTTTTTAAAGGTTGGAACATAGTTATAATACTCCAAACAGACATTGCTCCTAGTATGGCTCCTTCATAAAAACCAACACCAATAGCTAGACCGATTCCAGCTGAAGCCCATATTCCGGCTGCAGTTGTTAAACCAGTTATTTTCTTTTTATCTGTAATAAGTATTGTTCCAGCCCCAAGAAAACCAACACCTGATATAACCTGCGCACCTAAGCGTGTAGGATCTCCTGTACCAAATTTATAAGATACATACTCATTAGTCATCATAATTAAACATGCAGCCAGACAAACAATACTATGTGTACGAATACCTGCTGGTTGAGATTTACTTCCTCTCTCTAAACCAATTACACCACCAATAACTAATGAAAGTACAATTCTTAATACAATTTCGATATATGATAGTCCTAAGCTTGTTGCTTGCATTATTATTTCCTTTTTCTACTAACTGGTCTCTGAGTAAAGTATAAAACAGAACCAGAAATTATCATTAATACAATAGTATAAACGAATACAAGTGCTTGAGCATTTGAAGTTGCTGTTTCATCACCTGCTGAACGAATAGTTATACCCAGTGGTTGAGCTAATGGATGGTAAAGAAATACAGATAAGTCGAAGTCAGTTAATAAAGAGTTAAAGTTTAAAGCAATAACAGAGAGAACAACCGGTAAAATAAATGGAATGATAACCTTCATCATAGTATAAAAAGGTGAAGCACCCATACTTCTTGCTGCATCTTCCATCTCATCATCAACACTAAATAAAATAGCACGTACCATTCTATAAGAAAATGGGATTTTTACAACTATATATGCAATAAGTAGAATTACCAAACTACCTACCAAAATCTGATTCAAGACAAGAAATTGTGGCTGATTAAAAGTAAATAATAAACTTACTGCTAAAAGTGTACTTGGTAGTAACCAAGGAAGTAGAGCACCATATTCAAATAAGAAATCAAAACGAGATTTATGTTTTCTGACAACACGAGCAAATACAACTGCGAGAATTGTTGCTGTTGTCGCAGCAATAATAGAATAAATAAAGCTGACCAAGAATGGAGAGAATGCCGCACTATTACTAAAGAATAAGCGATAATTTTCTAAAGTAAAGTTTGATAATGTTAAGTTACCTGTTTGAATTGCAACTGGATCTGTAAATGAGTATAATACTATAAAAATTAGTGGAAGCATGAAAACTGTGAACAATCCATATGCTACAATGTGAGCAATGATATTCCAAGGCTTAGACGCAATTTTTTGTTTTTTAAGAGGCGCTTTAGTCTTAGAGATAGAAATATAATTTCCACCTTTTTCTATCTTGTTCATGATAGTAAGCAAAATTGTAGTTGCAATACCTAAAATAATTGCAAGTAGAGCAGCTAAATCACGAGAATTCCCCATCCCTGCAAATGTAATAATCATTGGATTTATAGTTTGAAATTCTTTACCACCAACAATCATGGGTGCTGCTACTGCAGATAAACCACTAAGAAAAACCATGATAGTAAGTGCAAATAGAGTTGGAATTAAGGTTGGTAACACTACTTTTCGGAAAACAGTAAATGGTTTTGCTCCCATATTTCGAGCAGCCTCAATAGTGTGATAGTCAACGCTTCGAATTGTATTTGTTAAAAACAATGTATGATTAGCAGTTCCTGAAAATGTCATAATGAATAAGACTGCACCATACCCAATAAACCAGTTAGGGTCTAAAGAAGGCATAATATTTTGTAAAAATTTTGTAATCAATCCATAAGGACCATAGACAAATTTATATCCAGTCGCTAAAACCACTCCTCCATAAATTAAAGAGGTCATATAACCTAATTTTAAAATTTTAGCACCTTTAATATCAAAGTATTCTGTAAATAGAACACAAAGAATACCTACGATATTAACTGTAATAATGAGTGAAAATGCCAACTTAAAACTGTTCATAATACTCTGAAGTGCCCTTTGAGATTTTAGAACACGATGTACAGCATCAAGGGAAAATTCTCCTCCTTTTACAAATACATTCACTACTAGATCAAAGTTTGGATAAATAATAAATGTTACTAAGAACCAGATTAACCCTAAACGAATAAGCCAATCTTTTAAATTTAATTTATGACGCATACTGCACCTCCTTAAAATTGCAGAACGTCTGATGGTGTGATAAATAATTCCACACTTTCTCCGACAGATCTAATAGCAGCCTGACTATCAATACTTGTTACATTAAGAATCTGACTTTCAGAAACTTTTATTGTATAGTGAATTGTAACTCCAGAAAACTCAACATCAATAATTGTCCCTTTTAGAATGAAATCTTGTTCAGTTTCACGATTGAATCGAACTTTCTCTAATCGAATGTATCCTTTTTTATCTTCTAAGAAAACGCTTGCATTTTTCAGTAATACTTCGTGGACTGTTTCATCGGTCAAAACATTAATATCTCCAATAAAATCACATACAAATTCAGTTTGAGAATTATGATAAATTTCTACTGGTGTACCGACCTGTTCGATGTATCCATTGTTAAAGACTGCAATTCTATCAGATAAAGTCAAGGCTTCCTCTTGATCATGAGTAACATATAAAGTAGTAATACCTAACTCTTTTTGAAGTCTTTTCAACTCTTTTCTCAAATCTACACGTAATTTTGCGTCAAGGTTTGACAATGGTTCATCTAGACAAAGAATTTTAGGTTCAAGAACCAGAGCACGAGCCAATGCTACCCTTTGTTGTTGACCCCCAGATAATTCTGATACATTACGCTGTAACTGTTGATCAGAGATCTTAATTTTTGCTGCTACTGCTGATACTTTTGCTTTAATAACATCTGGAGCTACCTTCTTAACTTTTAAACCAAATGCAATATTATCAAAAACAGTCATAGTTGGAAATAGCGCATAAGATTGAAATACAATACCAATTCCACGCTTTTCAGGTTCCAAATGAGTGACATCTGTTCCATTAACTTCAATACTTCCTGATGATGGATCTAGAAAACCTACCAATGCTCTCAAAGTAGTTGATTTACCACATCCTGAAGGTCCAAGAAATGTAAAAAATTCCCCTTCATGTATATCTAAATTTAGATTATCAATTGCAACAAAATCACCATATTTAATTTGAATATTATCAAATTTAATCATCTCACTAACTCCCTCTATTACTAAACCAAAAGCCTCTCTTTATTTCTTCCTTAAATTTAGAAATAATAGAGAGACTTGGACATAAAAATTAACTCTTATTTCTTATTGTACGTATTCTAATTCAGCTTTTTCTACCCATTCATCCAAATGCTTTCCAACAGCTTCCCAGTCAATATTTTGTGGTTTCACTTGATCAACAAATTTTTTCGTATCTTCAGGTAACTCTGTTAGGGCATCTTTATTTGCAGGAATAGATCCAAAGTTCTTACTATATTCTACTTGAATTTCTGATTGACCAAACCAATCAATAAATTCTTTAGCTAACGCTTGTTTTTTACTAGTGCTTAAAACCATAGTTTGTTCAGTTACAAATGGTACACCAATCTCAGGAGTCATAACTTTGAAAACAACATTTTGTTCTTTTTGTCCAACTAATGCACCAGAACCCCACATCATTCCATATTGTATTGGATCTTCTTTGTCTAACATCTTAACAATTGAACTTTCTCCCTTTTGAAGAGTGTATGCATTTTTCAAATATTCTTTTGCTGCTTCCCAACCTTTTTCGGAAACACCTAATTCACCTTTATCATCAAGGTATCGAACTAAGATACTTGCTAGAATTGCCCGTCCTGTACCACCTTGAAGACCAGAAATTGAATATTTACCTTTATACTTACTACCTAATTCAGTCCAATCTTTAGGCATTTCTTTTACATCAGGCGCCCCAATTAAAACTAATGGTTGAACAATCACAGGATTATAATAATTATCTTTATCTGATAAAGATTGATCAATTTTATCTAACCATTTAGGCTTGTACTGGACTAGTAATTTTTGATCTCTAATTTTATTTGAATCAACAGCACCAATTCCAAATACCATATCTGCAACTGCATTATTCTTCTCGGCAATAACACGGTCTGCTAATTGAGCGCCAGGAATATCAACCATTTTTATATTAAAACCAGCTTCTTTTGCTTTAGCAGTTAACCAATCACCACGACCATTTGAAACTGAGTTCGAATAGATTACTAATTCTTGACTTTTATCAGCTTTTTCTTCAGATGAAGAAGCAGTCGTAGAGTTTGAACCTCCAGAGCAAGCAGCAAGTGTAGTAAGAGCAACTCCCGTTGCAAGTACAGTAGACCAAACTTTCATTTTTTTCATGATAAGTTCTCCTTTTTTATTATTTTATTTAAATTTTTCGTGATATGGAACAAATTGTCTCATATCTTCAAATACAGTATAGTCAATACGGTTTACAGTAATAGTTGGAATCTTCTCTAATAAGATTTCAGTTAATTCTGCTCTGACTTTAGTAAACTCTTCTTCCTCCTCTTCGGTTAGAGGAATCCGAAGATATCCAATTGAAATATGGAATTGATATCTATCATGATTAGGGAAACGAACACCTGCTTTTTCTGAAACATAAGTACGAATTTCTTCTAATCTCTTTGCAGAAGCTTCATCTGCAGGTTCAACTAGTATGTTTTGTTTTCCCATTTCAGTCACACGCATATGAATTTCTTCATCCAACAATGGAAAAATTTCAAGTTGTTTAGCAAAGTAATCATGTATTTCCTGTAAAGGTGTATCAAGAGGAAGATTACTGCTCCAAAACTCCGTTTCACGATTTTCATGGCACAACAATTCAATTACAGTCATGTGAATAGAATTCCTTGGAGTTAAAGTAAACTTATCGATAAATGGTAATTCTCTATAACGTGATTGAATAATATCAACAACTTCCATCAAATCTTGTTTAGTATAAAGATTTGCTACAACAGTATTTCCTGGAAAATGATTAAATTCTCCATTTTCTTTGAACTTAATTTTTGTTAGGTTTTTCATATAAAGACCCTCTTTTTTATATTTGACACCGGTGTCATCCATGCTTATATTATATAACGAAACCGTTTACTTTGTCAAGCGCTTTCAAACATTTTTTAAAAAAATTTATCTTTCATTAAATATGCATTTCATTAAAAGTTTAAGTAATTTTTCCAAAATACAGCACTCATATAGACAGTATCATCAATTATAGCCATTGGGATTTTTTGATTGCCAATTCCATGTATCTCTACACATGTCTTCAATCGATTTTGTTGTCCTCCAATTTAATTCCTTATATGCTTTGTCTGCATTTGCATAACAAGTTGCAACGTCTCCTGAACGTCTTGGAACTATTTTATAAGGAATAGGGATCTTATTAACACTTTCAAATGTATTTACAAGTTGTAATACACTAGTGCCTTCTCCCGAGCCTAGGTTATAGATATAAACATCTGTTTTTTCAGATACTTTTTCTAAAGCTTTTATATGTCCTATTGCTAAATCTACTACATGGATATAATCACGCACACCAGTACCATCAAGCGTATCATAATCATTTCCGAACACACTTAGCTCTGACAGCTTACCTACCGCTACTTGTGCAATATAAGGCATCAAGTTGTTAGGAATTCCTGAGGGATCTTCCCCAATCAAACCAGACTCATGAGCACCAATTGGATTGAAATAACGAAGCAACGCAATACTCCATTCTGAGTCTGCCACATGAACATCTTTTAAAATTTGCTCAAGCATCACTTTCGTATACCCATAAGGATTTGTAGCACTTGTTTGCATCGTCTCAATTAGAGGTGACTGATTGTTAATTCCATATACAGTCGCACTTGAAGAAAAGACAATCTTTTTAACATTAAATTCTGACATCACTTCAACAAGTGCCAATGTACTCATAATATTATTTTTGTAGTACATCACAGGCTTTTGCACGGATTCTCCGACAGCTTTATAACCTGCAAAATGAATTGCAGCATCAATCGATTCTTGTTCAAATACCTTTCTCAATGCTTGTTTATCACAAACATCTAATTCGTAAAACACGGGACGTATTCCTGTAATTGCTTCAATACGGTCTAGCACCAAGATGCTAGAGTTCGAAAGGTTGTCGACAATGATAACTTCCTTTCCTAAATTTAGTAATTCTACTACGGTATGGCTACCAATATAACCAGCTCCGCCTGTTACCAATATTGCCATTTGGGTTTCCTCCTAATTAATTCCAACCGACTTAACAAATCTCATAAACGCTTCATGCCCAGACGGTGTATTCTTATAAACTCCTGCATCTTCCAGAACTCTCGCAAACACTTGTCCTACTTCGTGTTGAACTACGCTATTAACCTCTTCTTTATTAATGCGAGGATATTTTTCTTTCAATTGGTCGGCCCATTCTAAATGATAATCCGCAATTGCGTTATCTTTTCCTAAAAGATATTTCTCAACTTCTTCTAACTCTGGTTTCAAACGAGGTGGTAATATCGCAAGTCCCATCACTTCGATTAACCCGATATTTTCCTTTTTAATATGTTGTACATCTTGATGAGGATGGAAAACACCATCTGGGTATTGTTCAGTAGTATGATTATCTCTTAGAACAATATCTAATTCATATCTCCCGTCCACTTTACGAGCAATAGGAGTCACCGTATGGTGTGGGACATCTTCAGTCATAGCAATGATGTCTACTTCTAAATCTGAATATTCTCTCCACTTATTTAGAATTTTAGTAGCTAAATCTAACAAGCGATTTTTATTTTCACTTTGTAACCTAATTACTGACATTGGCCATTTTACAATACCAGCATTAACATCCTCAAAGTCTTTAAAACGAAATTCACTCTCAAATTTTGCTTTTTCCATTGGGAAAATATGTTTCCCTCCCTGGTAGTGGTTATGACTAAGAATGGAGCCTCCTGAGATAGGAAGATCAGAATTTGAACCAGCAAAATATCCTGGCAAAATATCAACAATCTCCAATAATTGTTCAAATGTTTTAGAGGTAATAGCCATTGGTACATGTTGACTATTTAAAAATATCGCATGCTCATTAAAGTATGAGTAGGGAGAATACTGGAATCCCCATACTTCGTCACCAAGTTTCAACCGAATAATTCTATGATTCGAACGTGCTGGATAATTTATTCGCCCCTGATATCCTTCATTTTCCATACATAGTAAACATTTGGGATAATTAGTTGCTTTTACTAATTTTTCAGCAGCAATTGTTTTTGGATCTTTTTCGGGTTTTGACAAATTTATCGTAATCTCTAGCTCTCCGTATTTAGTTGATGCTCTAAATTCAATATTCTTAGCAATAGCAGAAGTTTTAATATAATCACTATCTTTACTTAACTTATAAAACTCTTCAACTGCTTCTTGAGGTGATATATCATATGAACTCCAAAAAATATCATTTAATCGACTAGGTAAAGGAACTATGAAATTCATTAACTCTGCTCCTAAACATTCCTTTTCCTCGATTAAATCTTTAATTTTACCGTTTTTTAAGGCGATTTCCACTAAGTAATCTTTTATTTGTTTCAGGTCATTTTCATCGGAAATGCGATCAGTTCCCTCCTCACCTATTAACGCTAGTACTCTATTTTTCACATATATTTTGTCAATTTCATTATACATTCCGTATTCAATTACTCTATCAACAAAATTATCAATAATTGTTTTCATATATTTTTCTTTCTAATTTATGTTCCCATATTTTCTATACATTATCCATTTATAAATTGCTTGCGTAGTATGAGCAATTTTATCAAGGTGATGAATAATATCCAAAGCACCAATTACTTCAGAAACGTTCCCATCATCTTCAAATATGTAATTCATGATTTTCTTTTCAATATTTATACTAAGCTCTTCTATCTCATTCTGTTTTTGTATAACAACCATATCTAAACATCCAGATTGTTCCTCTCTATAACAAGATATAGCCCTATTCATATGCAGTCCGATAACTTCATGAAGTATTTTTATTTCTGAAATAATTTTCTTCAAAATTTCATTGTTTTGAATAATCTGTAGATTTTTTAAAATTTCAACAATTCTATCCCCAATACGTTCAATGTCAGTTGATATTTTTATTACACTAATAATTCTTCTTAAGTCATATGAAACGGGATGTTGTAAACAAATTAACTCATATCCTTTTTTATCAACATTTAGAACTGACTCATTTATGATTAAATCTTCTTTAATCAATTCTATTCGTTCTTCATTTGATAAATATTCAAATAACTTCTCATATTTATCAAGCACAGATACCCAAATGGTCTCTAAATTATTTGATAATTCTATAATTTCATTTTCTAAATATAACCTTAACATTTAGGTACCTCTTCTTAACAAAGTTCAATAGTAACAATTAATATTTTAAACAATATATCAAACATCAATAACTAGAATACTTGCATCATCTTTCTTTCCATAGATTGGATCAATAGCAGAAGAATTAAATCTCATCTTAATTAACTCTTCAAAAGTTTTATTTTGATTATTTTGATAGAATTCATAAAAGCCATCGCTCATTAAAACAATTTGTTCACTAGTAACATCTATTTGATTAATAATAGCATGGTCTAAAAATCTCTCATCCAACGAACCTATCCAGTACCCACTCGGTTGATTAGATAATTTTCTGATTTTTTGTAAAATAATTTTTTTATTTAAAACACTATTTGTACCAATTGAGTCTTTTATCTCATTTTTCCCTTTTTCAAATAAGTTATCTACTCTATGATCAGTTATTTCCATTTCGTTTACTAACATGACGCAGTCACCTAGCATCATATACTCCAACTTTTTTTCTGAAAGTTTAGCAAATATAAAAGCAAATGTTGGTAAGCGATAATACTCTGTTAATTCATATGAGTTTAAACCGATTTCATCTTTAACCTCGAGTAAAGCAGTTTCAAATATTTGTTTAAGAGTTTTTGATTCTTTACAATTAACCGACAAACTTTCTGATAAAATATGTACAACTTCTGAGACTGAATAACCTATCTCCTCTTTAGAATTATATAAATCTGTAGCTCCATCGATAATCCAAAAATACTGATTTTGTGAACCTACAGTATCCTCATTTTCTACAGAACTTCCTTGTATCGAACAAATTTTATTTATCTTTACCATAATACTTCAACCCTTTTAGTGTCAAAAGTAAACCAATTCCTGTCACTGTTAAGAATAGTTCCATAATCTTGTTCGAACCAGTCTTTGGTAATTTTTGTTTTACCTCTACTATTTCTTTAGATTTATTAATATGATTTTCAGTTTCTCTGCCATCTCCAACTATTTTATGGTTCACTTCTTCTATCTTATTATCTTGTTTATTGTCGATCTTGTCATTAATTTGTCTATTATCTTTACTTGAGTTAAACTCTCCTTTCTTCTGGTTACTATCAATTACATTATTTGAATTAGATTGTTTTTCCTCTTTGTTTTTTTCTTTTTCGTTTTTATCACTTAAATTATTTGTTACAATTTTGTAAAGCCCATTCTCCGTTACAATATTGAAATTACCATCGCTATCACGTATAACAGCTTCTTTCTCATTTGCATTAGATTTGATGAATGATATATACTTACCGGATAAATTATAAAATTGGTTATTTAAAACGGTTATTTTACCCTTTGAATCCTCAATAACAATTCCTTCTTTACCACCGAATATACTATTCTCTGAGACTACTAAATTATCACTAACTCGTAATAATTCAATATTTGGTTGTTCTGTTTCCTTAGAATTATTATTAATTACATTTTTTGTTACAGTAATATCTGATACTTTTCCTAAATATTCTGCACTATCTTTTGCAACTCGTATCGCTTTTGTTTTAGGATCGGCAATATTAAATATATTTTCGGCGATAACCACCTGTTTATTTAAATCTAATAGGTCTTTAGTGTTTTTATAGCTATAAGCATTTACTAAAGCTGCTCCGCTTTCTCGATAATGTACACTCTCTCCTTTAACTTTCTTATCAAAGCGATTTCCTTTGATTAATACATCAGTGAATCCTGTAAAACGTACACCTGCATACATCATGTTATCAAAATGATTATTTAAAATTTTAATATTAGAGGGGTTCTGTGTCGACAATGTTTGATAGTGTGTGCCAATTGCTGTTACTAATTCCCCAGATTTATCACTTTTGCCAAAATAGGAATTTTGAATAGTCACATTTTCAGATTTTTTCCCATCATCATTCAAGGCATAAGGAAAACCTTTTCTAGTTAATGGTTCAATCTGAATGCTCTCCTTACTTATGATTTGCCCATCCTTCATCGTTTTGGGTAAGGCTTGCCCAAGAAAACGAGAATTATCAACTAATACATTTTTCGAACCTGCAATTTGAATAGCATGCCCTTGATAACTATCCTTGAATGTTACATTTTTTATAGTTACGTTATTTGAATTCCCAATAGCAAATGCACCTGAAGAATTTATAAGTGGTAGATTTTTTGCTTTAGTTCCTTCTTCATTCAAAGCACCGTTCATATCAATAGTACCACCAGAATAACTAATATCTTCTGTTGGGCCCCATTCTACTTGCGCACCATCATCCGTAAATAAACCTGTCATAAAAACAATAGAAGGGTGATTCTTAATATTTATACCATTTAGAATGGTAGCTTTCTCATTCAATTCTAAGTGTGTATGACTTTTTAAAAAAACAATTTCTTTTACTAAATAAGTTCCTTCCGGAAAATATACATTTCCTCCACCTAGCCCTTGAGCTGCAGCATCTATTGCATCTTGAATTGCTTGTCGATCATCATTAACTCCGTCACCTATTGCTCCATAATCTTTAACATTCAAAGCTACGTCTTCGTTCAGATTAGTACTTAAAATAGTATTCACTTCCATCCCAGAGATGTTACCCATCATAGTATCATTTGTTATATCAGGTTTATTTTGATTAATACTCACTCCTCCATTATTATCAGTACTTAAACTTGAATTGTTATCAAGACTGAGAGTATCAGAATGGGGTTCCGCAGATAATGATGTAGATGTGCTACTCAACAAAGAGTTCATTTGCATATTATCTTTAGACGAAGAAGTTTCACCAACTACTTCATTAGCTAAAACACTTTGTGTTCCAATAAATAAAACCGCTAAGAGAACTGAGCAAACTCCCACCTTAGACTTACGAATAGAGAAAACCTCATTTTGTTGAAAAGATTTCATATTAGCCTCCAATTAAAAACATTATGTCCTAATTTAATATTCATATAAATTCCATGCCAGAAAATGACACCGCTGTCATTTTCTTTATAATATATTTTTAAATCAAAATTGTCAAGGAATAACACAATAAAATATCAAAATTGTGAAAGCGTGACCATTTATATATCTAACCATACTTCTAATAATTCTTTAACCTTCCATTCAAAAGTGATTACTATCTTTCTTAGCTTGAACATAAAAATATCCTATTCACTGTATTTAAAGCATGTTGACATCTCGTAAAATACTAATTTATAAATACAAGAACAAATATCTTGTCATGCAAGCATTCGCCAGGTATATTTACATGAATATCGTTCATATAGCGGATTGAAATCAAAACAATACAATATATTTCTTAAATAGATTTTCTATAAAAGCTAGATTCAAGCTCTATAAAAATAAACGCAGTTCTTCTAAAATACTGGAATAGGACATATAAATCATTGCAGACACGTGTTTTATAGATTATTTCAAAAGAATGACTAGAACATGAAAAATAGTCTCAAAACTTTGAACAATATTCTGAAAACAAAAAAGAAAGACGCGAGTTTCCACAACCTCATTCGTGGAAACTCGCGTCTTTCAAAAAATAGGGTGAATTGAAAACTAGAACAAGACACTACATTTTCTAAATGATGCCTAATAAAAATTCTAAATGCTACACCAAATTGCTCACATCTCATTTCAAACCATACAGTATATTGAAACTATAAGAGTACACCTTTGCTTCTAAAATATTGCTAGAAATTAATTTGACTATCCTGATTGATTTGTCCTGTTTTTATTTCATTTTACTATAGGACTTTCAATTGAAAACAACAGTTTTACACTCAATTAGACTTTTTAGAAACAGAATCACTATTACTTGACTGTAGTTTGTCATTTTTTTGATGAAGCTAGTACTTTTTCAGAAACTGTTTTGAAAGTCTCAATGATATAGTCCACTTCTTCATCGCTTAATTTAGTGTGAAGCGGAAGCGTAATTTCATTTTCAAAGAAAGCATAAGCCTTAGGATAGTTGGCCATATCAAAGCCAAGATTCTTATAGGCTGTCAAGAGCGGAAGCGGTTTGTAGTGGACATTACTTGCAATTCCTGCTTTGGCTAATTCTTGGATGATAAGATTGCGTTCTTCTAAGCTCGCTCCTTCTACATGGGTGATGTAGAGGTGGCGTGAAGATTCGACAGTATCAGTCTTATGTGCCAATGGATGGATACGAGAACCTGAAAAACCACGATCATAGCGGTCCACTATCTCCTTACGACGTTCTAGTAAACCAGGGTAACGGTCCAATTGTACCAAACCAAGTGACGCCATGATATCGGTCATATTGCACTTGTAGGCTGGTGTGACGATATCATATTCCCATGAGCCCAGTTGCATCTTGGCAAGAGCATCCTTAGTTTGCCCATGAAGGGAAAGAATTTGGAATTCCTTGTACATCTCTTCGTCGTCAATCGCTGGATTGGCCTTCCAAGTCGCACTTCCTCCCTCAGCAGTTGTAAAATTCTTAACGGCATGGAATGAGAAGGATGTAAAGTCAGCGATAGAACCAGCTGGTTGTCCTTTATAAGTTGATCCCAAAGCATGGGCACTATCAGAAACAATGACAATACGGTTAAAGGCTTTTTGCCACTTGCTTGAAGCAGTAAAGAGGTCACGTTTTTTCTCCACGACTTGGAACAAACGGTCATAATCGCAAACAATCCCTGCAAGCTCTACTGGGATAATCACCTTGGTTTTTTCAGTGATAGCTTGCTCAAGCAGGTCATAGTCCATCTCAAAAGTATCTGCTTGGATATCCACCATGACAGGGGTTGCTCCCACGTGCGTGATGACACTACATGAAGCTGTGTAAGTCATAGCTGGAACGATGACTTCATCACCAGGCCCCACTTCCAAAACACGCAAAATCAACTCAAGAGCGGCAGTCGCAGAGTTGAGGCAGACAGTCTTAGGCGTCTGTGTATATTGAGACAAGCGACGCTCCAGTTCTTTTGTCTTAGGACCTGTTGTAATCCAACCAGAACGCAGGGTATCCGCTACTTCAGCAATTTCAGCTTCCGTAATATCGGGTGGTGAAAATGGAATATTGTAATTTGGCATTGATTTGCTCCTTTTATCTGTACTCATTTTCTCATGACTACTTTATTTTAGCACTTCAAACACGGTTTGAAACATGATTTTGATGTCTCCAAGGAAACTAAACTCTCGGAGATAGGCGAGGTTATAGCGCATCTTTTCAGGAAGGACGTGTTCGACATAGGCTTGGTCAACTGATAGGCCTTTTTCGGTCATTTGACTGATGATAGTGTCCTCATCCTTGTAGTTGATGCTGGCTGGAGAGGTAATTCCTGCTGGTAAGAGCAAGGTCGCCATCATTTCAGGGCTATACTGCTCTGTGTAGCGCGGAACTTCAGGTCGTGTACCGACAAAGGACATCTCACCTTTAAGGACATTGACCAACTGAGGTAGTTCGTCCAAACGGACACGGCGGATGAAATTTCCCACTTTGGTAATGCGGCTATCGTTAGCAGAAGTCACCAGACTTCCTTTTTTGTCTGCATCCGTTACCATGGTACGGAACTTCCAAATCTTGAACCGACGGTTATACTGGGTCACGCGCTCTTGCTTGTAAATCACTGGCCCCTTGCTATCCAATTTGATCCAAATGCTCAAGATGAGAAAGATGGGAGAGGTCAGAACCAGCAAGACCAAGGCCAAAACCCAGTCCAAACAACGCTTGAAAATCAGCGAACCCTTCCTTTTAGAGACAAGCTGGTAGTAAGACTCAACCTCGCTTGATTTCATTTCCACGGGCAAGTCTTCCCATTTCAGCATGCTGTTTCTCCTTTGTTTTTATTATACTATTTGTCAACATTTTTCATTATACCACAAAATGGAAAAGGCGGTGAAAGAAATCTGTAATTTGAAGAATTTCCTTCTTATATTCAATGAAAATCAAAGATTATTAGGACATGGCTCCCGCTTGCAAACTATACATCTTGTGATAGGTTCCTCCCAGAGCCAAGAGTTCCTCATGAGTGCCACTCTCGATAATGCGCCCCTTGTCCAATACGTAGATACAGTTGGCGTCTTGGATGGTCGAAAGACGGTGGGCGATGGCAATGGTTGTTCGTCCCTGTCTCATCTTAGCCAGAGAAGCTTGAACCAGACTTTCTGTTTCAGAGTCAATATTGGCTGTCGCTTCATCCAAAATCAGAATTTTAGGCTGACTGGCTACTGTTCTAGCAAAGGCCAGAAGCTGACGCTGACCAGTAGAGAAGCTCGACCCACGCTCGGAAACAGGGGCGTCATATCCCTGAGGAAGTTCTTGAATAAAGGAATCTGCATCCACGAAGGCTGCAGCAGCCTGGACCTGCTCATCACTAATGTCTTGGTACATGGCGATATTGGACTTAATGGTCCCATGATAGAGGAAGGGTTCCTGCAAGACCAGCCCGATATTTTTTCTCAGTTCTTCTTGACTGTAGTCCCTAATATCCACATCATCCAAGAGAACTCGCCCTGACTGAAATTCATAAAAGCGCATGAGGATATTGATGATAGAAGATTTCCCTGAACCTGTATGCCCCACAAAAGCAATGGTCTCACCCTTATTAACGGAGAAGGAAATATCATCCAGAATCGGATGTTTCCCATCATAAGAAAAACACACATGTTCAAAACGGATATTGCCTTCTTTGACTTTAGCCTGCCCATTTTCTTGGAGAGGTTCATAGGTACTCTCGTCTATCAGGGCAAAGACACGGCCTGCAGACACCATAGACGTTTGCAGGGTTGAAAAGTTTTGCGTTACTTCAATCAAGGGGTCAAAGAGACGATTGATATACTGGATAAAGGCATACATGGTTCCTGCTGTTATTCCCAAATAAAGTCCACGATAGCCAAAATAGGCCATTAAAACTGCATATCCTAGGAGTTTCAGTAAACTCATGGCAGGGCGCAAAAAGAGGGCATCCAAGGCTACAGAACGGTAGGCATAGACCAAGTGTTCTTGGTTGATCTCATCAAATTCTGCCTGCAGGCGCTTCTCTTGATTAAAGGCCTGGATTATTCTGATTCCCTCGATGTTTTCAGCCAGCTTGCTGTTGATATCTGACAAGAGACTTCTGGTTTTCTCAATGATTTTCACTGATTTTTTCCGATAGAGATTGACCAAAAGGAAAATCAAGGGGAGAAAGAGCAAGACTAATGCTGTCAAACGAAAATCCAACACCAACATGGTATAAAGAGTTGTCAGAAAGATGAAAACTGCTGAGATAAAGCTAGATAAAATCCCCGAAAACATATCACTGATGGTCTCGGTGTCATTTGTCAAACGAGAGACAATGGAGCCTGCTGGCGTCTTGTCAAAATAAGACATGCCCAGCTTCTCCATATTGGCAAAGGCATCGCTACGAATATCCCTAACAATACTGTAAGACACGCGCGCAAAGAGAAGATTGCCGACATACTGGACCAGAGTTTGTAGGATATAAAGGCCATAGTAGGCCAGCAAAACGGTCACGGCGAGGTGGTTGAGATTGCTGAGATACTGGTCGATAAAGTGGGAAGCCACAAGGGGAATGACACTTTTGATGACCGTAGTCGCTAGGAGAAAACTGAGTGCCAAAAAGGTAAGGAGTCCATAAGGCTTGAGATAGGACATCAAGCGCTTCAATACAGCCCATTGTTCTTGTTTATTCTGCATCTTCTTCTCCTTTCATTTCCAACTGCTGAGACTGGTAGGTTTGGGCATACCAGCCATCTAGGGCTAGCAAGTCTTTGTGCGTACCACGTTCGATAATTTGACCATTTTGCAGAACCAATATCAGATCTGCATGAACAACTGCACTGAGGCGATGGGCAGTGATAATGGTTGTTTTGTCCTTTCGCGTCTCCTTGAGGTTGTCGATGATGGCATACTCTGTCTTGGCATCCACGGCGGACAAAGAATCATCCAAAATCAAAATGTCAGGGTCTAAAATCATAGCTCGACTCATGGCCAGACGCTGCTTTTGACCTCCAGAAAGACTGACTCCTTTTTCACCAATCAACGTATCAAATCCCTGAGGCATGGCTACAATGTCTTGGTAAACTTGGGCTAGCTTCGTCGCCTCCTCGACTGCTGAAAGGGACAAGTTAGGATTGCCAAAGCGGATATTGTCTAAGATAGAAGTCGCAAAGAGAAACTGATCCTGAGGAACATAGCCCATGAGACTACGAAGAACTGTCAGACGATAGTCACGAATATCGTGGCCATTTAGATAAATGGCTCCCTTGTCCACATCATATTCACGCAAGAGAAGTTTGATCAAGGACGTTTTTCCAGAGCCTGTCTGACCAACCAAGCCCAGAGTTTGCCCTTTTTCCAAACTAAAGTGAATATCCGTCAGTGTTTCCTCATTTTCAAAGGCAAAGCTGTCAATAGCGTACTCCAAACGCCCATTTTCGATACCATCTAAAGGTAACTCAGGGTCTTGTACAGGTGATTCCTGATACAAAAGTTCCTCAATCCGCTGATAAGAAACCTTCCCTCGCTGAGTGATATTAAAGAGGAAACCAATAGCCATAAGAGGCCAGACCAACATATCCAAATAACTGATAAAGGTAACTAAATTCCCAACTGTAATCTGCCCTTCCTGAACCATCAAGGAGCCGACCAAGAGCGTTAACACATAGGAGGAACCAACAAACAAGAGAACCATGGGGTCAAAGAGACTATCGTATTTCATGGTTTGGAGGTTCTTTTGGAAGGTCAATTCATTGACTGCCTGAAAGGATTTCAACTCGTCCACCTGATAACCGAAGGACTTGGTCACTTTGATACCTGATACGGACTCCTGTACCTTGTTATTAAGTTCGGAAAAGGCAGCTTGGGATTCGCCAAAGGCCTTGTGGGTCTTTCTCCCTAGACGACTGGTCGCATAAGCCATGAAAGGCAGGGGAAGAATGGCAACCAAGGTCATCTGCCATGAAATGCTAAAGAGCATGGTCAGCAAAGTCACCAGCGCCGTGATAGAGGCATCCACCGCTGACATAACACCACCCCCTGCCAGACGCGTTAGGGCATTGATATCATTGGTTGCGTGTGCCATCAAGTCCCCTGTCCGATAGGTCTGATAAAAGGCTGGAGACATCTTAGTGAAATGCTCAAACAAGCGAGACCGCATAATCTGTCCCAAACGGTAGGAAGTCCCGAGGATATACATACGCCAAACATAGCGCAGATAGTACATCCCAAAGGCCGCAAGTAGCAAATAAAATAGGTCAAGAAGGAGGTCCTGCTGAGTTAATTGCTCCGAAGTAATGGCATCAATAACCCGCCCCATAACCATAGGTGGAATGAGATTGAGGACGGAAACCAAGACCAGGGCCACAATTCCGACTAGATAACGGCGTTTTTCTAACTTGAAAAACCACCAAAGTTTTTGAATAATGGACATAAAATCCCTTTCTGATTGCAAATGGAAACCTGAGGCCAATACTCAATAAAAATCAAAGAGCAAACTAGGAAACTAGCCGCAGGCTGCTCAAAGCACTGCTTTGAGGTTGTAGATAGAACTGACGAAGTCAGTAACATATACATACGGCAAGGCGACGTTGACGCAGTTTGAAGAGATTTTTGAAGAGTACAAGACCCCAGGTTTTTCTTATTCATAGGTTACAACTGTAACAGCACCCTTGTCATACTCAGCGATAAAGATATTGGCTACATTGTCATGTCCTTGCTTGTTGAGGTTATCAAGCAACCACTCTTCGCTACGGCCAATCGTTTCCAAGACGTCCACTTGGATCACACCGTCAGTTACAACTGGATACTTAGGATTTTCATCTCCCATTTGGACCACGATGAGTTGGCCATTTTGCTCCTGCACAGCTCGTTTGACCTGTTTCATCTGGAAAATCCCTTGGCTACGAAGTTTGAGAGCAACATCTGCCGCAGACAAGCCAACTGAACGACAGGCTTCTGGGTCAATCTGCCCATTTTTGATGAGGAGAGTTGGTTTTCCATCAATCAAGTGTTTGACAAAACGAACATTGTTATTGAGCCACTTGAGTGTCAAAACCAAAATCGTCCACATCATCAAAATCACTGCGTACTGGAGAATACTAATTGAACTATTGTAAATCACCCCACCGATGATACCACCAAGAACATAGTTCTGAATTTGGTCTGTCGCAGAGTTAGGTGCTAGATTCCCCTTTCCTGTCACATTGATAACAAAAACAAGCGAGAAAAGACCCAAGGCCAGTTTGATTAAAATTTCCAAATAGTTGAGTGTCATTTGTTTACCTCCACCAATTCAATAGCGTCTGTTTGATTCAATTCTAATTTTTCTAAAAGATACTTGTCTGGGTCACTTCCGTTTATAGCACGGTAGAAATTTGAACCGACCTTGACAAGCGCTCCATCAGTGGCAGCTGAAGTATTGACGTAAACTTCTGATTTATCCACTCCCAAGTCTTTGGAAACAACCTCTATGAAATGAAGTGAAGTTTGAAATTGAGTGTTAGAGGCTTGATCGGTCTGATATTTTGAAATCGTCACCAAAAGCATGGCTACTAAAGTCAAGGCCAAAATCATGACCAATTCACGAAATTTAGTTCCCTTTTTATCACGATAAGCCTTAAAAGCAAAAAATCCTGTGATAGCTAGGAGCACAATCCCAAAGCCAATCATGATTCCATTTTGTTGACTGATTTGGCTAAGCACATAGTCATATGAGTAAAATTTCATTTATTTTCACTCCTTTTCATAAAATCATTCTTCATTATAAACGAAAGAGGGTGATTTTTCAAACCATACGTTGGGGAAATAGACCTTTTTTTGGTATAATAAAATCTATAATCTGAATGAAAAAGGTAACTTTATGAAACTTATCTCATGGAATATTGATTCCCTAAACGCTGCCCTAACTAGTGATTCAGCTCGTGCCAAATTGTCCCAAGAAGTCCTACAAACCTTGGTCGCTGAAAATGCTGATATTATCGCTATCCAAGAAACCAAGCTTTCTGCCAAAGGGCCTACAAAGAAACACTTGGAAATTTTAGAAGAACTCTTCCCAGGCTACGAAAACACGTGGCGCTCTTCTCAAGAACCTGCCCGCAAAGGCTATGCTGGTACTATGTTCCTCTATAAGAAAGAACTCACACCTACTGTCACTTTCCCAGAAATCGGTGCCCCTTCTACCATGGACTTGGAAGGCCGCATCATCACTTTGGAATTTGATAAATTTTTCGTGACCCAGGTTTACACACCAAATGCTGGTGATGGTCTCAAACGCTTGGAAGAACGCCAAGTCTGGGATGTCAAATATGCTGAGTACTTGGCTGAACTAGACAAAGAAAAACCAGTTCTTGCGACCGGTGATTACAACGTTGCCCACAATGAAATCGACCTTGCAAATCCTGCTAGCAACCGCCGTTCACCAGGATTTACCGACGAGGAACGTGCTGGATTTACCAACCTCTTGGCAACTGGATTTACCGACACCTTCCGCCATATTCACGGCGATGTTCCAGAACGCTACACTTGGTGGGCACAACGCAGTAAGACTTCTAAAATCAACAATACAGGCTGGAGAATCGACTACTGGCTGACAAGCAACCGCGTGGCTGACAAGGTGACCAAGTCTGATATGATTGACTCAGGAGCTCGTCAAGACCATACACCCATTGTCTTGGAGATTGAACTCTAAGGAGAAAACGAATGGACTATCAAGCCGTCATTCCTGAATTTGTAGTATCTGACATCGAAAAATCACGCCACTTCTACTGCGACTTGCTGGGATTTTCTGTCGAATACGAGCGTCCAGAGGAGAAATTTCTCTTCCTCTCGCTTGAAGACTGCCAACTTATGCTAGAAGAAGGCAGCGCAGAAGAATTAGCTCAGCTGACCTATCCTTTCGGGCGCGGTGTCAATATTTCCTTTGGCATTGCAGATGTTCCTCGACTCTATCAGAAAGTAATCGAGTCTAACTATCCTATTCATCGTCCTTTGACTAAAAGAGAATTTCGAGTTGGCGAACAATATATCTATCCTCATGAATTTGCAGTTTTGGATCCAGATGGCTATTTTTTAAGATTTAGCGAGTAGAAACATAAAGACTGAAGAAAAAGGCATATTGTCAAGTCTTGAAAAATCTTGATAATATGCCTTTTATGATGGAAAAACCTTCTAAATGTTAGTCAATAAGTTAATTCTTGCCTTTTTTTATTATATTTGTTCGTTTTTCAAACCAAAACACTAACAAAATATTTGATTTCTAAAGTTATTTAGTGTAAAATAAAAACATTGGCTCAAGCCTATTTGAAATTGAATATCATTTTACTTGTTTATGTCGTGAATTGGCACGACGTTTCTACAAGGTGCCGGAACACCTAACAATAAGTAAGTCAGAAGTGAGGTATGGTCGTTTTTGCCATGCCTATTTGGGGGACTTACTTAGAGATTAAGTAGGTCCTTTTTGAATATTTTTAATATTTCCCTTAATTAGTGCGGACGGGAGCAACTTCCTTCGGAATTTCATCCCTAATTTTTGAGCCAAAAGTCTCAAAAATTCCGTCATAGACAATAACAAACTTATTGTCTATGATACCACTACAACGGGAAATATTTGATAAGACTCGCTTCGCTCGTACTAGTTTTATCAAATATATAGTACTAGCAAACTGGATCCCCATAGAAACATTTAACCAACAAGTAAACTGGCTTTTAGACTTTAGGAGGTCTTATGAAATTATTAGAAGAGCGCATCCTCAAGGATGGGCATATCTTGGGTGATAACATCCTCAAGGTGGATTCCTTTTTAACCCACCAAGTTGACTTTAGCTTGATGAGAGAGATTGGTAAGGTTTTTGCGGAAAAATTTGCTTCTGCTGGCATTACCAAGGTCGTAACCATTGAAGCGTCTGGTATTGCCCCAGCCGTTTTTACAGCTGAAGCCTTAAACGTTCCCATGATTTTCGCTAAAAAAGCTAAAAACATCACTATGAACGAAGGAATCTTAACTGCCGAAGTTTACTCCTTTACCAAGCAGGTAACCAGCACCGTTTCTATCGCTGGAAAATTCCTCTCACCAGAGGACAAGGTTTTGATTATCGACGACTTCCTTGCTAATGGCCAAGCTGCTAAAGGCTTGATTCAAATCATCGAACAAGCTGGTGCCACAGTCGAAGCTATCGGTATTGTGATTGAAAAATCCTTCCAAGATGGCCGTGATTTGCTTGAAAAAGCAGGCTACCCTGTTCTATCACTCGCTCGTTTGGATCGTTTTGAAAATGGTCAAGTCGTATTTAAGGAGGCAGATCTCTAATGCAAACTCAAGAAAAACATTCACAAGCAGCCGTTCTTGGCTTGCAGCACTTACTAGCCATGTACTCAGGATCTATCCTGGTTCCCATCATGATTGCGACAGCCCTTGGCTATTCAACTGAGCAATTGACCTACCTGATTTCTACAGATATCTTCATGTGTGGGGTGGCAACTTTCCTCCAACTCCAACTCAACAAATACTTTGGGATTGGGCTACCAGTCGTTCTCGGAGTTGCCTTCCAATCAGTCGCTCCCTTGATTATGATTGGACAAAGCCATGGTAGTGGCGCTATGTTTGGTGCCCTTATCGCATCAGGGATTTACGTGGTTCTTGTTTCAGGTATCTTCTCAAAAGTTGCCAATCTCTTCCCATCTATCGTAACAGGATCTGTTATTACCACTATTGGTTTAACCTTGATTCCTGTTGCTATTGGAAATATGGGAAATAACGTTCCAGAGCCAACTGGTCAAAGTCTCTTGCTTGCAGCTATCACTGTCTTGATTATTCTCTTGATTAACATCTTTACCAAAGGATTTATCAAGTCTATCTCTATTTTGATTGGTCTAGTTGTTGGAACTGCCATTGCTGCTAGCATGGGCTTGGTTGACTTCTCTCCTGTTGCAGCAGCACCACTTGTCCATGTCCCAACTCCACTCTACTTTGGGATGCCAACCTTTGAAATCTCATCTATTGTCATGATGTGTATCATCGCAACGGTGTCTATGGTTGAGTCGACTGGTGTTTATCTGGCCTTATCTGATATCACAAAAGACCCAATCGACAGCACGCGCCTGCGCAACGGTTACCGCGCAGAAGGCTTGGCCGTACTTCTCGGAGGAATCTTTAACACCTTCCCGTACACAGGATTTTCACAAAACGTTGGTTTGGTTAAATTGTCAGGCATTAAAACTCGCCTGCCAATCTACTACGCAGCTGGTTTCCTAGTTCTCCTTGGACTCCTTCCTAAGTTTGGCGCCCTTGCCCAAATCATTCCAAGCCCTGTCCTCGGTGGTGCTATGCTGGTGATGTTTGGTTTTGTATCTATTCAAGGGATGCAAATCCTCGCTCGTGTTGACTTTGCTAACAATGAACACAACTTCCTTATCGCAGCTGTATCCATCGCTGCAGGTGTCGGACTCAACAACAGTAATCTCTTTGTCAGCATGCCGACAGCCTTCCAAATGTTCTTCTCAAACGGAATCGTCGTAGCCAGCCTCCTCGCCATTGTCCTCAATGCCGTATTAAATCATAAAAAGAAATAAGAAAAAGAGGTGTAAGCCTCTTTTTTGTTTCTCTATATCCTTACCTGTCTATCTTCTGACCGCTGGCCTGTGACAAACATGGTAAATGTTGCTTTGCAGACATTTCTGCCCTCTTGATTGGTGATATCCACATCCACGACACAGGTTGTGCGACCTTGATGGACACACTTTCCTTTAATAGTCAGCACATCGTCGAGTTTTCCTGCCTTGAGATAGTTGATAGAGGATTGAAGCGTCACTACGTCTAGTCCTAGCGAGATGAGCACCAAACCACTAATCTGGTCGCAAAGGGTAAAGAGATAGCCACCATGGGCATAGCCATAGTAGTTGAGCGACGAGTCCACTACTTTGGTCGTCACCACAACGTGACCATCTCTCATTTGTTCAATTTCGTAATTTTCAAAGGCAGATATAGCGTCAAAATGAAAGTCTTTCATCGTTTCCTCCTGATATTTCAAACGACACTATGATACTACTTTTTATAGGACTGTGCAAGGAGAAAGCTCCTAGTCTGACAAAATTCCGACCTGCTCCACAAAGCGCATAAAGGCTGCCTGTCCTTGTTCTGTCTGCTTGTAGACTCCTGCGTCCTCAAGCACACGTGCAAAGATAGCACCAACAGAGTCCTTGACGATTTCAAGGGCTTTTTCTTTATCTGTTATGTCTGGATATTGGGCTCTAAGTTGGTCTGCCCATTCCTGATGATAATCGGCAACTGTAACAGTTTCTCCTACAAGATAGCTAGCGACTTGCTCCACTTCTTCTTTCAGACGTGGTGGCAAGATTGCCAAGCCCATGACCTCAATCAAGCCGATATTTTCCTTCTTGATATGTTGGACATCCTTGTGAGGATGATAGATGCCATCAGGATGTTCTGCAGAAGTCTGATTGTCCCGCAAGACCAAGTCCAACTCAAACTGTCCATCGCGTTTGCGGGCAATGGGTGTAATTGTATGGTGTGGTGTTCCATTACTTTCTGCCAAGACTTGCACCCTTGGATCTGAATACTGGCGCCATTCCTGCAAAATCTTGTCAGCTAAGTTGATCAAATCTTCTTTGGAAGCCGAAGTCAAACGCAACACTGACATTGGCCACTTGACAATCCCAGCCTTGACCTGCTCAAAACCAGTAAAAGAGAAAGTCTTTTGCAAGGGAGCCAATTCCATAGGAAATACGTGACGGCCTCCCTGATAATGATCATGAGTTAAAATGGAGCCCCCAACAATCGGCAGGTCGGCATTAGAGCCAGCAAAATATCCTGGAAACTGCTCTACGATAGCAAGAAGACGTTCAAAACTCTGACGACTAATGGCCATGGGACGATGCTGGCCATCTAAGAAAATACAATGCTCATTAAAGTAAGCATAGGGCGAATACTGGAAGCCCCATTCCTGACCAGCCATTTCAAAACGGATAATCCGGTGGTTGCTGCGGGCTGGGTGGTTGACCCGACCATGGTAGCCCTCATTCTCTAAACAAAGTTGACACTGAGGATAATTACTAGCTTGCACCAACTTGGCTGCCGCAATCTCTTTAGGATCCTTTTCAGGCTTAGAGAGGTTGATGGTAATTTCAAGTTCACCGTAATCAGATGGAACACGATAAGCAATGTTCTTAGCAATGGCCTTGAGTTTGATGTAGTCATTCTTCTGACTGAGTTGGTAGAAATCCGCTATCGCTTGCTCAGGAGAGTGGGCATAGGTTGTCCAAAAGTCAAGATTGACCTGACTCGGACAAGGAGTCACCAAATCCATCAGTTCAGCACCAAGGATTTCACGCGCAGTCTGACTATCTTCAATCGTCTCTAATCGAACGGCTTCCTCAACCAGCTGGTCCTTGAGGTCAATCACTTTATCCAGATCCGTCTCAACTTCCAAAACACCGTCTCCCACTCGTGCCAAGACACGATTGGTCAGGTAGATTCGATCCATTTCCTCAAATGAACTTTCAGAAATGACATGTGTTACAAATTTATCTACTAAGGTCACCATAAAGCCTCCTTTTGACTAGTCAAGGACGCGAGTGCCACCTGCAACTTCAGCGATATAGAAACTTGGAGCGTATCCAACTACTTCCTCGTAGTGTTTGCCTACAGCTTCCTTAAAGGCATCAACAGCATCTTTTTGCACCAAGGCAATGGCACATCCGCCAAAACCTGCCCCTGTCATACGAGCACCGAGAACACCTGCTTGAGCCCAAGCTGTGTGAACAAGGGTATCTAATTCCACGCCAGTTACTTCATAGTCATACTCTAGGGAAACGTGTGACGCATTCATCAAGCGACCAAATGTTTCCAAATCTCCTGCTTGGAGGGCTGCTTGAGCTTTGAGGGTACGTTGGTTTTCAAGCACTGCATGACGAGCACGTTTCAAACGATTTTCATCTTTAATCAGATAGCTATATTGGTCAAAGGCCCACTCATCCAATTCACCCAAGGTCTGAATATCTAAGGCTGCTTGCAATTCTTCCACTGCTTTTTCACATTCAGCACGACGTTCATTGTATTTAGAATCCGCCAATTCACGGCGTTTATTGGTGTTCATGATAACAACGACATTGTCCTTCAAATCAAGTGGCACCAAGTCATACTCTAAAGTGTTAGTGTCTAAGTAAATAGCACGTTGGTCAGCCCCCATACCGATAGCAAACTGGTCCATAATACCAGAATTCACTCCGATAAAGTTATTTTCTGTTTGTTTTCCAATTTTAACCAAATCGAGACGCTCTAATTTTAAATCAAAGAGATGCTCTGCCACGACTCCTGTCAAGAGTTCCAATGATGCTGAAGAAGATAATCCAGCACCATTTGGGATATTCCCATAAACATAAAAATCAAAACCTTTGTCAATCACATGTCCAGCTTCTTGCAAGAAATGAAGGACCCCTTTTGGATAGTTGGTCCAGTTGTGCTCTTTTTCAAACTTGAGGTCAGCGAGAGGCACTTCGATAATACCCTTGTCCTCAAAGTTAGCTGAGTAGAAACGCAAGACTTGATCATCACGTTTGCGAGCAGCCCCATAAGTTCCTAAGGAAATAGCAGCTGGAAAAACGTGTCCACCGTTGTAGTCTGTATGTTCACCAATCAAGTTGATACGACCTGGTGAAAAGAAGGTTTGGTCTGCTTCTTGACCAAAAACAGCAAGAAAGTCTTTACGAAGAGCTTCAGCAGTAAGATCTTGTGTCATATGAATTCTCCTTTGACTGTCCGTTAAGTCACCTTAACGTGTAATCGTTTTCTTCTATTGTATCCAAGGGATTTCCCAAGGTCAATCCTTTTTACTAAAATTTTACTAAAATATCAGTAAAAGGCAGAAAAATATGATATACTAACCTTAAAAAGGAGGATTTATGGCTACCTTAAAAGACATTGCACAGCTAGCCTCTGTCTCTATCGCGACCGTATCCCGTGTCCTAAACCGCGACCAGAGCCTATCTGTTACAGAAGAAACCAGGCACCGTATTTTAACCGTTGCTGAAGAGCTGGGCTACACCAAGCACCTCAAGACAGGCGAGTCCCACAAACCCAAGCAAAAGATTGCCATTATCCAATGGGTCAGTGAACAAGGAGAGCTGGACGACCTCTACTACTACCAGATTCGCTTGGGTATTGAAAAAAGAGCCCAAGAGTTGGACTATGATATCTTGCGCTATTTTAATGACCATCCTTTTACACTAAGCGAGGAAGTGATTGGGATTCTCTGCATCGGAAAGTTTAGTCGAGCTCAGATTTCTGCCTTTGAAGAATACCAAAAGCCTCTTGTCTTTCTAGACAGTGATACTCTTTCACTAGGACATACCTGCATTATCACGGACTTTTACACTGCCATGAAACAGGTTGTCGATTATTTCCTCAGTCAAGGGTTGAATCGCATTGGGATTCTAACAGGCCTTGAAGAAACAACTGACCAAGAAGAAATCATTGAGGACAAGCGGCTGGAAAATTTCAGAAACTACAGTCAAGCAAAAGGAATCTATCATGATGAACTGGTCTTTCAAGGAAGCTTTACTGCCCAGTCTGGTTATGACTTGATGAAGGAGGCCATTCAGAGCTTAGGAGATCAACTCCCACCAGCATTTTTTGCAGCTAGCGATAGTTTAGCTATCGGTGCCCTCCGTGCTCTCCAAGAAGCTGGAATCAGCCTGCCAGACCGCGTCAGCCTTATTTCATTCAACGACACTAGCCTGACCAAACAGGTCTATCCTCCCCTATCTAGCATCACCGTCTATACCGAAGAAATGGGCCGAGCAGGTATGGATATTCTTAATAAGGAAGTACTCCACGGTCGCAAAATCCCTAGCCTAACCATGCTGGGAACCAGACTGACATTGAGAGAGAGTACAAAGAATGATTAGGATTACAAAACGACCTCTAGCAAGGCTGTTTCTCTAATAATCTCTATGATTCCGCTCCAACTCACACCTTTCGCTTATGTGCTTGGTGACTTTCTAGGTCTGCATCAACTTCAATGGTAATATTTTGAAAGCCACAATCTTTGAGGAAAATTCGAATAGATTCTTTACAAGTTTCCATATGCTCCATCTCTTTTAAACAAACATGGACAATGGCATTTTTTTCCAAACCATCCATAGTCCAGAGATTAAGCTGATTGATACTAGCGACATGGTCCAATTCTGCTAAATCCGTCTTGATCTTCTGGATATCTACTCCTTCTGGCACTGCATCGAGGAATATCTTGAGCGTTCTCCAAAAACGTGGAAGGGCTTTTGACAGAATAAAGAAGGAAATAACAAGAGACAAGAGCGGATCCAAGATATACCAATCGGTAAATCGAAGAACAATGCCCATCAGGATGACAGTCACCCAACCCAAGGTATCTTCCAGAAAGTGCAGGCTGAGAATGGATTCGTTCTTGGTTTGTCCTTTGCGAATGACGAGACTCGCTAGCACATTGATAGTAATCGCAATAATTCCTAACCAGAGAATCCCCTCATCATTGACCGGTTGTGGATGAAAGATTTTCGCTATATTTTCCAAAATGACCAAAACGGACCCTGTCATAAGAATCACAGCCGTTACCATGGCCCCTAAAAGGCTAAAACGCTTGTAGCCCAAGGTATAGTGGCTGTCTTCTTCACGATTAGAGATTGTTTCTAAAAAGGCCGATATGCCAATGGCTATAGCATCTCCCAAGTCATGGACAGAATCAGCAAGAACAGCACTCGAACCAAAGATTCCTCCTGCGATAAACTCAACAATGGCATAGCTTAAATTTAAGAAAAAAGCTACCCAAACAGTATATTTTGCCTTCATCTTTCTCATTCCTTTGTTATAATAAATTTATGAACACCTTGTTCATTATCATTATCCACTAAAATTCAAAGAAAGGATAGAAGCAAAACGTCAGCTTTATTCAGTTCTGAACAATTTGCCTCAAGTGTCCATATGACTAACATTGACCGCCGTATCAGCAAAACCAAAAAAGCCATCTATCAAGCTTTTCTACAACTTTTGAACGATAAGGGGTACGAAGCCACTACAGTTCAGGATATCATTGATCTCGCAGATGTAGGACGTTCCACCTTTTACTGTCACTATGAGAGTAAGGAACTACTTCTGGACGAGCTTTGCCGCCACCTCTTCCATCACCTCTTTGAAAGAGAGCAATCCGTTTCTACCGTGGACTATCTCGCCCACCTCTTTCTGCATTTTCAGAAAAACCAAGACCATATCACCAGTCTGCTATTTTCCAAAAATGACTACTTCCTCCGTCAACTCCATAAAGAGCTAGAACACCATGTCTATTCCGTGATGGCTGATGATTTAAAAGAATCTCACCCGAGTCTGCCTACTTCTTACCTCCAACACTTAATCGTATCCAACTTTATCGAGACATTGACCTGGTGGCTCAAAAAAGGGCAAGATTTCACAGAACAGGAAGTTGTCCAATTTTATCTAGACCTTCTCATTCCTAAAAATTGAATACAGATTAAAGCTCGGTTGCCTTATTTCTAGGCTACTGAGTTTCTTATCTTTTCAATAATCAAAAAGCCCAGACGACATTGTCTGAGCATTCTTTTCTATAGTCGTTTAAGGAAGTTTAGTTCAGTATGCTTAAAGTCTCTGCCCCATCATTTCTTCAACAAACCTTGTTCTTGTAGAAATTCCTTGGCTACTTGTTCTGCTGACTTGCCTTCAACACCGACTTGGTAGTTGAGCTGGCTCATCTGGCTTTCAGTAATTTTACCAGCCAATTTATTGAGAACCGTTTCCAACTCTGGATGTTTCTTGAGAAGAGCTTCTTTCATTAGTGGAGCCCCTTGATAAGGTGGGAAGAGTTGTTTGTCATCTTCCAATACCTGTAAATCATAACGTGCCAATTCCGCATCAGTCGAATAGGCATCCGTGATTTGAATATCACCTGACTGAATTGCCTGATAGCGAAGGGCTGGCTCCATGGTCGCTACATTAAGCTTGAGACCATACATTGATTGCAAGCCCTTATTTCCATCTTCACGGTCATTAAACTCAAGTGTAAAGCCTGCCTTCAACTGCCCTTCCACTTTTTTCAAGTCCGAAATGGTCTTCAAGCCATATTCTTGAGCAATCTTTTTCGGAACAGCTACAGCATAGGTATTTTGATAAGACATGGGTTTGAGATAGGCTAGATGATCCTGTTTGGCAATGCCATCACGCGCCACATTATAAACCTGCTCTGGCTCATGACTTACTTTCGGTGATGGTTGAAGTAAACTTTCAGTCACCGTACCAGTAAATTCAGGATAGATGTCAATATCACCTTTTTTCAGAGCTTCATAAAGGAAACTTGTCTTCCCAAAATTCGGTTTAACAGTCGCGGTCATACTGGTATTTTCTTCAATCAGCAACTTATACATATTGGCCAAAATTTCTGGTTCCGGTCCCAATTTCCCAGCAATGATCAAGTTCTCTTTCTCTTTTTGAACTAAGAGGGCTGGACTATAAGATAGACCGAGCAATATTGCCACCAAGGCAAAACCAGAAAAAATCATCCGCAATTTTGCTTTTTCCATCACTTTTAGTAGGAAGTTAAAGGCAATGGCCAGCACTGCAGAAGAAAGTGCCCCAATCAAAATTAGACTGGCATTATTACGGTCAATTCCCAAAAGGATAAAGGAACCCAGCCCCCCTGCACCAATCAAGGCCGCCAAGGTTGCTGTACCGATAACCAATACTGCTGCTGTCCGAATCCCAGACATGATAACAGGCATGGCAAGTGGAATTTCAAACTTCTTGAGACGTTCCCATCTAGTCATCCCAAAGGCAATCCCAGCCTCTTGCAGACTCGGATCAATTCCCTTGAGTCCAGTGATGGTATTTTGCAAAATCGGGAAAATCGCATAGATCACCAGAGCTGTCAAAGCCGGCAAGGTTCCAATTCCCATCAAGGGGATAAAGAGCCCCAACAAGGCCAGTGACGGGATAGTCTGGAAAATCCCTGCAAGCTGCAAGACCCAATCCGCCAATTTCTCATGATAACGAAGATAAACAGCCAAGGGAATCGCTATAAAGATAGCCAGCAACAAGGTCAAAAGTGACAACTGCAAATGTTGAGATAGAGCTGTCAACCAATCACTAAAACGATCCTGAAAAGTTGCAATTAAATTAGTCATGAACACTACCTCCAAACAAGTCTGCTACAAATTCTGTGGCAGGAGCTTTTAAAATCGTCTCGGGATTCGCCACCTGACGAATCTCTCCATCCTGCAAGACAGCAATACGGTCCGCCAATTTCAGAGCTTCATCCGTATCATGGGTTACAAAAATAGTTGTCATTCCAAACTCTTTATGCAATTCTTTTGTCAGAATCTGCAACTGTTTTCTCGAAATAGCATCCAAGGCTGAAAAAGGTTCATCCATGAGGAGAATCTTAGGCTGACCAATCATAGCACGAACAATACCGACCCGTTGCTGTTCTCCACCAGATAATTCACTAGGCAAACGATGCCCATACTCAGCTACTGGTAAACCAACCTTTGCCAAAAGCTCTTCTGTTTTCTGAGCAATTTCTTCCTTAGTCCAGCCCTTCATCTCAGGAATCAGGGCAATATTTTCCGCGACCGTTAGATTGGGAAAGAGAGCAATAGCCTGTAAAACATAACCAGTAGAAAGACGAAGTTCACGCTCATCATAGTCTTTGATGCGCTTGCCATCCATATAAATATTTCCATCAGTCGGTTCCAAGAGACGGTTAATCATCTTAATCATGGTCGTCTTACCTGAGCCAGATGGACCAACTAAAACCATAAATTCCCCATTCTCAATCCGTAAATTGACATCTCTCAAGACATCTTTTTCTGTGTAACGTAAAGCTACATTTTTGTATTCAATCATTCTTTGTCCTCATTTAAAACTTCCCTCGATTGGTCAAGTCTTCTACCTTAGGCATGACTTCCTTATTGTCCCAATGCTCCACAATTTTCCCGTTTTCTAGACGGAAGATATCGTACTGGGCATAGGCAAGGCAATCAATCTGAGTCTGACCATAGCTAACCACATAGTTTCCTTGTCCTAAGAGTTGGAAAACAAAGTCAAAAGTGGCATTTACTTATAAACAGCTAATTTGATCTATTTTAATCCTCATTTGCCTTCTCTTTCAGATTAGCCAAAATTCTTTCTTGAAAGGATTCAAATTGCCGAATTTCTTCCTCTGAAAAACCTTTGTAAAAAACCGTATCCAATTTCTGACTGACACGATGTCCCACTTCTTTCTGGGACTTGCCCAACTCCGTTAAAACTAAATACTTCTTACGCTTGTCTTTTCCACACGGACTAACAATTACAAGTTTTTGTTCCTCTAGCTTTTTTATCATAGTCGTCAGCGTATTATTCGCAAGCCCAGTCGCAAGCGCAATATCTGTCGCAGTTGCACAGCCAGTTTCACTATTCCATAAAACCGCTAAAATCTTGCCCTGTTCACCCCTATAAAGAGCTTCAGGGTCTTGACTCAGTAACTTTTGAAAAATCCGCCCATTCAACAAACGAATATGATGGGCTAGCAAATGACTATCTTTCATAACACCTCCAATTTATTTCCATATCGAAATGAATAGAATAATTGTAACACTTGTTCTTTCAACTGTCAACTATTTCGATATAGAAATAATTTTTGTTAATGATTCACACCACCATACTCCGGCTCAACTAACTTTTAACGAGAGTTTCTAAACTCCCTCGTCCTCCAGTCTACAAAAGCCTTTCATCCGTACTATCCTATATTTTATGAGGGGACACGTTTTTCCTATCAGACAATTTATTTTAAAGATAGAAGTAAATCATAATTGCTTCCATCTGTTCTTTTATAGTATATTGAAGTTGGACTAGGGCACTGTATCTTCTAAAACATTGATAGAAAGCGATTTGAATTTCCCAATCAATTTGTTCGTATTTATACTCAATGAAAATCAAAGAGCAAACTAGCCGCAGGTTGCTNNCATATATACGGTAAGGCGACGCTGACGTGGTTTGAAGAGATTTTCGAAGAGTATTAATTTCACCTTACCCTATCTTTCTCATAGCACCCTTCAAACCGCCTATACCCTACCGTTTGACGATTCCTCACTTCGCTCCACTTCCATTACAGAAGTTTCTTCACTACTATTGCTTCAGCTAACTTCTCATGATTCCTTGTTACTACTATCTGAGCGCTCACGAGATAGGTCTTATAAAAAATGCTTTGATCCACAATGGAATCAAAGCATTTTAAAAATCTCCCCATACATAAGCGCAGAAGCTGCGGTTCCTCTGTACTTAGCTTCTTCTCTTTTGATAAAGCGGGCCAAGTTGAGCAACTCAGGTGCCGGATGTCTGGGATTCTTGAGCAATTCACGATTGACCAGACCTGAGAGACGAACTGCCAGCAATTGCTCATTTGTAGTAGGCAGTTTTTTAGCAGTCTCTAGGAGAGCAGCAACTAAATCTTCACTCAAATCATGTCGAGCATGATTGTAAAGATCTTTTACAAGGCTTTCTAGGTTTGGTTCTACCATCCCTACCACCTCCTTAAGTTTAATAATTTTTAATCAAGTCAACCGTTGAACGATCCAATTTTTTCACCAAGGCTTGTAAGAAGGCTTGCGCTTCTAGGAAGTCATCCATTGCATAAAGTGTTTGGTGAGAATGGATATAACGAGCACAGACTCCGATTGTTGTAGATGGGACACCACCATTTTTCAGATGAGCTGCGCCAGCGTCTGTTCCGCCTTTACCACAATAGTATTGGTACTTGATACCAGCTTCTTCAGCTGTTGTCAAAAGGAAATCCTTCATACCTGGGAGAAGCAAGTGACCTGGGTCGTAGAAACGAATCAAGGTTCCATCTCCAATCTTGCCTTGACCGCCATAAACATCACCTGCTGGGGAGCAATCAACTGCGAGGAAGACTTCTGGATCAAACTTGGTTGTAGATGTATGAGCACCACGAAGACCAACTTCTTCTTGGACGTTAGAGCCAAGATAGAGTTCATTTCCGAGTTTTTGACCTGACAGAGCTTCCGCCAACTCGCTAACCATAAGAACACCGTAGCGGTTGTCCCAAGCTTTTGAGATGATATTTTTCTCATTGGCTGTCAAGATTGCAGAACTATCTGGTACGATGGTGTCGCCAGGACGGATGCCAAAGCTTTCTGCCTCAGCCTTATCCGCAAAACCGGCATCAAAGACGATATCTGCAATAGCAGGCATTGTTGGTCCACCCTTTCCACGAGTCAAATGTGGAGGAACAGAGCCTGAAATCACAGGAATTTCACGACCGTGACGAGTCAGGAGTTTGAAACGTTGGCTACTAACTACCATAGGATTCCAACCACCGATTTCTACGACACGGAAGGTACCATCTGGCTTAATCTCGCTGACCATAAAACCAACTTCATCCATATGAGAAGCGACCAAGACGCGCGGCGCATCTGCAGCTTCTGAATGTTTAATTCCGAAAATACCACCCAAGCCATCTGTCACTACTTCATCCACGTGCGGTGTCAACTTTTCACGAAGATAAGCACGGACAGGTGCTTCATGACCTGAGATCGCAGCAAGTTCTGTTACTTCTTTGATTTTTGAAAATAATGTTGTCATTTTAGTTCCTTCTTTCTTTCATCCATTTTACCACTTTTTATAGGAGAATAATAGCGGGAAGGTGGATTTCTAAATTAGTATCTTAGTCCTGCTCTATCTTAGAAAAAGCTTGTATTTTCTTGCATGTGAGGTGAAATCTAAGAACTATTCCAAGACCAACCAAACTATTAATTCCCAAACACAAAACAATTCGATGCTATATTTGTTCAGTTTTTCATGAAATTTCCAGAAAATAGTTGACTTTCCTTCCCTCTTTCTTTAAAATAGTACAAAACTAGGAAAAGGAAAAAATCATGACCAAAACAATCCTTGTTACAGGTGGAGCTGGCTACATTGGCTCCCATACCGTTAAAGCTCTTTTAAATGCTGGCTATCAGGTACATGTTCTAGATAATCTCTCTACAGGAAATCGTTCAGCTGTGGATAGTCGTGCTAGCTTTAAACAACTGGATGTTTATGATGCTAGCGCCTTAAAGGCTTACTTGGAAGAAAACAAGATTGACGCTGTTCTCCATTGTGCAGGTGAAATTGTTGTGAGCGAAAGTATTGAAAATCCAAGCAAATACTTCACTGCCAATGTTGCTGGTATGAATCAAGTTCTCAAAGTCTTATCTGAAGTTGGCATTCAAAAAATCATGTTCTCTTCGACTGCTTCCCTCTATGGTAATAACTGTATTGACAAGCCTGCAACTGAAGATACCCTGCTCGACCCTGTCAACCCTTATGCAGAAACAAAACTGATGGGTGAACGAATGATTTACTGGATGGCCAATCGCTACGACTGGAAATATGTCATTTTCCGTTACTTTAATGTTGCTGGGGCTGAAATGGATGCTTCAAACGGTCTGCGCGTGAAAAATCCAACTCATATCATTCCAAATATCAACAAGACCGCATTGGGACAAAATGATAGCCTGAAAATATTTGGAGATGACTACGATACACGTGATGGATCATGTATTCGAGATTACATTCATGTCTTAGACCTTGCACAAGCCCACGTTAAAGGGATGAATTACCTCTTTCAAGAAAACAGTTCTTCTCAAATCTTTAACTTAGGAACTGAAAAAAGCTATACCGTCAAAGAAATCTTTAAAACTGCTGAAGAACTACTGAATCAAAAAATACCACACGAAATTGTTGATCGCCGTGCTGGTGACCCAGCTAGCGTCCTAGCAGACGCATCAAAAGCTAAACAATATCTTGACTGGCAAGCTAGCTACTCCCTCGAAGATATTATTTTATCGGATTATCATTGGCGTGTTAAAGAAGACAAAAACATTTTGGAATAAATAGCAGAAACATCAATCATAAATAAAAACACAGATAGATGGCACTTGATAAATACCAAGTATCATCTATCTGTGTTTTATACATTAGAATCCAATTTATACTCTTCGAAAATCTCTTCAAACCACATCAACGCCGCCTTGCCGTATAGATGTTACTGACTTCGTCAGTTCTATCTGCAACCTCAAAATAGTATTTTGAGCTGACTTCGTCAGTTCTATCCACCACCTCAAAACACTGTTTTGAGCAGCCTGCGGCTAGTTTCCTAGTTTGCTCTTTGATTTTCATTGAGTATTATTTTGCATTTCTCTTTAAAGAAAAATGGTCTGGGACAGGGTCCTTACCTGGTTTCGACCAAGGATGGCAACGTAAAATCCGTGTCAAACCCATCAAGACACCCTTGAAGCCATGTTTCTCAATAGCCTCAATCATGTAGTTTGAACAAGTCGGCTCAAAGCGACAAGAGGGGGGAAAGGCTGGTGAGATAAACCGTTGGTAAAAGCGCACAGGCGCTATTAAAATTCGTTTCATTATTTCTTGGTTACAGCCATGGTGTGTAGTTGGCTGATTTCTTTTTTATTAAGACGACGGGATTCTCCTGGACGAAGACCTGTCAAGTCTAGATGTCCGAAACGAGTCCGTGATAACTTGTCCACTTGAAGACCGACAGCTTCAAACATTTTTTTAACCTGATGGTTGCGCCCTTCATGGATGGTCAACTGCACTACTGAGCGATTTTTGACTGGGTCCACTTTGAGAATCTCATAGACAGCAGGCTTGGTTTTCTTGCCATCAATCTCAAGACCACGCGTCAAAGGGCGGAGGTTTTCTTTGTTGGCCACACCTTTAACACGCGCGACATAAACCTTGTCAATCTCATTACGAGGGTGAATCATCTCATCCGTAAAATCCCCATCATTGGTCAAAATCAAGACTCCTGATGTATCCCAGTCCAAACGACCTACAGGGTAGATGCGCTCCTTCACGTTGGGCAAGAGGTCGACAACCGTCTTGCGGCCCTTGTCATCTGTCACACTGGAAATGACACCGCGTGGTTTATTAAGCAGATAATAGACCTTTTCTTCGTTGTAGATAGGTTGACCTTCAACTTCGACCTTGTCGCCTGACTTGATAGTGGTTGCGAGTTCACGCACTACTTGGCCGTTGACCGTCACCAAGCCTTGCTTGATCAACTCTTCTGCTTTTCTCCTACTGGCCACACCTGCGTGGGCAATATACTTATTGATTCTCATCTTCTTCTATCCTTTCACCAAATAATTGGCTTTCTTGGGCTTGAATCTCAAGCTCATCAATCACTGGTAATTCTTCTAAATGGTTTATCCCCATGTAATCTAGGAAATAATCCGTAGTCACATAGAGGTTGGGACGACCCAACACTTCTTTTTTCCCGTCTTCTCGTATCAAGTCAAAGACCTGCAACTTTGCCAAAGCCCCACTCGAGTTGACCCCACGGATGGCATCAATCTCTATCCGTGTGATGGGCTGTTTGTAGGCAATAATGGACAAGGTCTCAAGGGCAGCCCGAGATAAACTCTGGTTGATAGGTGCCTTAGAGTATTCCTTCAAAATCTCTGCAAATTGAGGCTTGGTCACCAATCTATAAGCGCCCCCTGTCTCAATCAGAGCCAAACTGGAATCTGGGTCCTTTTCATACTTCTGGGCTAATTTTTCTAAACTCTGTTGGATGCCTGTCGGTGGCAGAGAGAGAAGTTCAGCTAACTGGCGGACTCTAATCCCATCTTCACCCGCTACAAACAAGAGCGCTTCTATTTTTGCTAAAGTACTCATCTTTCCTCTCTATCAAGTCTAGCTTTGGGCCACTTGACTTTCTTCCTTCTTTTCCATGAGATAAATATCTCCGAAACTTTCCTCTTGCACGAGGATCAGCTCCTGGGTTTTGATTAACTCTAGGGTTGCCAAAAAGAGGGTAATGACCTCTTGGAGATTCTGGGCTTCCTTAAACAAATCCTGCAAGCGCAACTGGTCTCGTCCAGTCAAGGACTCTTTCACGATAATCATCATGTCCTCAATCTTATACTCATCCCGCAAGATGGTCGTGTGGTTCTGAGTAAACTCCTCTTTTTTCTTGGCTAGGATATTTGAAAAAGCCAAAAAGAGGTCAATGGTCGTCTTGTCATGCACAAGCTCCGCATCTTCGTAAATCAACTCTGTCGGTGCTTTGGAATAGTACTGGGCCCGTTCTTGGTGCTTGGCTTCCAAGCGCTCCCCTAAGAGCTTGAATTTGCGGTATTCTTCGATTTGAGAGAGAAGATCCTGCTCTAGGTCATCCTCCAAGTCTGTCACTTCTGCTACCTTTGGAAGTAGTTTGCGACTCTTGATCAGCATGAGCTGACTGGCCATGACCATGTACTCCCCCGTCACTTCCAGACGCATGGCCTGCAGGGTTGAGACATAGGCTAGATACTGTTCGATGACTTCTGTGATAGGCACATCGTAGATATCCATCTGGTACTTAGAAACCAGGTGCAAGAGCAAGTCCAGAGGCCCTTCAAAATCTTTTAGTTTAATATCCATTATCTATATTTTTCTAAAGTCAGGACTGTTTTTAATCCTAATTTTTTTGCAATTTCGTACAAATCGACCTTGTTTTCTATTTGTCGTAGAATGAACTGTTCCCGCAAGGCTTGGGCTGATAAGGCCGGAAAACCTTTCTCCTTGACAAAGGATTCTAGCTGACGAAAGGCCCACTGACGAGAATAGGCTTTCCCTCCCCTTTCAAAGAGATAAGTCTGCCCCATCAAGGGTTCTAATTCTGAAAGCAAGGTCGTGGGAATGGTGACAATCCTCTGTTGGGAAGCCTTCTTGATTCGCAACACCTGAAAATCCAGATTGATATCTGCAACCTTGATGGCTAAAATCTCACTGGGCAAGAGCCCCATTTCCAAAATCAGGAGAGCCAGTAAGCGGCCCTCTGGATAGTCGCTTTCCTGCCAAAAAGAGTCTAAGTCTAACAGTTCTGGCTTTTCGGTCTTCTTTTCAGCTTGTTTAGCTAATTCCAAGCGGTAAAAGCTATCCACTTCTCCTTTTTGATAGAGAAAGTAGAGAAATTGGTTACAGGTCGAAGTCTTTCGCTTCTGAGCGCTGATTTTTAGATTGACTAGCTGGGCTTGGTAAATCTTGAGACTGGTCTCAGAAATCCGCTCGCCTACAATGTCTAAAAATTGCTCCAAATCATACCTATAGGACTGCTTGGAATTGGCAGACAGACCCTGCTTTTCCTCTAAAAAGTCTGAAATCCTGTCTTTTATTTGCATCGAATCTCATATTCCTTACTAAAGTCATGCAAGAGGGCATTGACTGCCTTGAGGATAGACTTGCGCGTGATAATTCCTTGGAAAATACCAGACGCATCCACAACCGGCAAGAAGGACTCATCTACCAGCTTGTGCAAGACCTCCGTAATGGTAAAATCAGGCGAGACGACCGCTACGTCCGTTCTCGTCATATGAACGATATCCGTATCTGCCATGATTTCTTGACTCAAATCATGCTCCATCTGATAAGCCATAATATCTCTGAGCCCAATCGTCCCAACAAACTGTTTTTCATCTGTCACAACGGGAACACGGGTATAGGTCATCTGACTGAGCAAGAGGGTTGCATGATCCGCATTGTGAGTATCAATCAACACGGCTAGATTTTCAGCAGGGGTCAAAAAAGTTTCCTCCTGCCCCAACAAGAAAGTCTCAAACTCCTTGGCAATCATCGGCTAAACTCCTTGGACAAGCCCGGATACACCTCATGGACTCGTGTCAAAAAGTCCACTTTAAAATAACTGTCATCAATCTCCACACGAGCATAGAGACACTCTCTGATGGTCCCACGTGGTTGACTGATGGAACCTGGATTTAGAAAGAGGGTCTTGCCTTCCATCCAAGCGCTTGGCACATGCAAGTGACCATAAAGGCAGATATCGGCCTCTTCTTCCTGAGCCCAGTAGTCCAACTTTTGAAAGTTGAAATTGATGTCAAACAAGTGACCATGGGTTTGGATAATCTTGGTCGAACCAAGCTCAGTCACCAAACGTTCTGGGTAGCCGGCGTAGAAGTCCATGTTCCCTTTAACAACGCGTATGCCTTCCCAAAGGGGAGAATCTGGACGCAGTTCAGAATCGCCGTTATGAAAAACGGCGTCAACTTTGCCCACATAACGATCACGGATTTCTTCCACAATCAAGCTATCGCCATGGGAATCGCTCATTACAATGATGGTTTGCTTTGCCATGATGGAAATACCTCCAAAAGTTTCTTAACGGCTAAGGCACGGTGAGATTGACTATTTTTTTCTTCAAGGGTTAATTCAGCTGAGGACTTGCCTGTCTCTCCTACAAGGAAGAGAGGGTCATAGCCGAAGCCATTTTCACCCTTAGGTTCAAAGTTAATGTAGCCTGGCCAGTCTGCTTCAACAACCAAACTTTCCTTGTTGGGACTGGCTACGACTAGGGTTGTATGGAATTGAGCCGAGCGGTCCTTGAGTTCAAAGACCATGGCCAATTCGTGCAAGAGTTTAGCATTGTTTTCACGGTCAGTAGCTCCCACTCCTGCGAAACGAGCTGACCAGACACCTGGCAAGCCACCAAGGACATCGACTTTGAGACCTGAGTCATCTGCCAGAACCATCTTGCCCGTTAATTGGGAAATGGTTTCTGCCTTGAGGCGGGCATTTTCTTCAAAGGTCATACCTGTTTCTGCTACTTCAGGCAGGTCTGGATAATCATTAAGATTTTCCACATCGTAGCCTAGCTTGTCAAAGATAGCTCGGAATTCCTTGGTCTTGCCCTCGTTACGAGTCGCAATCAATAAGGTTTCTCTGACCTTGCTTGTCTCAAAGAAATCATGAACATTGACCCCTTCTTTAGGCAATTCTACATACAAGAGCTGCCCATTTTCAACCAAGAGCAGGGCTCCCTGACGTTGAATAACTTCCAAATTTCGTCCCATTTCTTGGTTAAGGATATCTACTACAAAAGACAATAAACGGTAGGGAGAACCATAGCGTAAAACAATAACTGAAAGTGGAAAACCTCGTTCCTCGTCTCGAAAGATTTTGGCCAATCCAACTAGAGGAAAATCCAAGTCTTCATCAGTCAAAGTCCGGACACCACCAAAAATGCTATAGGACCCAACATACCAGTCCTGGTCATCCTTGTATTCATAAATTTTATTTGTCATAATTCTACATGCTCCACATGAATTTCTTTTTCCAGCCATTCTTCACCAATTTGTGCAAAACTTTGGCTGCTGGCTGTTGTGTAAAAACGGTGATGGAGTGGTCCAGCATCGCGACCACGATTGATTTCAAAATAATTAAGTAAGACTGAAATGTCCCGTACACACTCTGCCCCACTATCGATGAGCTGAACCTTTGGCCCCATGACATTTTGAATAATGGGTCTGAGCAGTGGATAATGGGTACAGCCCAAAATCAAGCTATCCACCTTTCCAACCAAGGGACGCAGGGTTTCATAGACCACTTTCTTGGTAACACTGGTTGACAGGGCACCCGACTCCACCAAGGGAGCAAACTTGGGACAGGCCAAACTCTCCACCTGTAAGTCCGGATCCAGATCATGGATTTTCTGACGGTAAATGTCTGAGTGTACAGTCATGGGCGTTCCAATCACTCCGATTTTCCCACCTTGGCTGGACTTGATGGCTGCTGAAGCTCCTGGCAAAATCACACCCAAGACAGGAATATCTAGTTGAGCCTTGATTTCTTCCCAGACGACCGCAGTCGCAGTGTTACAAGCAATGACAATCATCTTGACATCCTTGGTCAAGAGAAAGTTGACCAACTGCCAAGTATATTCACGAATTTGCTCAGCAGGACGGGGACCATAGGGCGCCCGTGCCGAATCTCCAATATAGACGATTTCTTCATGGGGAAGCTGGCGCATGAGCTCGCGCACAACGGTCAAGCCCCCGACACCCGAATCCAAAAAACCAATTGGTCGATTATCCATACAGTCTTCTTTCTAGTCTTTTTTCTGATTGATAGTTCATTATGATTATTTATCCTTATGAACTGAATGACAGTCTAATCAATAACTATCTCTCTTAATCATAATCAAATATCAATAGAATGCAAGGAAAAAGTCTCATCCCTAAACATAACCAACATAGTGAGAAGTCTGGAACTTTCATCCCAGACTTTTCCTTATTTATTTTTTCTTTTTATTGTTGGCAAGGGCTGCTTTTTGTTGGCGAATGATTTGGTGGTAAACTTGTTGTACCTTAGCTTCGCTTGGTTTTTGACCATTTGCACTCAAAAGAGTACGAACTGCTTCAGCATTCAAACGTGGGTTGTCAGCAAATTCTTTTTCTATTTGCTTACGAACCAAGTACATTCCTCCAAGAGCTCCTCCTAGAAAAGCTAGCACAATCAATACAATTGCTAAAAGTAAATCCATCATTTTTCTCCTGTTTCTTTTTGAGTCTCTTTCATTATACCACAAACTAGCCACCCTGACTAGTTTGTTTTACGCTTTCATAGATGGAATAGACAGCAAAAAAACCCTGCTTTTCTGCGAAAGAGGGTTCCTTGCTGAGTTTAATTTACATAGATAGCCAGCGTTTGATACGGTTTGAGTAGAATTTTTTCAGACACTTCTGCATCTTCATAGTTTGAAAGCAAAATCTGTCCATTTTGGTAGGCTACTGGTAAATCGATTTCCACTTCTGTGGCATAAAAATTATTGAGCCACATCTCAGCCTTTTTCTTTATCCCAAAACTAATTCATCACTGACCAGACTTTGGCCACTATTTTTCTGGAAAAGATGCATGAGATCTTCAACTGTCAGATGCTTTTTCTCTTCTCCTTTGACATCTACCACTATCTTGCCTTGATAGAGCATAATGAGACGATTACCATACTCAATCGCATGGTTCATATCGTGGGTAATCATCAAAGTCGTCAACTGATGGTGTTCCACAATCTTTTGCGTCAAATCCATCACCATTTGACTCGTTTTCGGGTCAAGTGCCGCAGTATGTTCATCCAAAAGCAAAAGTTTGGGTTTCACCAGAGCTGCCATGACTAGGGTCAAGGCCTGTCTTTGTCCTCCTGAGAGGTATTGAGTATCCACTTTCAAGCGGTTTTCAAGACCAATATTCAACTCCTTCAAGGCCTCTTGGAACTGGATTCTGTCCTTCTCCTTCACGCCCCAGCCAAGTCCTCTTTTTTGTCCACGTCTCAAGGCAATAGCCATATTCTCCTCAATCGTCAAACGAGAGGCTGTTCCCATCTTAGGATCTTGAAAAACACGGGCGATATCCTTGGCTCTCTTTCTTACACTCAGATTTTTAATGGATTTCCCTGCCAATAAAAGGTCCCCTTCGTCCACCGATAGATTGCCAGCCAAGATATTCATCAAAGTGGATTTTCCTGCTCCATTTCCACCAATCACAGAGATAAAATCTCCCTCTTCAACTTCTAAATCTAATCCTTTGAGGACATGGTTCTCATTGACCGTCCCTGCTTCAAAGGTTTTGTGAATATTTTCAAGTGTTAACAAACTTGCCATAACTTTCTCCTCCTATTCATTTCTCAATTTCAGACCACGAATCTTTAATCTCTTTTGTAATTCTGGTGCAAATAAAACCAAGGCTAACAAAATTGCATTAAAGAGACGTACCAAATTTTGATCTAGATTTGGAATTTCATAGATATTTAAAATAATCAAACGGTAAACAATAGCACCGATTCCGATGGATAACAAGCGGCCTCCAATGGTCAAATCGTGTATCAAAACTTCCGCAATAATAACTGCACTCAAACCAACAACGATGGTTCCTGTCCCAGAAGTCACATCTGAAAATCCATCATTTTGGGCAAACAAGGAACCACATAAGGCAATCAAGCCGTTTGAAATCATGTAACCAACAATCTTCATGGTGTCTACATTGACCCCATTGGCCTCACTCATCGGAATATTGTCCCCAGTCGAACGCAAGACCAAGCCAATCTCTGTTTTCATCAAGAGGGTCAAGACTAGACAAACAAGGAAGAGACAAGCTAAACTGAAAGAGAAAACAGCTTCTTCATTTGTTAGACCCAAGCTTGCCAATTGTTTAAAGATGGTTGCAGAATCTCCCAAGGAAAGATTAGGCACACTTCCCATGATTTTAATATTGATGGAATAAAGCCCTGTCAAGGTCACAATCCCTGTCAAGAGAGCTGGAATTTTCATCTTGGTGTGGAGCATTCCTGATACTAGACCTGCTACCATACCTGCGAACAAAGCAAGTAAAGTCGCAATCCAAGAATTTGTCCCTGCCTGTATCTGAGATACGACGACAGCCGCCCCCAGTGGAAAGGCCCCCTCAGCAGTCATATCCGCAATATCCAAAATACGGAAAGTCAAGTAGACCCCAATCGCCATAATCGACCACAACAAACCTTCTGATAAACTAGATAATACAAAATTCATCTCAAACCTCCTTATTCCTTGCCTTCTAACTTACTAATATCAATTCCCAATGCGTCTGCCATTTCTTGATTGGTATGCAATTCCAGTTTTTCAGGCAACTCAACTGCTATATTTTCTGGATTCTCACCTTTTAAAACACGAACCAGCATTCGTGCTGTCTGACGTCCCAATTCTTCATAATTTGTTCCGTAGTTATACAAGCCACCAACCGCAACCATTTCTGTTGAACCACCAAATACTGGAACCTTGTGTTTAATAGAAACCTGCTTGACTGTTTCCATGGTTGATGAAATGATATTATCCGTTGGTACAAAAACCATATCCACCTCTGCCATCAAGCTTTCTGCAACCGCCTTGACGTTGTTACTGTCCAAGATTGTTTTTTCAACAACGGTAAAGCCTTTTTCCTCCAGAAGGCGCTTAGCTTCATCCTTTTGGACAACTGAGTTTGGCTCGCTCTGAGTATAGAGAATTCCAATCGTTTTAGCCCTTGGTAACACTTTCTTTATCAAATTGATTTGGGTTGAAATGGCATCTGATGACTGATCGCTTGTCCCAGTTACATTGCTCCCAGGATGCTCTCTTGACTTAACCAACTTGGCACTGACAGGATCTGTTACCGCTGAAAAGATAACAGGTGTCGCTTGTGTTGTATTGGCCAAGCTCTGAGCAGAAGGCGTTGCGATAGCTAGAACGACATCACTAGATTCTGCTAGTTGCTGGGAAATCGTTTTTAGATTTCGTTGTTCTCCCTGTGCATTTTGCAAATCAATCTCAATATTTTCCCCCTTAACATAGCCTTGTTTAGCCAGTTCATCTACAAAGCCTTCTCTAGTAGCATCTAGAGACTGGTGGGTAATAAATTGCGAAATACCGATACGAAACACATCTTTTTTCTTATCTGCCTTCAACTGATGCAAACTGATCAGAGAGGTCAAGAGAATTCCCACTACCAAGAGGGGTGCTAGTAATTTTCGAACAACTTTCATAATGAAACTCCTTCTCAGAAAAGATAAAACAAAAAACCGCCTAGATACTATCTAAACGGATGCTTGAAATAATCTAACAAGTTACAACTTAGCTAGTCCATTTAGATATTCATCTATATGGACCACAATCAAAAATCTTAGCCACATAGATACAAACAAATTGCTTGAACTGTTTGCATCCATGGTGACATGTCTACAAACACTATCTAAAGTAGCTAAAGTAAAAGTTTTGATTCATCGTTACAGCTTGTCTTTTATTCATTTCTTTTTCTGCTTTCTTTTTTGATGTTTCCTATCTTACCACCTTTTTCATTAGCTGTCAAGAATATTTCAGAATTTTTTAAAATTTTTTGAAAATTCTTTCAAGGAGCTTTCAATTCTTTTAGGATAATTTCAAAGATTTGCCCATTAGACAAAATAGAAAGATTTGAAGACTTTTATGGTATTTAGTTGTACTAGAGCCTTTTAAAAGTGTTTTGATGGCTTGTATTTCTTCTTTGGTTGATTTCATATCACTATTATATAATGCGTTTTGATTTTAGTATAGTATTAAACTGACTCTTAGCAGTCGAACAAAAAATCGACAGTTATTTTATACTGTTTAAAACCAATAGTCAATACGACAATCTCTTTACTTTTCGGTTATCAACTCTGTAGATTGCTAACATATCCAAAATAAGCCAAGTATCCCGAGGATAGGCAACATATCTAGGTGTCCAAATAGGATTAAACTTTTGTTTATACTGTCTAAGACCACTAAATGAATAGAATCGATTAGTGAAGGCATAGATGAGATAGGCTACTTTTTCTTGTAGAAAGCTATGTTTCTCAGTTCCTACATTTGACAACGGCGCCATACCTAATTCAAATAAACTAACTCCTTCTTCTTTAAAATGAAGTAATAATTTCACAAAGAGATAATCCATAATACCATTGGGTACTGTCCTTAAGTGGTAGCGCATCAAATCGATGCTAGCTTCTTCAGGACCATTACAAGCTAAAAAGGTAACAAAAGCCTGAACCTTATCTTCCTTATCCCTTACAAGGGCTATTGGTGCTAATTGAATGTACTTCTCATCAAAAAATCCAAGTGAAAACCCTTTTTCTTGACGACCATCTAGCCAATTATACGATATTTCTTTAAGGGTGTTAAGCAACTTCTTATCAAAAGGTGGTTGTAATACTTGGAATTGATACCCCTTGCTTTCTAATCGATTAACAACTGTTCTAAATTTCTTTCCTTGTTTTCCTTCGGTTGTAAATCTATCGAGTAATACCTGAGCAGTCTCCCCAAATTTCATAAAGTCGTACCCATATTCATGAAGTAATAGGGTGGTTTCTTGATTAATTTCGTAGAAAATAACAGAGACATTTGTGTCCTCCGCATCCTCTAAAAACTTCGATAAGCCTTTTTCTAAGTATCCTGACTGTGCCAGTGGATCCGACATAACGACACATTTATTATTTTCAATTGCAAATTGGAAAACAACCTTGTCTTGACCATCCTCTTGGTACCAATAAAGGTATTTGTCATCTAAATAAGCCAGGGCAGCATCTAAATTTATATTTGGTATTGTTGCAATAAAGTCTTGATAACGTTGCTTATCGAAAACTTCTCCAAAATTCTCTTTGGTTTGATTACTCTCACGGAGTACCAAAACATACGAAATCACCAATATCAGAGACGAGCCAAAAAGATGAATCCAGTGTGTAATCAAATGAGGAAGATGTTTAACTTCAAATACATGATGAGGGTTCAAATGTCCTAACAAAACAAGGGTCAAGAAGAAACTTCCACCAATATACGATATATCCTTACAACAATCTTCCCAAGCATAAATATAATGACTGCGAACAAATGTATTTCTAATCCACCATATGATAGACAAAATAATGATTAGAAAAAAACTACTTGCTAATGAAAAACTACCAATATTCAAATAAACAAGGCTTACTAGACCTAGTACAGTAGCTAATGGTAATGTAAATTTTAAACGTCGTTTAACTAGTCTTGCAAGAAGGAAGAAGTGAACGCCGAGAATGATACTAGGAAGTTGAAAAACAAACTGTCCAGTGCTAGGTGAAAGTTCTTTAAACAAAGGAAGATGTCCTAATTCTTGAGGAACTATAGCTGACACCACGAGGAAGAAAGCAAAAAGTCGCAACCCCCAAACCAATACTATAGTGGATAGTGATTCAATAACCTTTTGGGGAATTCCCAAATATTTCTCATTAAGTCGGCCACCCATATTTTTAAAGAATAAAACAACTCCTAAACAGAAAGGAAGAATATAATAGAATAAACGAAATACTAGTAACCAACTTAGCGCCTGATCTTTATCAATACCAAGGGCAACTAAACCAGATACCATAATTAAATCGAAACTACCTAGGCTACCAGGAATCATCGATATAATGCCAATTGTAATAGCAATCATAAAGAGGGGGATTACATCATAAATTGGTAAATTGTAGCCTAAAACATACCCAACCAAAAGGAAAAAACTTAATACACTAGCCCAATCAAGGGCAGAAGTTAGCACTAAAGATAAAATTGTCCTTCCACTCAATTGACCAAAATAGACCCATTTTTTTCTATTTGAAACAAATAAAATAATTGGAAGATAGAGACAAGCTCCCAAAAGAGCTGGCCAATATTGTTTAATCCCCATTGAAATAGGAAATATAATTGTGAAAATTAAACTTATCAGTGCAAACAGTGAGAAACCACTCATAAAATAAGGGATGACACGAGAAATTCCTTGCATACTTTTTTCAGAGCGTTCTTCATCTCCATAGAAAGAATAGCGTAAACCAACATCCACCAAACCGGCAAAGCCAATCATATTATTCAAGCTATTTATAGTCCAACTTGTTTCTAGTAAGTAAGATAATTTTTGTTTCTGATTAAGTTCTTTATTTAGGATTCTATCATAGAGCATCATTGGCGCAACAGCCATAGAACCAAAGAAAACTAAACAAATCAGTTTTATTGGAGAGAGTTCCCCCAAGATTGCTCCAACCTTATCAAACGAAATTGTCTTAAAAAGTCTGATTATCTCTACAATAACGAGACTAACAATAGATAAAAATAAGGTAATCTTGATGAGTGTCTGCCATTTTTTCATGCAATTCAAAATTGTTCTCACAAGCTCATCCTCTTATCCTAATAAAGTTTGTAATATTGGAATAACAACGATAAATAGAACCGTACTTAGAGTCACCACATTCGTAGAGAATTCCACGTCTCCTTTTCCCTGATTAGCAAGGATTGGGAGAACAGCTAGAGCTGGTGTAGCGGACTGAATCATAAAGGTCTTAAATTCTACTGTCGCCATATTTGGTGCAGAGAACTTCAATACAAGAAGCATAATCAGAGGAGCTAGGATAAAGCGTCCAACTAAAGTGACAATTGTATCCTTATCAAAAGTAATAGTATTCAAGCCTGCCTTTGCAAGAACGATACCAATATAAATCAGAGATAAGGGAGTGACGATATTTCCTACATAAGTTAAGGTATTCGTTGCGAAATCTGGAATGGAGATTCGGAGAATCAAAAATAGTAGAGCGACAAGAAAACCTACAAGCGGAGCTGGAAGCAATTTCTTCCAGTCAAATTTAGTTTTCTTCTTGCTTTGACCCGATTTACTATCGCTCGTCATCACATACACGCCTAATGTCCAGGTAGAAATCGTGTTGGTGATATAGTAAATTAAGAAATATGGAAGAGCCTGATTACCAAAAAGAGCAACGTTTAATGGTAGACCGATAAAAATAGTATTGGCATTCACAAAGGTATTAATCATGGTCCCTCGCCGTCCTGGACGAACCTTGAAAAGCCTAACTGCAATATAAGCTACGATATAGCCCAATTTAAATGCTACAAAAGTATAAAAGAGTCCTCCAGAAAGACTGATTAGTTTATCTAGCGTTAGGTATTTCATCACCGACACAAAGATTGACGCTGGCAAGGCTACATTCATGATTAAACGAGACAGGTTAGGTCCAAAGGCATCCCCAAACCATCCCCTCACCTGAAGAATATACCCCAAAACAATAATAGCAATAATCGGAATGATACTCGTAATCGAAGTTAAAAAGAGTGACATAGGTGTCCTTTCTAAATTACTTAAGTCCACAGCCCATACAAATCTGCCACTATAGAAGGATAGCAGCAGAAATGAATTATTTATACTCTGGATACCACTTCAAATCACGAACTGCTTTGGCCATATCTGTTTCCTTAGCGCGTGCAAGATCTTGCTCTTGTGCTTTTTCAGCGACTGCTTCTGCTACTTTAATAGAAACATCTGCTACATACTTGAATGGCGGCAAGACAGGAGTTCCTGGCTGGCCTGGATTGACAATACCACTTAATGAATGCGCCGCTGCTCCAATCATTTCATCAGTCAAAAGACTTGCTTCAGAAGCCAGCATACCTAGACCAAGACCTGGGTAAATCAGGGCATTGTTTGCTTGACCAATCACATAGTCTACACCTTTATAAGAAACCGTATCAGCAGGAATTCCTGTTGCGACAAAAGCTTTGCCATCTGACCATTCAATCAAATCTTTGGCACTAGCTTCTGCCAATTTAGTTGGATTTGACAAAGGGAAAATCATTGGACGTTCTGTGTTTTCACACATAGCTTCTACTATTTCTTTAGTGAAGGTATTAGGCTGAGTTGAAGTTCCTACAAGAATAGTTGGCTTCACAGTCTTCACTACTTCAAGCAGGTCAGTCAACTTATCTGCGTTACTAAAATCAGCACGTTTCTTAGCAAATGGTTTTTGCTCTGGTGTCAAGTCATCCATGTCATCAAAGAGAAGACCTTGTTTATCAACCATAAAGAAACGTTTATAGGCTTCTTCTTCAGAAAGACCTTCACTTACCATTTCACGAAGAACACGAGAGGCAATTCCTGCACCCGCAGTACCACCACCATAGCAGAGATAAACTTGATCTGTTAATTTTTCACCACTAATATCCAGCGAACCAAAGATACCACCCAAGGTAACGATTCCCGTACCTTGAATATCATCATTAAAGGTCGGAATTTGTTTCCGGTATTTTTCAAGAATATTGGCAGCATTCAAGCGACCAAAATCTTCCCAGTGAAGGTAAAGTTTAGGAAAGAGACGTTCTGCTGTTTGAACAAATTGGTCAATGAAGTCGTAGTAACGATCTCCGCGGACCCGTTCGTGACGATTTCCTAAGTAATTAGGATTGTTACGAAGTTCTTCACGGTTAGTCCCTGCATCAATGACTAAAGGAAGGACCATTGAAGGATCGATTCCAGCAGCAGCCGTATAGACCATCAATTTCCCAACAGAAATATCGACACCATTTGTTCCCCAGTCGCCAATTCCAAGGATTCCTTCTGCATCTGTTACAACAATGAGACGAATCTCGCGACCCCCGGCAGCGTTTTTCAAAGTGGCTTCAATATTTTCAGGATGATTGATATCAAGATATCCCGCATATTGGGGATCTACAAAAAGATCACTATAGCCTTCAATGGTATCTGCAATGGTTGGATCATATACAATTGGATTGAATTCTTCCAAATGTTGAGAAAAGAGGTAATAAAAAAGAGTCCTGTTGGTATTAAAAATTTCCATTAGGAAAAGACGTTTTTCCAGATCATTGGCTTTTGTTTGCATTTGTGCATAAGTTTGCGCCGCTTGTTCTTCAATCGTTTGAACATACGGTGGCAGTAAACCAATAAGGCCTAGTTCCTTTCGCTCCTCTAAGGTAAAGGCAGTACCTTTATTGAGGAAAGGATTGTTTAAAATATCATGTGCAGTCATAGTGCAACCTCCTTTTTACTTATATTATACCACATGAAACGAATTGTTCATGAAACGTTGTTGTTTAAATAATACAATTGTATACGCATATGTTATAATGAGTCTACGAGAACAATTTCTAATAGGCTCTTTTATACTTAAAACACTATTATTGATAATACTTTAAGTTGTTATATTTTATAAATTTCTGAACTCATCAAACTCTCGATGATCACTCTTTACTAAAAGTTTCGAGTAAAATAAACCAATCATACAAATTGACAATCCTAATTAAAATAAATATCATATAAGTTCGCTATGTAGTACTTTGTATTTTTTAAGGTGTTTTTTTGTCATATAAAACTTGTATTCTATTTATATGACAACTAAAAACTATTTACAACAATATATTTCCCAAAAAGTGAAATATTTTCGAACACAGAATAAAATGAGCCAGGAAGAACTTTCGGAACAAGCAGGACTCGGGCTTAAATATATCAATCAACTTGAAAACCAAAATGTGAATCTGACCATTCACAGTCTTGAAAAAGTGATTGACGCCCTAGAAATGACCCCAGAGGAATTTTTCAATTTTGATAGCCTTGAATCAACCTCTGATAAGAGTGGCAATCTTTCACTCAAAAGAATCAACATGAAGATTAAACAGCTCCCTATTGATAAACGAGAAAAGATGTTGGTCATTTTTGAGAGTATCTTAGATAATCTTTGAGATTCCTGACTCACTTACATTTTAACTGGTGAATACTCGTATAGTCAAATTGTAGGATACGGATAAAAATTATTTATCTGCTGTTTTCCACTTATTTTCCTTCTCCAACTAATGAAAGTGAGCCCATATGAATTTAAAAGATCTACAATATTTTTATGACCTCTGCCAGCTTCAATCCTATACGGAAGTAGCAAAACAACATAAAGTCAGCCAACCATCTATTTCTTATGCTATCAAGCGCTTAGAGGAATCCTTTAACTGCAAATTGATTCACCATGACCCCTCGCATCGTTCCTTCAAGCTAACTCCTCAAGGACAAATCCTTCTAAAGCATACAGAACTGATTTTACCTGAGGTCATTTCTACTCGCAAAGAAATTAATCGCTCCTTGGCACAATACTCTACTGTAGGATTCCCTCCTATTATCATTCAGTATCTCTTTGCTGCCTTAAACGAAAAAGATAAATTCGATTTTTTAAAAAAGGTACGCCCTATCCGCGGTGGCTCCGTGGAGTTATTAAACCTTCTCATCAAAGGAGACCTTGATGCAAGCCTACTCGGTTTGATTGAACTTCTCAACTATCCTTCAATAGAGTCACACGAGCTATTTCATAAAGAACTGTATGTCGTTTTATCTAAGAACCATCCTTTTGCCACTGCTCCTTCCCTCGCTTTTGAAGAATTAGCAGATCAATCCTTTATACTCTTAGATGAACACTTTGTTCACCTGAAAGCTTTTGAAATGCTTAATCAAAAGTATCAAAACAAGGCAGAAATATTCTTTAAGACTGATGACATTGCCATCCTTAAAGAACTTTTAAAGAAAGGGATCGGCCTTAGTTTACTGGCTGATATCGCACTTTCTGATGAAGATGATGATTTAATAAAAATTCCTCTTATACCGAAGGATAAGATAACTTTTACAGTTTATTACGCTTACCTTAAATCAGCTACACCGTCATCAGAAGTAGAAGCCTTATTTAATCTCCTTAAATCATATGAATAGAAAAAACTCTAACTATCAATGAACTGATAGCTAGAGTTTTTTACATTGTAGATATTAGACTCAATGAAAATCAAAAAGCAAACTAGGAAGCTAACCTCAGGTTGCTCAAAACACTGTTTTGAGGTGGCAGATAGAGCTGACGTGGTTTGAAGAGATTTTCGAAGAGTATTAGACTATAGTAGATTGAAACTAGAGTAATACGCCGCGACTTCTAAAACTTTTCTAGAAATGAATTTGACTTTCCTAATAAAGTTGTTCAGATTTTATTTCATCTCACTATAATTCAATGATTTTCTAAGAATTCTATTTCTTTCGAAAATTCTTTCAAAACGCTTCCAAAGTTTTTTAAATCAGTCCAACAAAAAAAGGTTTATAATTTCCATAAAAGTTGACATGGAAATTATAAAACCATTATTAGTTTAACCCTTGTTGGTAACGCGCCAATTCGGCTTGGTTAGCCCAAACATAGTGACCTGGACGGATTTCAACCATAGACGGCTTATCAGTCTCATAGTCGTGTTGACTTGGGTCATAAACCTTCAAGACCTTCTTGCGTTCCAAGATTGGGTCTGGAATCGGTACCGCTGAAAGCAAGGCCTGAGTATATGGGTGAATTGGATTGTTAAACAATTCTTCTGTTTCTGCAACCTCTACAATAACACCCTTGTAAATAACTGCGATACGATCTGAAATAAAGCGAACGACCGACAAATCATGGGCGATAAAGAGATAGGTCAAACCGAGCTCTTTTTGGAATTTTTTGAGCAAGTTCAAGACTTGGGCACGCACAGAAACGTCCAAGGCTGAAATGGGCTCATCCGCAATAACAAAATCTGGTTGCATCACCAAGGCACGGGCAATACCGATACGTTGACGTTGACCACCTGAGAATTCATGAGGGTAACGAGTCAAGTGCTCAGCAAGAAGACCCACTTCACGGATAATATTTTTAACTTTCTCTTTACGTTCTTCGTCATCTTTGAACAGATGATGATTGTAAAGACCTTCAGAAATAATATAATCAACAGTCGCACGTTCATTCAAACTTGCGGCAGGGTCTTGGAAAATCATCTGGATACGACGAATCAATTCTGCAGCTTGTTCACGCGATTTCTTACCATTAATCTTTTGACCCTCAAAAATAATATCACCATTACTTGTATCATTGAGACCGATTATCGCACGACCAATAGTTGTTTTCCCACTACCTGACTCACCAACAAGCGAGAACGTTTCTCCCTTGTTGATAAAGAAGTTAGCATTTTTAACCGCGACAAACTTCTTACTTCCTTCACCGAAGGAAATTTCTAAATCTTTGATTTCTACTAATTTTTCAAACATTTCCTTCCTCCTAGTCTTCCAGATGGGCAAATCCCATTTTTTCACGGATTTTATCGTGGAGATTTGCAATCACAGCTGGTTTTTCTACTTTTGGAGCATCCTCATGAAGAAGCCAAGTTTTAGCCCAATGTGTCTCTGATACTGAGAATTGAGGAGCTTTTTGTTCGAAGTCAATCTGCATTGCATAGTCAGAACGCAAGGCAAAGGCATCCCCTTTCAGATCAGTATAAAGTGACGGAGGTGTTCCTGGGATTGAGTAAAGATCTCCTTTATCATCAGCAAGCTGAGGCAAGCTAGACAAGAGACTCCATGTATATGGATGGCGAGGGTCATAGAAGACTTCCTCAACAGTTCCATACTCAACAATTTCTCCTGCATACATAACCGCTACCTTATCCGCAATACTTGCTACCACACCAAGGTCGTGAGTTATAAAGATTGTTGTGAAATGGTACTCGTTTTGTAAAGATTTTAGCAAATCAATAATCTGTGCTTGGATAGTCACATCCAAGGCAGTCGTTGGCTCATCACAAATCAAGACATCAGGTCGGCAGGCAAGGGCAATCGCAATAACGATACGTTGACGCATTCCTCCAGAATATTGGAATGGGTATTCATCAAAACGTCTATCTGCATCTGGAATCCCAACCTTATTCATGTAGTCAATCGCTAATTCTTTCGCTTCTTTAGCTGTTTTTCCTTGGTGTTTTACAATAACTTCTGTAATCTGACTACCAATTGTTTTAATTGGGTCCAAACTAGTCATTGGATCTTGGAAGATAGTCGCAATCTTAGCACCACGAATTTGTTCCCAATCCTTGTGAGAAGACAAGGCTGTCAAATCCTGACCACGGTAGTCAATGCTTCCTTGAGCAATGCGACCATTTTCTTCAAGCATACCTGTGAAGGTCTTTGTCAAAACAGATTTCCCTGATCCTGACTCACCTACCAAGGCCAACACTTCTCCTTCAACTAGTTCAAGGGAAACGCCGCGAATGGCTGTCAATACTTTGTCACGAACGTCAAATTCCACGACAATATCGCAAGCAGTCAAAATTACATTTTTTTCTTTTGTCATTTCTACTCCTATCTATGTGTACGTGGATCACTAGCATCCGCTAAGTTTTGACCAACTACGAAAAGGGACAAGGATACCAAGACAAGAGTTGTCAATGGAATCCAGAACAAGTAAGCATTGGTTGTTACGTTTTGTGAATAATCCGAAATCAAACGACCCAAACTTGGCACTGTAATCGGTAATCCAAGACCGAAGAAAGACAAGAAGGCTTCGTATGAGATAAAGCTTGGAAGCATTTGAGTCATGGTTGTCACAATAACAGATACCAATTGTGGCATAATGTTTTTGGCAACAATCTTCAAGGTTGGTGTTCCCAAAGTACGTGACGCCAAGTTGTATTCCAAGTCACGATAACGCAAGATTTGCACACGAATCATGAAGGCAATTCCAATCCATGTTGTTACACTCATGGCAAAAATCAAATTCCAGAATCCAGCTCCGATTGAGTAAGTCAAGACAATGACAATCAAAAGAGATGGGATGTTTGAGATGACATTATAAACTTCCATCATCACGCGGTCAACTGATTTTGAAATTCCCCAAATACCACCGACAAAAACACCGATAACCAAGTTAATCACTGTCGCAATCACAGAAATGAGGATAGAGTTACGCGCTCCGAACCAGACACCGTCAAAGAGCGATTTACCGTTACTGTCTGTACCGAACCAATGCTCCGCATTTGGCTTGATATAACGAGCACTAAAGTCGTTTACCTTGCTGACATCATTGAAATCAAACTTAGAAAACATTGGGTAGATGAAACTCATCAAAATGATGGCTACCAAGATTCCCAACATGACTACAGTTGATTTTTTCTTCATAAATTGTCTAAACACTGATTTCCAGTAAGAATATGCTGGCGCATCAATGGTTTCAGAGGCAAAATCGTCACGTTTTACAAACTGAAATTTTTCTTTATCGATTGTAGACATTATTTGCCTCCTTTCTCAGTCAATTTAATACGTGGGTCAATAATGGTCATCCAAATATCTCCTAAAAGAAGGGAGAAGATAGAAATACATGTAAAAATGAAGACAAGACCAACGACCATAGAGTTATTGGATGCTTTTACAGAGTCAATCAACATTTTACCCATACCTGGGAAGGCGAAGACTGTTTCAGTAAGGGTTGCACCACCGATAACCCCAATAACGGCACCAGGAATTCCTGAAACCAGCGGAACCATGGCATTTTTAAAGATGTGTTTGTTTGAAATTTCTTTTTCAGACAAACCTTTTGCACGAGCGAAACGAACAAAGTCTTGTGATTGCAAGTCAATCATGTAACGACGAATCCAAATAGCTGTACCAGGAGCACCCAACAAACCAAGGATTACTGCTGGTAAAACGTACGAACGCCAATCTCCAGCCCCTAAGATAGGGAATGAATCTGGTAAACCAATTGAGGAACCAAGCAATCGAACAATATAAACAAGGGCGATTGTTGGAAGTGCCATCAAGAAGGTCAAAGCCCCTGTTGAGAAGCTATCAATCCAAGTGTTCTTGAAACGAGCCATGGCTGAACCAAGTGGCACGGCAATCGCATAAGAAATCACCAAACCAATCAAACCAGCAATAGCAGAGCTGACAATCATAGATGGATATTGGTAATTACTTTCAGTCGCTGTATAAGGATCATCTTTCCCATAGCTAGCTACTTCACGAGAGTCAGCCTGACTAGGTGACTTGTAGGTTCTTGAGTAAATATTTACAGAAGACGTTTTCTTACCTGTTGGGAACTGAACTTGAGCAGTTTTGGTTTGTCCTTGACCTTGAGTAATAACCTGAAGAACTGGTGTATTAGCATAGGTTGGATAAGAGTCACCTAAATTGATATTAACAAAGTTTTGATGCACAAATGGGAACTGACTGTTAAAGTACAAGAGATATTTATGTTTAGTACCTGAACCGACCAATGACCATCCGATAGCTGGATCATTTTCGAAACGAAGGTAGCGTTTCAAGTCTGGATTTTCAGGGTCTTGAATTTTATTTGTATGATCAATATCAATCAAGTTAGCATAGAAGTGAAAAACACGTTCAAAAATTGGAATTTCACGAGTAGCATAAAATTGACCACTTTCAGTAAATTCTCCCAAAGTCCAACCATGACCTAATTGATTGATGTACTTTTCATAAATAGCTTTATTGGTCGCATTTGCCTCTACTGTTACAGAAGAATCCATGCTACTTGCCTTTTCTTGCAACTCTTTAGTATCGTAATACTCAATGTAGCCCATACGCTCAAACACAGTATTTTCATAGTTATCACGTTTATCAGCCGTTGTTGCGATTTTATTATAGTTAGGATCCTGCTTGAAAATCAATTTTCGAGGAACCAAGGTATAGATAATCGTGTAGGTCAAAGTCGTTACTAAGAAAATCGAAACCAATGACCGCAAAACACGCATAAAAATATATTTTTTCATATTATTTCCTTTAAAAATCCCAAAAGAACCTTCTCCTCATGGAGAGAAAGTTCTATTAGAAATTATTTACTTCACATGACTTGCCAATTCTTTTTGAGCTTTCTCGTTTGATTCAGCTTTTTCTTTCAACCATTTTTCACGAGCTTTTTCATACTCTTCTTTGGTGATTGCTTTTTCACTAACTTCAGTGTACTTCAAGTATCCTGAATTTTCACCTTTAAGACCAGATTCAGAATATGATGAGCTAAATGGTAGAACTTTTGAAACATATGAAACGGCTGTTTCTTTAGGAGAAGCCATTACTGGAATTGTCAAAGCATTGTCAGTCAACCAAGCTTGTGCTACCGCGTATTTTTCATAACGTTTTTGAACATCTTGGTTTTCGCTATTTGCATCATCAAGTAATTTTCCATAGTCAGCTAAAGCAAGTTTGCTTACTACTGATGCATCCGTGTTTTGGTCAATACCAAGGTAAAGGCGAGTGTTTCCTCCCTTGATGACAAACTGATCCAAGAAAGTAGAAGGATCTTGATAGTCAGGGTTCCATCCTAGCAAGGTGTGGATATCCCAATCTTGCTCTTTAGCTGTTGGAGCACTAAATGAAATTGGTAAAGCTTCTGCTTGAGTCATTTGTTGCAAGTCTACAACAACATTATCTGAACCCAATACTTTTTCAATTGATTGTTTCAATGATTGAACACGGTTTACAACCGCTGTTGATTCTTGGATAACCAAGGCATCCAAGTGGATTGGGAATTCAACACCTTCAGCTTGTAGGCTTGATTTAGCTTTAGCAAAGACTTCTTTCGCTTTTTCTTCATTGTAAAGTCCATTTTGAGAATCTGCTAGAGATACGTTTGACCAAGTAGAAGAATTTGTCTTAGCCAAGCTATCTTGTACCAATTCACCAAATGTTTTCTTACCAACTTGAAGATTATATGGTGCGAATGTATTACGGATGGCTACTGCAGCTCCATCAGTACCATTTGTTTGAGCTGAGTAAGAATTGCGATCGACCGCAAAGTTCAAGGCTTGACGGAACTCCTTATTTAGCAAAGCTTTTTGAGTAGATGTCTTTTGGGCATCACTTGTTTTGGCAGTGTGGTTATAAGTTGTACGGCCATAGTTCAAGCTGACAGTTGCAACACCCGCACCTGGTTCATTAAAGTAAATGTTATCTTTGAAGTCAGCTGCATATTTTTCATATGTAGAACTTGTAGGGAAGATACGAGCCTTGCTATATTGACCATCAGAAAAACCTTTGGCAATTACATCTTGATCCTTACCATCCCAGAAAGTGAACTTAACGTTCTCAATTTTTACATTTTCTTTGTCCCAGTAAGCATCATTTTTAGCCATCTCGATAGATGATTTAGGAGTTACAGCCTTCAAGACAAATGGACCGTTATAAAGAATAGAGTTAGCATCTGTTGGAGAACCAAAACCTTCCCCTTTTGAAGCTAAGAATTCTTCATTAACTGGCATCAAAACACCACTAGTAGTCTTGTCATTCCAGAAAGTTTCTGGCTGGTTCAAGGTATACTCTAGTGTTTGGTCATCGAGTGCTTTTACTCCGACGGTTGAAAAATCGCTTGTTTCACCCTTAATATATGCTTCTAATCCCTTAATAGAAGAGCTAACGATTGAAAGTCCTTTTGATTTCCCATCTACCGCATGTTTCAAACCAGTAACGAAGTCTTTAGCAGTGACAGGAGCGTACTCTTCTCCCTCTGCTGTCACCCATTTAGCATCCTTACGGATTTTATAGGTATACGTCAAACCATCTTTTGAAACTGTCCATGATTCAGCAATAGAAGGAACCAGATTACCATATTTATCGTTAGCCAACAAACCATCTACAGCATTTGTTGTGATGAATGATGTTGAATCGATATTGCTGACGATATAATCCAAGGTTTCTGGATCTGTTTGATAAACATATTGGTAATCTTTTGCTAGTTTCGCATTATTTGAACTAGTGTTTGAACACGCAGCTAGAACTCCTGACGCTAATAAGGTAGCTCCTGCTACAGCAAGCACTTGACTTTTTTTCATTTCTTCACTCCTCGTAATAAAGTATAGGTCATTATCAATTATATCATAGATTTCAAGAAAAGTAAACGAATTTTCAGAATATTTAGGCTTATTAACACAAATTTTTCATTTTTTCTGAATATATGATTCAAATTGTCGTTCGAAGTATCAAAGGCTACAGCGAAAATAGGAAATTTGACGCAGAAACTTTGGAGCTTAGAAAGACCTATAGTAAAATGAAATACGGACTGAACAATGTGATTTTGGAATTTAAATTAAATTATAATAATATTGTAGAAGTATCATTCTAGTATTCAAGATTCAATTTACTATATCTTTTTCACACCAACCTTATTCCAAATTCAATTACTTTCGTGATTTACACATATAGATTAAGACTATCTTTTATACTTTAAAATTTCTCGCTACCTTATCCACTATATACGCCTTGCTATCACGTTCCTGTTAGTAGTGCCACGATTTCGCTATCCCTTCCTTTGACAATTCTTATTTCCTGCGTCAGACTTAAAACGATCTATCCCCAGACCATTTTAATCCACTACCTCACGATAGTCAGGCTTGGGGAGAGCTATTGTATTCACCGATAGTGGAGCCCTACAGAGGACTTACACCTCAGATGCACGACATGTCCAGTGTATATAAAAATCTCCCACCCAAGGTAGAAGATTGTAATCTTATATACTTAATCCGTCATGTCCGATACCAACGTTCGATGCTCCAATGGAATACTGCACATAACTAACAAGAAAATGAAACCTGACTGAATCCAGAAGAGGGCCAAGTCAAAGATTCCGTGCACAGCAACCACTGTAAGGAAAGATAGATAAAGGCCGATAATCGGGCGTTTCCCCGACTCCTGACTCATATCCATCATCAAGCGAACAGGAGCAACAGAAGACAAAACTAATAAAATAGTCCCCACAATTCCGTAACTCAGAATCGTATCGATATATAGACTGTGAGCATGTTCATGATAAGGAGCATTTATTCTAGGATAAGAGTGCATATAAGTCAATGGCCCTTCACCCCAAAAAGGATTTTGCTTAAACAAAGCCATCCCAGCATCCCAGATAGAAATGCGTTCTTCCATAGAAGAGTCTAAAGTCCCCATCCGAACTCCCAAATCACTAGAAAAGAGGAAGCTCAAGCCGATTGCGAAGACCCCAATACTAAGCCAAAAGGCCTTCCAGTTTTTAATGGTCGTAAAGAGATAAATAATGGCTCCAGCGATAATAGCAGGAAAGGCAGTTCGATTTTGCGTAAAATTCAAACCAAAGAGATTCACAAAGCCTGCAATCACACAGAATACTTTCAACCAATTCAACTTGGTCGTTGTAAACAGATAGAAGGCAATCATGATACAGAAACAACAAATAATTCCATAATAATTAGGATTAAAGAAGGTCACTTCTGCACGATTCTGATGCCACACCTGCATGTTAGGTGAAAGAAAAGCATAGTTGAATTTCTTCACAATTTGGAAATGCTCTAAACTCGCAAAAACAGCTGACAAGACGCTACCAAATAAGACGAGCTGCAAAATCAAGCGAAAGAATTTATGGGATAAAATCGACTGATAATACAAAAAGAAAATAGTAAATAGAAACATTCCTACTGAAGCCACAAGCCCCATCCAATTTTGTGCAAGAATGGATATAACAGTACTATAGCCAAGAAAAAGAAGCAGCATCGGATGCTCCCCCATTTTCTGAAGAATACTTTTCATGTCTCCTGTAAAAATCAAACTGATAATATATAAACAGAATACAACTACAAAAAGATAAAAGGGCAAAAAGATACTCAGGATAATTCCCAATAAAATCAGCTCTTTACTAGACAACCCTTTCAGCTTTTCAATAAAGCCTATTGATTTCAAAATGAATCCTTTCTCTCCAAATCAGTTGATTCAGATAATAGTAAGCTATCCTATATTGTACCACTTTTTTAGCAATTTGAAAACAAGGGAAACGTTTACTAAAATAAAAAAACTATTTTATCAACCATATCAAGGCTTCAAAATGTTACTTCAACTCCATTCTCAATTACCCGATAAGTCTGATTTTGCAAATCAATTTCTGCTACTGCTGTTACGGACTTATCTTTATTTTGACGTTTGATTACAATGCTTTGAGCTGTTGGTGTTTCAACGTCAATAGTCCCTCCTAGATCAAAGGCTTCTAAACGGTTACGGAAAGAAAATAGATTGAGAAGGGCCTTCACTACAGGACGTTGGACCTCTTCTGATATTTCCTCATTGCTATAGTAATGACGATTAATATTTCGACCTTCTTTAGTTTCTTCTAACAATTTCAAGTCATTCTTGCCTGCTAATAGACCTACATAGTAAATCTGAGGAATACCTGGGGCAAAAGCTTGAATTAGACGAGCGAGAAAATACTTGACATCATCGTCTCCAAGCGCAGAATAGTAGGTTGAATTGATTTGGTAGATATCTAAATTGTTATACTCGGCACTAGAGTACTTACGTTTGACATTCGCTCCAACCTTATAGAGTTCATTTGAAGCATAGTCAATTTCCTCATCAGTCAGGATATCCTTGACATCTACTACTCCAATCCCATCATGGGTGTCTAGCGTCGTAAATTGCTTCATTGGGCTCATCTTTAACCACTTAGCCAAACGCTCTGTTCTGGAACTGTAAAGAGTATAAAGTGTCACCATTGGAAGAGCAAAATCATAAACATAGTAATCGTGATCCGCTATTTTAAACTGAATCGAATAATGTTCATGAATCTCAGGTAAGAGCTCTGTTCCATACTCAGCAGCGATGTCTCGAACTTTGTCCAATAAATCCCAAATATCTGGTTCCACAAAGAAATCATTGGTATCCAATTTCTTCACTGCATAAGCAAAGGCATCTAAGCGAATCAAATCACACCCATTACTTGCCAAGTGCTGAATGGTCTTACGGATAAATTCCATCGTTACTTCTTTGGTCACATCAAGATCAATCTGCTCCTCACCAAAGGTATTCCACAAATGTTCCACTGACCCATCTGCAAAGACAATCTCTTGCTTTGGTGCACGATCCTTACGCTTGTAAATTAAGTCTACATCAGCTTGTGTCGGACGATTTTCCGGCCAAAACTTATCCCAGTTTAAAAAGAGATCTTTAAATTCACTGGCTTCATGTTTTTCTTGATAGTCCTTATAATACTTAGATTGACGAGAAATATGGTTAATCATAAAGTTAAACATAAGATAATATTTCTCACCTAAACGCTTAACATCCTCCCAATCACCAAAAGCTGAGTCCACTTCGTCGTAGTCAACTGGCGCAAATCCACGATCACCTGTTGATGGGAAAAATGGTAGAAGGTGAACTCCCCCAATAGCATCTCCAAAATGCTCTTCCAAATTATCATATAAGTCTTTAAGATTATTTCCCAGACTATCTGAATAGGTAATCAACATGGTTTTATTTTGAATTGGCATCATTACTCTCCTTTTTCTAATTGAAGCCAAGTCTCATATGACTTGGCTTCGTAAATCAAATTCATGTTATACTCTTCGAAAATCNNCAGTGTTTTGAGCAACCTGTGACTAGCTTCCTAGTTTGCTCTTTGATTTTCATTGAGTATTAAATCTCTGTTTATCATCAAACTCGTACTAAATATAGACTTCAATAAACTAAGTACTACTTTCTTGTTTTCACATAAAATTGTCAACTAGCTGAACTATTCCCCTGTATCAGGAATTATAGCTTCTCTAGTCTCTTCTTACTTCACTGCCCCGTTGCTCATTCCTGCGATTATATGGCGTTGGAAGAAGAGATAGACAATGGTGATACTGATAATGCCGACAACGTATGAGGCAAAGCTTGGCCCGTAGTCGTTGAAGTATTGGCCTGCGTAGTTGTATTGGAACAAAGGCAGAGTCCACATTTTTGAATCCCGGTTCAAGACAAGGAGTGGCAACATGAAGTCATTCCAGAACCAAAGGGCATTGATGATCATGGTTGTCGCATGCATCGGTTTCATCATTGGGAAGATGATGCGGAAATAAGTTGTAAATTGATTAGCCCCATCGATCTCTGCTGCTTCATCCAGACTTTCTGGGATCGAGATTTTGATATAGCCAACATAGAGAAAGAGGGTCTGTGGAATCGCATAGGTCAAGTAGAGCAAGATCAAACCAAAGGTATTAGCCAAACCGAGTTTACTCATCATAACCGTAATCGGAATCATGATGACTTGGAAAGGTACGAAGATTCCGAGGATTAAGAGGATATACATGATGGTAAAGGCTTTTCTTTTACTCATATTGCGAGCGATGGAGTAGGCTGCCATCGGAATAAAGATCATTACTGCAAGTAAAGACAAGACAGTGATGACGACAGAGTTCCAATAATAGCCTCCGATCCCATCAGCTAAGAGACGGCTAAAGTTGTCCCATGTGAAGTTGGTTGGAAAGCCAAAGAAATTGTCTACAATATCCTTAGTGGGTTTGAAGGAACTAAAGAGGGTAGCAAGGAGCGGCACTAAAATCAGAACCGATCCTAGAATCAATAGAATGTATTTGCCAATCAGGTCTTTTCTTTCATCTTGTTTCATCATGCTTCTCCTCTTAAATTTCAAATTTCTTAGATACTCTCAATTGGATGATCGAAATCACTACAATTAAGAAGAACAAGATTACGGCAATGGCATTGGCATAACCGAATTGGTTGTTTTTAAAGGCATAGTTATAAACCAAAAGCCCAAGTGAAGTTGTGGCATTGTTTGGACCACCACCGGTCATGGCAAAGACTTGGTCAAAAGCAGTCAGCCCACCTTTTAGGGATAGGATAAAGACCATAGAGACACTTGGTAGCAAGTAAGGCAATTCAATGTTCCAGAAAACTTGCTTGCTAGTCGCGCCATCAATCCTTGCTGCCTCTGTAATCTCAGTTGGAATAGATTGCAAACCAGCTAGGAAGATGATGATGGGCATAGCCACCCCTTGCCAAAGAAGGACAAAGACAGCCGCAAAGATCGCTCCCCACTTAGTCCCTAAAAGACTGGTTTGGAAAAATTCAATATGAAGGGCATGCCCAATCGCTGGAAGACCGTAGTTGAAGACTTGCTTGAAGATCAAAGCCACTGTCAAACCAGACAAAACAGCTGGGAAGAAGAACCAAGCACGGAAGAAGGTTTGGGCTTTGATTTTAGAGTTCAAGACACGCGCAATGAAGATCCCGAGTGCAATCTCACCAACCACCATGGCAATCGTAATGATTGCGGTAAAGCCAATCGCATTCATGAATTTTGGATCCATGAAGAGGAGCTTAAAGTTGTTTAAGCCGACAAATTTGTAGTTATAAGTCAATCCTGTCCAGTTAGTAAAACTGTAAAAGGCTCCTTGAAACATCGGCACATAGAAGAAAATTGCTTGTAACAAGAGAGGGATGACCACAAAAGCCCATGCCCAATATTTTTGTAATACTTTTTTCATAGTCTCTCTACTCCTAATCCACATCCGCTTTCATCGGGTTAAAGAAGGCATTCAAATCATTGACCATGCCTTGTTTATCACCGGTCAAGACATAGTTCATGGTCAAGGTATGGAAGTCTGATTCACTGGTCCAGTATTGTTGCAACCAGACCAAGTGACGATCAGTAAAGGCATATTCGGTCATACCAGCAAGCGGTGAATCTTCTCCTGCTTGTTTGACCCCTTCGATCGCTGTTGGAGATCCGTCCACATCGTAGTATTTTTGCATAACCTCTGGACGGGTCATATATTCCACAAAGGCATTGGCTTCTTTTGGATGTTTGGTGGCGGCTGAGATAGACCATGCCAAGTCTCCCGCACCAACGGTTAAGCTTTGTCCTTTTTCTTTTCCTGGAATCATGAAGGTCCCAATCTTAAAGTTCGGTTTTTGTTCATTAATCGCTGTGATCGCCCAAGACCCATTTGGTGTCATGAGGACATCCCCACGTGCGAAGGCTCCGATAACATCGGTATAGCCAGCACCTTCCCAGTTCTTTTGCTTAGAGCCATTGATGCGAAGGATGTCCATGACCTTGATGTCATCTTTCATAATCGAATCCGACAATTTAATGGCATTTGGTTGAGAATAACGAAGGTATTGATTGGCTTCTTTTCCTCCACCTGTTGCTGTCGCAAAGGCTAATTGATTGTAACCATTGAGTGTCCAAGCATCTGCACCTGCAATTCCAAATGGTGTTTGTCCTTTAGTAACGATGTCTTTGACTAACTGTTCAAATTCATCCCAGGTTTCAGGAACCTTCAAGCCCAGCTCTTCGAATTTATCTTTGTTGTAGTAAATTCCATAAGCATTAGCTGTAAAAGGAACGTTGTAAACTTTTTCGTTTACAGCATATTTTTCAGCGTAGCCATTTTTCACGCGTTTCAGGTAGTCTTTGTTGCTCAAATCTTCAAAGACACCTGCTTTTGCCCATTCTTGCAGTTCGATGGACTGTGGGTAAATATTGACCACATCAGGCACATCTCCTGCTAGAACACGTGTCTTCAATACTTCACCAGCATTTGGTACATTGACGACTTTGACCTTGATCTTAGGGTTTTCCTTCTCAAAATCACGAGCGATTTCTTCCAAGGTTTTGGTCATTTCTTTTTTCTGGTTGAAATACTCGATGGTCACTGTGCCATCCGCAGATTTACCATAGTTGGAGCAAGCGCCGAGCCCAAACAAAGCTAAACCTGTAGTTGCAAGAAGTCCGATTTTTTTATACCATTTCATTGGAAAGCCTCCTTTATAAATTTATACACTTTTATTATAGTCTTTTAAAAATATACTGTTTACTCAAAAAATCTCCTTGAGATAAGATAACAGTTAAACCTGCATACATGAGTTCTGCACCTGAGTAAACTACTCCATTTTCCTGCAATTCATACAGTCCCTCTTCAACCAAATCTTTTAACTTTAAAGTTGTTTCCATGGTCTCTACAACTGATAAAACGCGAACGTAGGTTACAATCGTTTGATTTTTGTAATTAAATTGTACAGCTGCTTCATTGGATTCAGTATCAGGGTTAATGAGTCTATACTGTTGTCCTAACTGAACTACTGGTCGTAATTCTTTATACAAGTTCACCTGATTAGCAATCTCAGCTTTCTCTTCATCGGATAAACTTGTCAAATCAAGCTCATAGCCCAAATTTCCCATCATTGCTACATGGCCACGTGTTTCTAATGGTGTCGTTCGTCTCATCTGATGATTCGGTACTGCTGAAACATGAGCCCCCATAGAAATGGTTGGATAGAGATAGGATGAACCGTATTGAATTGGTAAACGTGCAATAGCATCAGTATTATCACTAGCCCAGACTTGTGGGAAATAACGCATCATACCAAGATCATTTCGTCCACCGCCACCAGAGCAGGACTCAAAGAGAATATGGCTGTGCTTCTCTGTCAGATAAGAAACGAGTTCGTAAAGCCCCAGCATGTACTGATGAGATTGCATCTGTGTCTCTAGATAGTTCGATCCATTCCCCAGGTTAGTCATATTACGATTCATATCCCATTTAATGTAATCAATCGCATGATAAGATAGGAGTTGATCTAAGACATTTTTCAAGTATTCTACTACCTGAGGATTGGCAAGATTAAGTACTAATTGATTTCTAGAATAGGTATGCTCATATCCTGAAATCTGAATAGCCCAGTCAGGATGTTTACGATACAAATCGCTATCTACAGAAATCATTTCAGGTTCTAACCAAAGCCCAAACTGCAAACCTCTTTCGTGGATAGCTGAAATCAGACTTTCAAGACTTCCACCCAGTTTTTCCTCATTAACAACCCAATCACCTAAAGCCCGATTATCATCAAAGCGATTACCAAACCACCCATCATCTAATACAAAAAGTTCAATACCAACTTTCTTAGCTTCATCAGCTAGCTCTAACAGTTTTTCTCTCTGAAAGTCAAAGTAAGTAGCTTCCCAGTTATTGATTAGAATTGGGCGTTCTTTTGTAGAAAATTTACTTGGCATAATGTGCTTCAGTACAAAATTCTGACTTTCATGACTAATACCAGTTAATCCCTTATCTGAATAGGTCATTAAAGCTACCGGTGTTTCGAAGTATTCCTCAGGGTCTAACTTCCAAGAAAAGTTTTCCGGATTAATCCCAATAGCCAGCCGAACTTCATTCAATTGATTCTTTTGAACAAAAGCTTCAAAGTTTCCACTATACATTAATTGAATAGCAAACACATTCCCAGCATCCTCTGTGACTCCTTGATCACATAGTAGAAGAGCTGGTGTTTGAGCATGACCAGAAGCTCCACGGTTCGAACTAATCGAAAAGATTCCTTGTTCTACCTGTTGACGTCTGACAGTCTTTTCACGAGCATAAGCTCCCTGAAAAGTTACGATTTCGTAATCTGCAGCTGGAACATCAGCCATAAAAGAAAAGTCCTTATGGATGATAACTTCCTGATTACTCTTATTCTCCAATTTACTGTAGCTAGCAATTGTCGCATCATTATCAAAAGCAGTATAATATAAAGTCAGACTAAGTTGAGCCTTAGAATCTTCTAAAATCAAGGCAAGAGTCTCTGTACCATCCATGCTATGTGGGGAAGGTAAACCCTGTGGACCATTTTGACCTTTTAAAATCTTTGCTTCTATAAAACGAAAATCTGTTACCTCAGTTGCATCCTGCTGAACCTGTATAGTTGGTTTCCTAAAATCTCCTAAGCCATGTTGCCCAAAAATCTGTCGCTGAGTATCTAAACTAAAGGTTCGATTATGAGCCGTTGGATTTCCTGAAAAGGCATGGTCTCGTTCATAAACACTATTGCAACCTTTATAGTTCTTAATAGTCTTTCCTAAATGTTTCAAAAGTAAGTACCCATTTCGATTTTCAATAATCAAACTTAAATTTTTACTCTCAACATAAAATAGATTATTCTCTATCCTAACTCCCATTTACTTCACCTCATCACTTTAATGATTCTATTTTATCATCTGAAATCGCTTTCCGAAATAGAAAAATGTCTCAAGAATATGGTAAAATGTTAGGTAGGAGGTAGCACATGTTAGTTTTTTCAGAATACCAGACTGGAACAATCGACCTTTCCCTAAGCTTTTATGGATATGAGGAATGCACACCTAATTACTCTTTTGGTCCAGCCATTCGTGATACATACGTTCTACATTACATTAGTAAAGGACAAGGAAAATTTCATTACAATGGTAAAATTGTTGATTTAAAAGAAGGAGATTTCTTTCTATTAAAACCAGATGAATTAACCTTTTATCAAGCAGATAGTAAAGAGCCTTGGGCCTACTACTGGTTAGGAATCACTGGAGGGAAAGCTCCTGATTATTTTGCTCTTTCTCAAATTTCTAATCAATCCTATCTCATCCAATCTGAAACTTGTCATACCCAGACTACTGCAAGACTCATCTCAGACATTGTCCGCTTCGCTCAGATTACCAAATCAAATGAATTAGCTCAACTCCATATCATGGGACAACTCCATGAACTGATGTTTCATCTGGGAACTATTGCTCCCAATCAGAAAAAAAAGAATATTTCATCAACCCACCAACTCTATCTTGAATGCAAACGATTAATTGATAGCCACTATCCTCAATCACTTACAATTCAAGATTTAGCAAAAGAACTATCCGTTCACAGAAGCTACTTATCAAGTGTATTCAAAGAATTTAACACCTTATCACCCAAAGAATACCTACTTTACGTTCGAATGCACCGAGCTAAACAACTTCTCGAAAATACCCAAGAGTCTATCAAGGTAATTGCATATTCGGTAGGTTTTTCAGATCCACTACATTTTTCTAAAGCTTATAAACAATACTTTAATCAGACTCCAAGTCAAACAAGAAAAGAATATTCTCAACACCAACTAGTGAGAAAGGAAACACTATGAAATCCTACCAAGCTGTCTACCAAATTCTAGCTAAAGAAACCGATTATATCAGCGGAGAAAAAATCGCAGAAGAACTATCCCTCAGTCGAACATCAATTTGGAAAGCCATCAAGCGGCTAGAACAAGAAGGCATTGAAATTGATAGTATCAAAAACAAAGGATATAAACTGATGAATGGTGACCTTATTCTTCCAGAGATTCTAGAAGAAAACCTTCCAATTAAAGTCAGCTTTAAACCCGAAACAAAATCAACACAACTAGATGCAAAAGAAGCAATTGATTTAGGCCATGAAGCAAATACCCTCTATCTAGCTTCCTATCAAACAGCAGGCCGAGGCCGTTTTCAACGTTCCTTCTACTCACCGCAAGGTGGTATTTATATGACACTCCATCTTAAACCAAATCTCCCCTATGACAAATTACCATCCTACACACTACTTGTAGCTGGAGCTATCTACAAAGCCATTAAGAACCTAACTTTAATAGATGTCGACATAAAATGGGTCAATGATATCTATCTAAGCAATCATAAAATTGGAGGAATTCTCACTGAAGCAATGACCTCTGTAGAAACAGGCTTAGTCACAGATATCATTATTGGAGTAGGTATCAATTTCACCATTAAAGACTTCCCTCAGGAATTAAAAGAAAAAGCTGCTAGCTTATTTAAAACTACAGCTCCTATAACAAGGAATGAATTGATCATAGAAATCTGGCGTGCTTTCTTCGAAACACCAGCAGAGGAGCTATTATACCTATATAAAAAACAGTCATTCGTTCTAGGAAAAGAAGTTACTTTCACACTAGATCAAAAAGACCACAAGGGACTTGCTAAAGACATCTCAGAAAATGGAAAACTTTTAATTCAATGTGATAATGGAAAAGAAATCTGGCTCAATAGCGGAGAAATTTCTCTCAATAGTTGGAAGTAAAATAACACAATTATAATATAAACGATATAAAAATAACTTCAGATTAGTAATTCAATTAAGTTTTACAGATCTGAAGTTTTATTGTTTCTAAAAGTAAAAAAGAGAGTTACAAACTCTCATTAAAACGGAGAATAAGGGATTCGAACCCTTGCGCCAGTTACCCGACCTAACGATTTAGCAAACCGTCCTCTTCAGCCTCTTGAGTAATTCTCCAATTAATGGGCACGAGTGGACTCGAACCACCGACCTCACGCTTATCAGGCGTGCGCTCTAACCACCTGAGCTACGCGCCCAAGTTAAAAAACTTGGTAATTTGAACAAAGTTCAAAGCGGGTGACGAGAATCGAACTCGCGACAACAGCTTGGAAGGCTGTAGTTTTACCACTAAACTACACCCGCATAAATACTATCAATAAAATGGCGCGAGACGGAATCGAACCGCCGACACATGGAGCTTCAATCCATTGCTCTACCAACTGAGCTACCGAGCCTTATTGCGGGAGCAGGATTTGAACCTACGACCTTCGGGTTATGAGCCCGACGAGCTACCGAGCTGCTCCATCCCGCGTTAATATAAAAGGAGGATGTGGGATTCGAACCCACGCACGCTTTTACACGCCTGACGGTTTTCAAGACCGTTCCCTTCAGCCGGACTTGGGTAATCCTCCAATATTCAAATGGACCTTGTAGGACTTGAACCTACGACCACTCGGTTATGAGCCGAGAGCTCTAACCAGCTGAGCTAAAGGTCCAACAAGATCATTATAGCGGCGAAGGGGATCGAACCCCCGACCTCCCGGGTATGAACCGGACGCTCTAGCCAGCTGAGCTACACCGCCATGTATCGGGAAGACAGGATTCGAACCTGCGACACCTTGGTCCCAAACCAAGTACTCTACCAAGCTGAGCTACTTCCCGAGTTAAATAGAAAAATGCACCCTAGAGGAGTCGAACCTCTAACCGCCTGATTCGTAGTCAGGTACTCTATCCAGTTGAGCTAAGGGTGCTCCATATTATGCCGAGGACCGGAATCGAACCGGTACGATCGTTACCAATCGCAGGATTTTAAGTCCTGTGCGTCTGCCAGTTCCGCCACCCCGGCCTCTCTAAGCGAACGACGGGATTCG
>NZ_VMMU01000010.1:0-122801 GCF_013277385.1 Streptococcus sp. 544
TATTCGCATTGGCTGGCTGTTTATCGATGGCATCTGTCTGCGCTTTGGCTTTCGCTTTCGCGTCTTCCTTAGCTGCGTCTTTTTCACCTTGACTTAACTTATTGTTGTTGTCAATGGCTTGAAGTTTGGCATCCAACTCATCTTGAATGGCTTGTTTTGCCTTCTCTTTCCCTACTGGGTTCACCTTCTGAACATCGGCTTCTCCGGTAGCTTGAGCTGTTGTGACCGCTGTTTGAGAACCAGCACCTGTAATAGCAAGGTTCGCTTTTCTAGCTTCCTCTTTTGCCTGCTCCTTAGCCCTAGACTTTTCAGTTGGCGACAAGTGACCATTATCTTCAATACTTTGCTCTTTTTCAGTCAACTTAGCAGTTACAGCATCGTTTGCTTTCTTTTTAATTTGCACCTCTTCATTCAACTTTTTCTGCTGCGCTACAGCATCTTCTGCTACTGTTTTGTAGCTAGCTGTAGTACTAGTGTCAGAATTCAGTGCATCTTTAATTTTTTGCAATTTTGCCTCATAGACTGCTTTGGTTTCTGGCGTTGACCACTTAGTATCGTCATCTAATTGTTCTTTTAATTTATCATACGTCTTAGTCAACAACGCTTTAGCTGCTTTTTTAGTATCCTGAGTTATACTAAACTCTAATCCAGCGATAGGTAGAGCATAGTGCTTCCACGGTACTTGGTACCCCATACCTAAACGAGTATTATCAGCAGAACTGATACGCACAGTATATTCAGTGTATCCAGGAGGAATCTCAATATCTTTACTTGTAAAGGTCCCTGTCGTTCCGTTAGGACTCTTTCCTCTTTCAGCTAATTTTGTGTTTAGGGTATCTGTAGATGTATTACCTCTAGAAGTATCAATATATGAAGAATTTCCATCCCTAGCCGCAATCACTTTCATATCAGGAGTAGTGTTTTTCCTTGAAGGATCAAAAGTTACACTATAAAGACGGACAGGGGTGCTAGTCTCGTCAGTTCTTCCCAGAACCTCAACCTTATATTTAGCTTTACTACCATCTATATCTCCTGTATATCCCGTCTTAAACGAAACCTTTGTAGTTGATCCGACAGTAGGAGAAAAAGCTTTAAATGTTTTTTCTATCCCATTATAGCCTGTTAAACCTCTAGCAATTGTATTGCCCTCATAATTGTCTTTATACTCTGTTTTATCAAATACTTTTTGAGTTCTAGTTGCTTGAGTTCTTACTTCTGATAAAAGCAAGACATGTTCATTTCCACGATCTAAGACAGACTCTGAAGTCCATGTCCTATTTGTGTAATTATTTTGTTTTACAGTATTCACTGTCTCAATTGGAAAGACACCGTTTGCTGTTTTTCTTGCAACCGCAAACTTCCCCTGTCCGTCTGAATCTATTACAGCCTTCCACCCTCCGAACTCATTTAATTCTTTTACTTCACCCGGGGCTATACCCTTGGTTGCCGCAACCTTATCTATATCTGCAAGTTTTGTTTCGTTGTTAATTGTATTAGATAAGTTCACTAGCTTAGCCAGCAGTCCGTCTACATTTTCATTCTCATTCGGCGCTTCAAAAACTTGATTCGCAGCAGGATCGTCAGTTTGTTCAGAAGATGTTGAAAGATCTCGGCGCGACCTCTTCTTAGGTTTATCTTCTAAGGAGTTGGATGGAGTAGTATCAGAGACAGATTGTTCTTGAGAATCTCTTCCATCTTGAACTCTATCTGAAACTGAATTTGTATCTTTAGAAGTAGTAACAGCTCCAGTTGCTTCACCTTCAATTCCTTCAGCACCACTAGCCTTCTCCTTTACTACATTTGTACTATCAGAATGATCCAAATTTTCTTGATTAGAATCTCCTTGAGAATGCTCTATCTTATCTGAATTACTCCTTGAGTCAGGTCCTTCTACTTGGTGCACTCCTCTATCTCCAGAATCTTTTTCAGCAGCAGATACAACTCCGCTCCCCATAAAAAGATAGAGCGTTGCCACCGCTACCGATGCAGCACCAAAACTAACCTTACGAATCGAAAACCGCAAGCGTTTTTCTCTATCTTCGCTACCTTTATAAAACATATATAATCCTACTCCTTTTGCGATAATTATCTGTTGATATATATTAAGGAGGGCAAATAAAAAGCCCCCCCCCTAAAATTTTTATGTAAATTTTAGACTGGCATAATTCATTATACTCTTTTTTGTTTTATAAATCAAATGTTATGAACTAAGCTTGATATGATGCATCTTAGCCAATTCTTCTGTTTCACGCGAAACACCCTGCGCCAGGCAAGGTGTTCTTGCTTTTATACTCAATGAAAATCAAAGAGCAAACTAGGAAGCTAGCCGCAGGTTACTCAAAACACTGTTTTGAGGTTGCAAATGGAAGCTGACGTGGTTTGAAGAGATTTTCGAAGAATATTAAACCCCAAATTATTCATATCTCACACTAACCAAACAATTCAAAAACCACCAGAAGAGCCGTTAAAATACTGCCCTTCTGGTGATTTTCATTGATAGCTGAGTCTCGAAGAAGGTAGAGTTTAAATTGCAACTACTATCATACAAAACTCTTTGATCCTATTTATTTTTATCACAATTTTGATTTATAGTTCTCCGAATACCTTTTAAATGTGAAAGCATTTCATTGGAGCTTTGAAAAATACATACACTGTTTTTATTCGTATGTTAACTTGATAGAATCTTTGTCTTCAAGCATTTTTTTAATGTTAACGACAGGCAATATGAAGTTTGGGAACTCATTACCCCGAGTAATCATATCAGATACGATAGGCCGAATATAGGACCAAAGAATTGCTAAGCCATTCTCTTTAAGAAAAGTTTCAAAATCAATATCAAATTCTGTATCGTCATATATAAATGAAAATTCTCCAACAATATCTACAATAAGCTCAAAAGCAGAATCATCTGAATCTATATTTCCTTGCTTTGTTATCAAGTTAACATAAGCAAGGTTTTCAGATTTTCTTATTAAAATCTGTGCAGACAATTCAGGCTGTAAATTAATAGTACTATTTGTTTGGTCAAAACTAGGATTTCTTCGGTATGATACTTCATTTAAAAAATAATCTTTAAATTGTAAAGAGGACATTAAGCTGCCACCTCACTATTTTCTTTTGTTGTAATTAAGTTTTCAGAATCTATTGGTAAATATGAAAAACATGACTTCTTGTTTTTTATATTATATTCAGGCATTGCATTTACTTTAGTTATAGAATTCAAATCATCAAACTCTTTTTGATTATTTAATTGAGGAGTAAAATGGATTTCATCTTTATATTTTTTAAGACTTCCTGATATATTCAAATCATAATCAAATTCATTGTTTACTGAATAAATTTTGTTGGCCTTAATATTTTCAACTAATTCTTGGAACATTGGAGAATCCATCAAAGAAAATTCTTCAGTTCCTAAAAAGTTTGACAATAAACTCATAAAAGCCTCCTTATTTATAAAATGTTTGTAATACAATTTAAATCACGGATACAAATTTCCTCTCCATTCTTTCCGTCAATTACTGGTAAAAATGGAATATCTGTATATGTTTTAGACTGCACGGCTTCATAATTCTTCCCATGCTGAGACGCTAAATCAAGCAACAGTTCAATAATTAATCCTTGATTTTGGTTAAGAAGAGTAGCTCTATTTTTGGCTCCGCTACCTGAAATACCTGCAATCTCACGTTCAATTTGAATAGATGCCGCTTGTCGATATTCCTCTAATAACCTTTGGTTTTTTGGGTTATCTAAAATAAAAATCTTATCTATAGATTTTAGGGTGATTTTAGCATGAATTAACTCAGGCCTAACCCCAGGTTTGCTTAGTTCAAATGACTTATACTTTGCGACATAAGCAGAAGCAATCGTTTTACCAGTATCTTTGTTAAAAGGTAGAAAAAAGTAAATACCATTACCCAAGTCGTTCGGATGTCTCTGTTTATGAATACCAGGTTTATATTTCTCATAAGAAAACCCAGCAGATAGAATCTTTTCTTTCCTTTTATTGGTGGTGCCGTGCCACCCACTATATTGTAGCATAGAACCTCCTGATGAAGCTACTAGCTTAATTATACTGTTAAAGCTTAGATAATTCAACTATTACGGGCTTTTTTGAAAAAATTCTAGCGATTTCCAGAACGTAACTGAGCATTAAGACAATAACTACCTCACCTTATCATGCCGAAATTATCGGATTTTATCAGAATTAAAACCCCATAAAATCGGGCTTTTTTGAAGAATAGAGTGGATTGGAACTAGAACAGTACACTACGACTACTAAAACATTTCTAGAAATTAATTTGACTTTCCTAATCAATTTGTTCAAATCTTATTTCAATCTACTATAAAAAAACACAAGCCTAAGCCTGCGGAAACATTATCTATTCTAAATAGTCTTTTTCTGTTATGACTCTTAATCTAGTAGAATAATTCTGGAATGTTGAGAATTTAAAGCGTTTAGGATCTTCAAGTTTGTTTCTATCGTTCATTTCTAAAGCACGGTTATAGTCTATAATAGCTTTCACTAACTTATTGATTATAGCTTTATCATTATCCATTACTTTATAATAATCTTCGACTTTCCGAAGGCGAAAAGTGGTATTTAGTAAATAACTTTTATCTTCTAAAATCAATGTTTTACCAATATCTAATCCTTCAACATATCCTTCTTTTGCTGAATTTCTAAGCTTATACTTCAATTGATACTTTTTAGGAATGTAACTTCTAAATGGAATCAAGAAAGTTAGCCCCTGTATTTTGACAACAGTTACCGCAAATCCCCTTCCTTTATTCATTACTTCCTTCGTCTTAAAGTCATAGTCCATCGCTTGAATAAGGTCGTAATCCTTGCACATTTTTAAATCAATTTGACCTAATTTTAATTTTTTGCTTTTCATTTCTATTCCCTAGATAAAAAGCTCACTAAAAAGTGAGCAACATTTCCAATGAGATACTTCTGTTGACGAGCGCGTCTCTCCGCCCCCTCATTGCCTCACGAAAAGGCTAGACGAATCGAAAGGAGGTGAGTTTTCCTGTTTTCAATTCTACTTATTCTTACACATTTTTTTAATTTTGTCAAACAAAAAAACGCAAGCCTAAGCCTGCGGTGAGTGTAATCTATTTTGAAATTTTTAAATAAAAAAGGAGCATTTAAGCCCCTCCTTTGAAATAACGGACCCTTTGGCTGGTCGGTGTACCCAGCATCTCAGATACCCTTTTGCAAGGTGTGGCAGGAACCTTTCTGCCCTCAAATGTCTTTCGTTAATGTTATTCTAGCACTATCTAATTTTTTGTCAAGTTTTCTCAATCTACCAGACTTGATACGTATTAGCTACACCCTCAACAAACTTAAAAAAGTTCTCTTATCTGAAACCATCACAAAAAAACACTTGTTTTACTAATTTTAAGTGTACCACAATACCTCCAATTGCTAATCGATAGAATTGCTCTTAGGAAACATTCCCTTTCTGCTATTCTAGCATAAGTTTGTCTAACTGTGGCATTTGAAACTAGATAATTCTTCTGTTTCACGCGAAACACCCTGCGCCAGGCAAGGTGTTCTTGTTTTTTATGTCGTATAAATCGTTGAAGCTGTCGCAATGGTATGCCACTGGTTGGCTGTTGTGGCTGCGAAGTCCTTGTCTGCGTAGAAGTCGTTAAATGGCAGGATTTCCACTTCTAGTTCGTCGATGTGGTCAAGCTGTCCAGCCAGATAAGCCTCGATACGGCTTTCTGCTCGCTTGATGCGTTGCAAGAGTCCGCCCATACGGATGTCAACTGTATCCAAGCCAAAGACCTTGTTTTCTTTCAGCCATTGGTGGCTAAAGAGGACATGGAAGTGTTCGATTTGGCTTCTAAGTTCTGGTAATTCCTGTCTGGCGATTTCTTGCAGGCTTTCTTTATCATCCGTTTGGTAAGCCTGACGAATGCGTCTTCCCACATCGACTTTGCTACTTAAAATCTGATTCAACTGGGCCTGAGTTTCAAAGAGGTAAGAGTAAGCACCAGCTTTTTCTTTGATTTCAGCAAGTATCTCAGCAGCCTGAGCAAAGTGCGGTTTGTCCTGTTCAGGTGTCATGTGTCGGTCAAGGATAGGACAGAGAACATCCTGATAAAAGACATAGCGGTTGGGATTGATGCCACTGAGATTGTCCGGCAAGTCTGGCAAGAGGTTGGCAAGGTCAATCTGCATAAAGTCCTCAACCGATAGACCAGTATTGGTCTGGAAGTGAGCAGACAAACTATCTAGGTCATTGCGGTAGCTTAGTTCTGCCCAGATTTGCAAGCTTGGGAGGACAGAGAACTGGGCAGTTTCACCACCATTGTCCCCCCAACCCGTCACGATGACTTCTTTAATCTGATTGGCACGGCAGGCTTTATTTGCCTCGATAGCCACTAGACGGCTAAAATGGTTGTGAGGTGTAAAGCCAATCCACTTCCAAGCTCCCCCTGCAAATGCAAGGTCACGACTAATCTTATGATGATTGCGGAAATTGCGATTATATTTTTCCTCGCTATCCTGATAATAATCCCAGTAAACTAAGGTCACACGGTCTTTGAGACGGTCTAGGTAGACACGAGTGTCTTCTGGAATTTCCACGTCGCGGTCGTACTGACCATCCGCTGACATAAGTTTAAAGAACATATCGCTCCACATCTGGCAGTGGAAACCATATTTGTCAGCAATATCCAGCACGCGCTCCAAGTGTTGACACATGAGGAGACTACGATCCACCACACCGTTCAGAATCAAGTAGCGTCCCAAACCAACCAAGTGGGCTTCGTCCATCCCGATATTGACCTTGCGAGTCTTCAGTTTAGATAGAGTAGCAAACATACCATCAATCAGGTCATAAACCTTTTCTTCGCCGATAAGGAGGATATCCTCCACATCACGGAGCTCCTGAACTTCTTTGACACCCCATTTAACGAAGGCAGACAAGTGGGCCAAGGTCTGGATACATGGCACAAAGGTCATGTCAAACTGCTGGGCATAGGCTTCGATTTCCTGCAACTCCTCAGCTGAGTAGGCTCCACGGAAATAGCCAAAGTAAGGCTGCCCTTCAATCTGGTAAGTGTCTTCCATGTAAAGTTCAAAGGTTGAATAGCCCATGAGAGCTAAGAGTTCAATCATCTGCTTGGCAGAAGCCACATTCAGCACCGCATTGCGCGAACAGTCAGCCATATAGGCTAAATCTTCGTAAGCTGCTTGTTCCTCAATCTCTACTTTATCACCTTCTACTAGAGCTGTTGCCAACAAGGACAAGGCACGATAAAGTTGGTGAGGTTTGCGGTAGGTCAATTGATAGTGACCATCCTCACCCTTGATAGAGATAGAAGCTTGGTCAGATTGGGCGACAGCTACCTCTACATCTGGTAGCGAAATGTGCTTTTTAAGCAACTCTACTGCTTGCTCTTGTTTGGAACTAAGTCCTGTAAATGTTACCATTGGTTTTCCTCCTGTAGCCAGTTAACAAGGGCACCGTAAAGATTAGCATCTGCATGATAGGTGCAGGCTTGGATAACGGGTGCGACCGTGTATTCTTCGTAGGTATCGACAAAGTCTTCAACAGCTTCCTTGACACCTTGGATAAAATCTGGATTTTGACTGATAGAGCCTCCCAGACTGATGACATCTGGATCAATCAGATACTGGATATTGAGCAAGCCTTGCGCCAGATTACGGTTCATGCACTCAATAGCTTCTTGACAAAGAGTATTACCTTCTTTAGCTTCTTGGTAAATCTTGCGACCGTCCCAGTCAGTCTGACCAGACTTTTCAATCACGTATCGCACCATATTTCCAGTTGATGCTAGTTGCGACCAGTTATTGAGTTTTTCAGCAGGGGCAAGGGTTGTCATGTAGCCAAATTCTCCACCCAGACCGTGGCGACCTCGGTGCAGTCTGCCATTGATCATCATGGCTCCGCCAATCCCTGTCCCAATCACGACACAGGCTGCATTTTCAAGTTCTGGATGAGCCAGTAATTCACTGAGTCCAACGCAGTTGGCATCATTTTCCAGATGGACAGGAATCTGATAAGAGCTAAGCGCCTCATACCAAGAAAAGCCATGGATGTAGGGCACCGCACTGAAGCCATCAATCACACCTGTCTCTTGATTGACCGCACCTGGAACGCTCATAGCAATCCCGCTATAATCCTGTTCTGACAAGCGCTGGTCTAGCCAAGCTAGTAAATCCTCCAAGTTTTCTGGTGTTGAGATACTTGTCTTATCTAGTATTTTCCCATCAGGAGTCAGACTGGCAAACTTAATCCCAGTCCCTCCGATATCAATCGTTGCAATGGTCATTGTTTTTACCATAAAAAGGGGCGAATCAGCAGTTAGTTCTTACCTTTTCGCCCCTCCTTTCTTTTGATGTTTACTTTTTGAAATTAAATTTCTTCTTTTTTGATGAATTCTGTACGAATCTCTTGTGGAGCCAATAGTCCTGAATGAACTGGGTATGGTCGTTCAAGTAGGTCAAGGAAGAGATGTTGACTTTCTGGTACACGTACATTTTCACTACACATATTGTAGTAGCGAAGAACATAGCCTTCTTCATTTTCAGCTACCTTAAAGGCTGTTGGACAGATTTGCGGTATGCTGAGAACAGAATGGCTCAAGAGGCTACCAGTCGCAGCCACGCTTCCTTCCTGTCTAGCAAGCTGAAGGCTGGTAAACGGTGTCTGCAAGGCTTTAGCTCGACGATAAGCTGAGAAGCGTTCTTGGGCTTGGTGGCACTCAAGCGCAAACTCGACTTCAAATTCACGCAAGCATTGTGCTTCTGGTGTTGGGAAGTAGCCCCAGTCACCTAGCTCACCTGATGCACGCAAAATAGTCACTGCAATGGTGTCGTCTCCAAGGATTTCGTATTCATTCAATCCCTTGTTGGATACAGTCACTCCTTTTTCATCGTCATACAGACTGACAAAGGCTTGTTGGTGTTGAGGATTTTCAGGATTTTCCCATGAAGCAGCTGGTTTGTTTGGTCGTGTCACCACCTCATAGATGCTCTCTGAGTCATTGCTTGGACGCGTGTTATGAGTCTTGATCAAGAGACGGATACGGTGGTCTTTGGCAGTGTTGGTAAAGCGAGTCTTGCAACGGATTTGTGGATTGTCAACAAAGACAGTCAACTCAGTTTCAAGAGGAATGCTTGTCAATTCTTCTGACCGTCCAGCCTCACGCTTCATAAACTCGATAATGCCTTTTTGCTCTTCTTCTAGCTTTTCATCTGCACTGACAGGCACGGTCAATTCATGTTTGAGCAAAATCTTAGCGTAGCGAGCTGTGTTTTCCAAGACCTCGTAGCCCTTAAGCTCTGCATAGATTGGCTCTGTTCCTTTTGGTTGGAAATAGATATACTCATTTCCGATGTCACCACGGTCTTCGAAGCGGATAAAGTCTTCATAGGCTTCGTGAGTTGTCTTGTCATAGACTGTGATATTGTCATCCACACTCACCGTTACAAATGGCGTATCAATCACTCCGTTTTGGTAAATGCCTTCACGGTGTTCTTGCTCTCCTTCCAGCAATTGGAAGGTTGTCCAAGAAAGTGGCGCTAGGTGAACTGGAATGGTCACGCGCACTTGTCGAGCAATACGAGCTTGGCGGAACTTATCTTTTGGTAAATCATACTCAAAATTAGCCCCAAGATCCTCGATTTTAACCTCTACAGGACGCCCATCCAAATCCTCCACACGGTAACTTGGCAAGGTAAGAGCAGCCATCTTCTTGTAGCCTTCCGTTGGGTGTAATTCCTTGAAATCACAAGTCGCCACATCAATCACTGTGCTGACAGTATCAACCTTATCATGCAAGCCTGTGTTAATGACAGTAAAGAGATAATCACTTTGAGCCTTAGCCGTAGCAATTTTACCCTTCCACTCATTAAGAAGATTGGTCTTAACAAAGTTTCCGACTTGGTTGACCTTGGCAAAACGCGTTTCCATCTCGCGGTGAACTTCGTCCACGCTACAGCCACAGATACTATCATGCGGCGCATTCTGCAAAAGTGTTTTCCAAGCATAGGTCAACTGGTCCTTGTGGTTGTGGCCCCCAGTGATAATCGTCAAGGGTTCTACAACTTGCTCTAGGAGGTTGCTATTTTCTTGGAAGGCTTGTTTGAGATAAATACGAGATGAAGAAGTGTTGGCAAGTGTGTACCAGCCGTCTGTTTCCTGACTAGTCAGCTCACCTGTAACTGTTGATAACTGCTCTGGTAGGGCACCTTCCACAGCTTGAACATATTCATCAAAAGAACTGTGAACAAAGGTCACATCTGGGAAGAGTTCATTTGCCACACGAATAGCTTCGCTCAGATTTTTCTGTACAGGCTGGTGGTCACATCCGTTCATCATCAACCATTGGTTGGTCGAAGCATAGGCACGCACATCTGACAATTTTTGTTTCCAGAAGGTCAAGGCCTCATCTTTATCAACTGGAATTTCATTCCCATTACTGTACCAGTTGGCAAAGAGGATACCGAGGACACGACTTCCGTCCGCACCCTGCCAGTACATTTCTGAAAACTGGGAAGTAAACTGCTCATCTTCGAGGACTTGGTTGTCAAATCCAATCGGCTTCACACCACGCCCAAAGGCCGCCACGTGAATCCCTGATTTTTGAAGGATTTGAGGCGCTTGTCCCATATTTCCAAAGGTATCTGGGAAGTAACCAATTTGAGTAGATTTGCCCCATTTTGCACATTCTGCTTGACCAATCAAGGTATTGCGGACGTTGGCTTCACTTGAAATCAAGTAATCATCCTGCAAAATGTAAAAAGGACCAATCTTCAATTTTCCTTCGTCAATGTAGCGTTGAACTTTGTCGCGATTTTCAGGACGAATCTCCAAGTAGTCATCAAGGACAATAGTTTGTCCATCTAAATGGAAACTCTTGAACTCAGGGTCATTTTCAAAGAGATCAAAAAGATTGTCAAATAATTCCACCAACTGCATACGGTGGCTTTCAAAAGGCAAGTACCACTCACGATCCCAGTGACTATGTGAGATAATATGTACAACAACATTTTCCATGAAGTAAAACCTCATTCTAAATTAAATTTTTAATGTTTTAAATGTAAATTTGTGATTCTGACAAGAATCGGTTGCACTAATACTCAATGAAAATCAAAGTGCAAACTAGGAAGCTAGCCATAGGCTGCTCAAAACACTGCTTTGAGGTTGCAGATAAAGCTGACGTAGTTTGAAGAGATTTTCGAAGAATATAAATCACGCTCCTTAGCGAATATCTAGGTAATCCAAGACCAACTCACAGAACATCATGTTAGCCCAAGAGAACCATTCACGAGAGTAGAGAGTTGGGTCGTCCACGTGGAAGCTTTCGTGCATAAGACCTGTACCGCCATCGCAAGCAACCAGCTGATCCAGCAAGAATTTCTTCTCTGCCTTATCTCTTGTTGTCAAACCTTGGATAGACAGAGCGATTGGCCAGATATAGCGATAGAAGGTATGAGAACTTCCGAGACCGCTAGCGTATTCTCCTTGGTAGAAGTATGGATTTTCAGGACTCAGAATGGTACGACGAGTGGCTTGATAAACTTCATCATCGACCGAACAGTAACCCAGATAAGGTGCAGCCAGCAGACTTGGTACGTTTGGATCATCCATGATGCTAGCATTTCCTAGACCATCCACTTCAAAAGCATAAATTTTCTCGCCCTTGCTGTTGCTTGTGTAGGCGTAGTTTTCGATTCCTTCTTGAATCTCAGTCTGGAGACGCTTGGCATCAGCAATAACACTCTCGCTATCAGCTAGGGCTAGTTCTGCAAAGATTTCTTGGACATACCCCAAAACAACAACTGCAAACATATTTGACGGAATCAAGTAGCTATATTGACAACAATCATCACTTGGACGAAAAGCTGACCAGGTCATTCCTGTCACGGCAAAGTCAGGACCAAAACCATCATTTACCAAAGTGTCTTCCTTACGATCGGTATCACGAACAAAACGATAAGGAGAGTTCTTGTGGTCTTGTTCCACCGTCCACAGATGGATAATTTCCTTAGTCGCTGTGACAAAAGTTTTATCAAATTGACTAGTCTCGCCAGTTTCTTTCCAGAGGAGATATGCTAACTGCAAAGGATAGCAAAGCGAGTCCACCTCATACTTGCGTTCCCAAATCCAGCCATTAAGGTCGGTATGGTCTGTCTCGTGGTGGCCCTTCCAGTTTTCCTCAATGTTGAAGGAGTTGGCATAAGGATCCTTGAGTACCAAGGTCATCTGACGATTGACCAAACCTGCAATGGTCTGACGCAAGAGGGGATCTCTTTTAGCCACATGCAGGTAGGGTCTGAGTTGAGCTGTCGAATCCCGAAGCCACATAGCAGGAATATCTCCTGTGAGCACAAAGGTTGAACCATCTTCAAGGATTTCAACCGTATTGTCCAAGGTGTCGGTGTAGCAACGCTCGAAAACATCCACCCACTCTGGATGGTCCTTAGCCCGCTCTGCCACTTCATCTAGCCACTCTCTAACAATTTCTTTTGAATAAATCATCGTGCAGTATCCTCTTTCAAACAAGTTTCATTTTCAGTATATAGCTTTTGAGACAGAAAATACATACACAAATGATAGTCATTTTTCTACAAAATAGTTATCTTTGAAGCTCCTTTTCTAAAGGCTCTATTTTTCTGATATAATGTAGAAAAACAGCTAAAGGAAAGACTATGAAACCACTACTTGAAACCATCGATACCCGCTTTGGAACTGCCAGCAAGCATGCCTTTTCTCGGGGAAATACCCTGCCATACACAGGCGTGCCTTTTGGGATGAATTACTTTGTGCCCCAGACCAGTGACCAGGAGGGAGCTTGGTTTTTCGATCCACATCTGCCTATCTTTCAGGGGATTCGTTTAACCCACCAGCCCAGTCCTTGGATTGGCGACTACTCTTGGCTCCTTCTGACACCTGTCACCGGTCAACTGGGTGGAGACAGCCTCTTCCACCGCCAATCTTCCTATGACATAGATAAGGCCTCTTTCCAACCTCATTATCTGAAAATTTTCTCCCTGCGCTATCAGATTGAAAGCCAGCTCACACCGACTTGCTACGGCGCTTCTATTCGCTTAGAGCAAAAGCAAGGCAAAACCATCTCCCTCTACCTTCACGCAGGAGATGAACTGACAGTGGAGCAGGTAGATAAGCGAACTCTGGCCTTGAGACAAGAAGGAAAAACTGAGACTAACAAAAATCCGCTAAAACTATTCACTGCCCTGCAAATGAATACGGATATTCTTGCTGTCAGCCAAGAAGGGGGAGACTGGCGAATTGACCTGGAAGATAGCCATGCAGAGATTCAACTAGGCACTTCTTTCATCTCGCCTTCTCAAGCACTGCTTAATCTACCTCAAGTAGATTTTGATAACTGTAAAGCAAATGCACAAGCGGACTGGGAAAATCTCCTCCATCGTTTTGACATTATAGAGACAGGAGAGGCTGATCGAACCTTCTTTGATCACTGCCTTTACAGACTCTTCCTCTTCCCACAGACTTTTTATGAGGTTGATGAATCAGGGCAAGCCATCCACAAAGATCTGGCTACTGGAACTGTCAAGTCTGGTGTCCTCTTTAGCAACAATGGTTTCTGGGATACCTTCCGTACCACCTTCCCCCTCTTTGCCCTTATCATACCGGAGCACTATCACCGCTTTTTAGAAGGTCTTCTCAATAGCTACCGCGATACTGGTTTCCTTCCAAAATGGCTGGCTCCAGATGAACGGGGTATGATGCCAGGTACCCTTTTAGACGGTATTATCGCAGATAGCGCCTGCAAGGACATGGCCCCCGACCTAGAAGAAGAACTCCTCCAAGCCATGCTTGAAACAGCCAGCAAGGCCGACCCTCTCGGCATCAATGGTCGTCACGGATTAGCCCAATACCAAGAACTGGGCTACCTCTCTACCGACCACCACGAAAGTGTCAGTCATACCCTAGACTATGCCTATAGTGACTTTTGTATCGCCAGCTGTGCCAAAAAACTAGGTCAGAATGACATCGCGGAAACCTATAGGACTGCTTCACAAAATTACCGCCATCTATTTGATACTGAGACAGGTTACATGCGAGCGCGAGACAATCGAGGCAACTTCCGCCCTGACTTCTCTCCTTATAGTTGGGGACGTGATTATGCCGAATGCTCTGCCATCCAAGCAACTTTAGGCGTTCTCCACGACATCCCAGATTTAATTCAACTTATGGGTGGAAAAGAAACCTTTAGCAACTATCTTTTAAAAGCCTGTCAAGATGCTCCCCTCTTTGAGACAACAGGCTATGGTTACGAGATTCACGAAATGAGCGAAATGGCTACTGCTCCTTTTGGACAACTCGCCATTTCCAACCAGCCTAGCTTCCACATTCCTTATCTCTTCCGCTACAGCATTTACCCTGACTACACTGCCCTTCTTATCAAGACCTTACGTCAGAAAGCCTTTCACCCAAGTTGGCAAGCCTATCCTGGAGATGAAGACAATGGCAGTCTCTCTGCTTGGTACATCTGGTCAGCTCTCGGATTTTATCCTACCTGTCCAGGAAAACCAAGCTATGATCTCGGAATCCCTCTCTTTGACCACCTCCGAGTCTACCTGGCTAAAGAAGATAAATGGCTAGATATTCATACTGAGCAAAACCACAGCCACTTCAACTTTGTCAAAGAATGCCGACTGGACAAAAAACTAGTATCAACTATTCAACACCAAGACCTCCTAAAAGCTGAGCAACTAACCTTCACCCTCAGCTGGTTGCCAAGTCACTCATCCACTTCCTGAAATGCAAAAATCTCCTAGCAGACTTTCCTGCTAGGAGATTTTCTTATGAGAGGTACTTGTTTAATACTCAATGAAAATCAAAGAGCAAACTAGGAAGCTAGCCGTAGGCTGTACTTGAGTACGGCAAGGCGAAGCTGACATGGTTTGAATTTGATTTTCGAAGAGTTTAAGCTTTGAAAATCGGATTTATTATCTGATAACTATCAAACAATCTACCAATTAAGCTTCTTCGTCTTCTTTACGACGACGACCTGCAAGACCAAGACCAAGTAAGGCACTTGCGGCAGCTGCTACCATAGCTACAGTAGAATCTGCTGTACCTGTATTTGGCAATTCTTTAGCTGCTTTACGCGCGTTTGCTGCTGCTTGAGCAGTAGCTGGAGTTACATCTGATGTTTGAGCAGCTTGGTCCTTAGCTGGGCTTGTAGGGTCAGTTGATGGAGCAACTTTCGCCATAAAGTCTTCGATACGTTTAACCATTGCATCCACTTCATCTTGGCTTGCTTTCGGATCTGCAAATACTTTCTTAGCGTCTGCCAATAAGTCAGTCGCTTCTTTTGCAGTTTCTGCATCAAGCTTAGCTGATTCTTGGATGAACAATTCATCTAATTGATGGATAGCACCTTCCAACTTCGCTTTATCTGCTTTTGCGTCAGTGTTAGTAGCTCCGTTATTGCCTCCACTATTTGATGGTACATATGGACGTTGTTTGAATGCGTCATCTCTTGAAATAGCTAATACTTTACCTTCTTTGGTTACAATCGTTACATTTCCAGCTTTGTCAATGTTAATAGCTAATTCTTTCTTACCATCTTTGTCGACTGTTACATTACCATCTTTGTCGATTGTAATTTTCACTTTACCATCTTTAGATGTGTAAACTGTATTTCCGTCTTCTGTTGACTTAATGTAAGCATCTAAATCGAATTCTTCTACATTAGTGATAGCACCTAGAACTTTGAATTGGAATTTCGCTTTTTCTTCTGGAGTAATATTAGCAAGGTTTGCTACCGTTACTTTACTCAAGTCGAAATCAAGATTATTACCACCGTTTTTAGCTTTCGCTTCTTCTGCATTCTTCACTAGTTGTTCTTTAGAAATTGTTGCTGTAGAACCGTCTGGCATTGTTACTGTTGCGTTTCCTTTATCGTCTACTACTACAGTTGCACCTGGGTTAACTGCTTCAATTGCTTTCTTAACAGCGTCTTTTTCGTCTTTTGTTAAGTTTTCTTTATTTCCAACTAATGTACGGATAGCTGGTGTTTTCACTTTAGCGTTCTTAGCTTCGTCAGCTAATTTTTCTGCTGGGATGACTAAGTCTGAAGCTGGAATGTTAAGAACTGTGCCATCACCTTTGGTTACTGTTGCGTTTCCTTTATCGTCTACGACTACAGTTGAACCTGGGTTGACTGCTTCTACAGCTTTCTTAACAGCTTCTTTTTCAGCATCTTTAAGTTTCTCTGAATCTGCTACTACAGTCTTAGCTGCTGGTGTGTTCGCATCGTTACCACCATTTGGTTTCGTAGCATCATCTTCAACTTTCACTAAGTCTGTTGATGGGATAACTGAAACATTACCATCTTTAACTACTGTTGCATTTCCTTGGTCGTCTACGACTACAGTTGCGCCTGGATTTGCTGCTTTAACTTTATCTTCGATGGCTTTCTTCTCAGCTTCAGTTAAGGCATTTGGATTTGCGACTTTTGTCTTAGAGGCTGGTGTAACTGCATTGTCTTTAGCTTTTCCATCGTTCACATCTTTTTCAGATTTTGTTAAATCTGATGCTGGGATAACTGCTGTATTTCCGTTTGGAAGAGTTACTGTCGCATTTCCTTGGTCGTCTACGACTACAGTTGAACCTGGATTTACGGCTGCTACTTTAGCTGCAATTGCATCTTTCTCATCTTGTGTTAATGAGTCTGGATTTGCAACTTTTGTCTTAGAAGCTGGTTTAACGATGTCGTTTCCTGCTTTTGGTGCCTTTTCTGCATCTGCATTCTTCGTTAAGTCTGCCGCTGGAATGACCGCTGTCTTACCATTTACTGTTACTGTTGCGTTGCCTTGGTCGTCCACTACAACTTCAGCACCTGGGTTGACGGCTGCTACTTTAGCTGCAATTGCATCTTTCTCATCTTGTGTTAATGAGTCTGGATTTGCCACTACAGTCTTATCGGCTGGTTTAACGATGTCGTTTCCTGCGTTTGGTTTAGCTGCGTCTGATGCTGATTTAGTTAAGTCTGATGCTGGGATTACAACTGGTTTTCCATCTTTAGGTGTAACTGTTGCATTTCCTTGGTCGTCTACTACTACAGTCGCATCTGGATTTACAGCTTTAACTTTAGCAACAATTGCATCTTTCTCATCTTGTGTTAATGAGTCTGGATTTGCTACTACAGTCTTATCTGCTGGTTTAACAACGTCATTTCCTGCGTTTGGTTCTTTAGCCGAATCTGCTGTCTTAGTTAAATCTTTCGCTGGAATTACTGCTACTTTACCATCTTTAGTTGTTACTGTTGCGTTGCCTTGGTCGTCTACTACTACAGTTGCTCCTGGATTTACAGCTTTAACTTTGTCTTCGATTGCTTTCTTAGATGCTTCTAAGTCATTTGGATCCAAGACTGTCTTATCTGCTGGTGTGTTGACATCGTTTCCTGCGTTTGGCTTAGCGGCTTCTGCTGCTGTTTTCACTAAATCTTTCGCTGGGATAACCACTGTCTTACCATCTTTAGTTGTTACTGTTGCATTTCCTTGGTCATCAACAACTACAGTTTTAGCTTCTGGATTCACAGATTTAACTTTAGCTGCGATTGCATCTTGCTCGTCTTTTGTTAATGATTCTGGATCTTCTACAACTGTCTTGTCAGCTGGTTTAACGACGTCGTTACCTGCGTTTGGTTCTTTAGCTGAATCTGCTGTCTTAGTTAATGCCGCCGCTGGAATGACCGCTGTCTTACCATTTACTGTTACTGTTGCGTTTCCTTTGTCATCTACTGCTACAGTTGCACCAGGGTTAACTTCTGCTACTTTAGCTGCGATTGCTTTTTTCTCATCTTCCGTTAATGGTTTAGTAGAATCAACCGCTACTTTATCAGCTGGTGTGTTGACATTGTTTCCTGCATTTAGTTTCGCTGCTTCTTCTGGAGTTTTCACTAAATCAGCCGCTGGAATTGTTGCAACTTCTCCATCTTTAGTTGTTACCGTTGCATTTCCTTTGTCGTCAAATGCCACCTTAGCTTCTGGATTTACCGCTTTGATTGCTTCTGTAATCTTAGCTTTATCCTCGTCTGATAAATGATCTGGATCGCTTACAACTACTTTATCTGCTGGTGTGTTAACTTTGTTTCCTGCATTTGGTTGTTTCGCTTCTTCTTGACTTGTTACTAAATCTGCCGCTGGAATTGTTGCAGTTTCCGTATTACCATCTTTATCTTCTATAGTTACCGTTGCATTTCCTTTATCATCTACGAAGATCGCTTTTGCATCTGGATTTACTGCTTTAATCTTAGCTTCAATCGCTTTTTTCTCTTCTTGAGATAATGGTTTAGTTGGATCAGCTACTACTACTTTATCAGCTGGTTTGTTAATGTTATTTCCAGCTTTTGCATTTTTAGCTTCTTCTGGAGTTTTCACTAAATCTTTTGCTGGAATTACAAAGCTTCTACCATCTTCTGTAGTTATCGTTGCATTTCCATTGTCATCAACAACCACCGTTGAACCTGGATTCACTTCCTCAACAGCTTTCTTAATAGCTTCTTTATCCAAGTTAGCTGGATCTGTTACTAACACTTTGTCAACAGGTTTCTTAATTAAATCTTGTTTCTCAGGTTTTAATAGATCTGCTTTTGGTTTCGCTAAGGCTTCTACAGGGATTGTTGCGATGTCTCCATTTGCATTCTTAACAGTCGCATTTCCTTTTGCATCAAATACTACTGTTGCTCCTGGGTTAACTTCTAAGATGTTTTTCTCAATTTCTTGAATATCTTCCGCTGTTAATTTATCTCTATCTTTCACTAACACTCTGTCTGCTGGTGAATTGATTTTATTTCCTGCATTCACTTTAGCTTTATCAGCGTCAGTCTTCGTTAAATCAGCTACTGGAATTGTTGCAGTTTTACCTTCTGGTGTTGTTACTGTCGCATTTCCATTTTCATCTACAAATACTGTTGAACCTGGATTTACTCGTTGAACCTTAGCAGCGATTTTAGCTTTAACATCATCCGTGATTTGTCCATCTTTAACAAATACGCCGTCTGCTGGTTTGTTAATAACGTTACCTGCTTTTGGATCGCTTAATACTTCATCATCAGTTTTCACTAAATCATCCGCTGGAATTACTGCTGTTTTTCCGTCTGGTGTTGTTACTGTTGCGTTTCCTTTTGCATCAACTACTACAGTTGCTCCTGGGTTAACTTCTTCAACTTTAGCTTTAATAGCTTTACGGTCTTCATCAGTTAAGGCATCTTTATTAGCAACTACTGTTTGATCGATAGGTTTCTTAACTGGATTTTGTTTAGCTGGATCTAATAGATCTTTTTCAGCATTTGATTTCACTAAGTCACTTACAGGGATTGTCGCTGTAGCCATAGTACCGTCTTCATTCGGTACTGTTACTGTTGCGTTTCCTGCTTCGTCAAATACAACTTTAGTTCCTTCAGGGTTTACCGCTTGAATCGCTGCAGTAATCTTAGCTTTTTCAGCATCAGTTAATTCAGCTGGATTTGCTACTACTGTTCTTTCAGCTGGAGTATTTACTTTGTTTCCTGCTGATGGAGTTTCTTTAGCTGCTGGATCTTTCAATAAGTCATCTACAGAAATCGTTGCTGTGTTTCCTTCTGGAGTCGTTACTGTTGCGTTTCCTTGGTCATCAACAAAGACAGTAGCACCTGGGTTTACTGCTTCTACAGCTTTTTGGATTTTAGCTTTAACTTCATCTTTATTCGGTCCAACTAAATCTGCCGCCGCTGCTGCTACTTTATCCGCTGGCTTGTTGATGTTATTTCCTGCTTTTGCACCATCAACTTCTTGTGGAGATTTCACTAAGTCTTCTTTGGCGATTACTACAGTTTTTCCTTCTGGAGTTGTTACTGTTGCATTTCCTTCGTCATCAACTACGATAGTTGTCTTCGGATCTCTATTTACCTTAGCAATTTCTGCTTTGATTGCATCTTTTTCAGCTGGAGTTAATTTACCTGCTTTCTTAACAAGTGTTTTGTCTGCTGGTTTCTTAACTTCATCTTGTTTGTCTGGGTTCCTTAAGTCAGCTGCATCTTTTGCTAAATCAGATGCTGGAATTGTTGCTACAGCTCCATCTTTTGTTGTGACTGTTGCGTTTCCTTTTTCGTCAAATGCAACTGTTGCACCTGGATTAACTTTCAGGATTTCTGCTCTAATCTTATCTTCATCAGCCTTGATATTAGCAGGATCTGTTACAACCACTTTCGTTGCTGGAGTGTTGACTTTGTTTCCTGCATTTACTTCATCTTTAGCTGCTGGATCTTTGATAAGATCTTCAACAGGAATTGTTGCTGTCTTACCGTCTGGAGTCGTTACAGTTGCATTTCCTTGGTCGTCTACGAATACTTTTGAACCTTCTGGGTTCACTGCTTCTACAGCCGCTTTGATTTTAGCTTTAACGTCTGCTTTCTTCGCATCATCAGCTAAATCAGCTTTTGTTGCTGCTACTTTGTCGGCTGGTTTGTTGACGTTGTTTCCTGCTTTTTCATCTTTAGCTTCTTCTGGAGATTTCACTGAGTCAGTTACTGGAATTGTTGCTGTTTGTCCGTCTGGTGTAACTACTGTTGCATTTCCTTTTGCATCAACTACTACTGTTGCACCTGGGTTTACTGCTGCTACTTTAGCTTTGATTGCTGCGATATTTTCAGGAGTTAAGGCATCTTTAGCAGCAACTACTTTGTCTGCTGGTTTGTTGATGTTGTTTCCTGCTTTAGCAGTTTCTTTGTCAGCTTCTTTCTTCACTAAGTCAGCTTTTGGAATCACTACAGTTTTACCTTCTGGTGTTGTTACTGTTGCATTTCCTTTGTCATCAACTACTACAGTAGAATCTAGATTTACTGCTTCAACTGCTGCTTTAATAGCGTCTTTAGCTTCTTGTGGTAAATCTTTATCAGCTGCTACTAGTGCTGGATCAACTACTACTTTATCTGCTGGTTTGTTTACAGCATCTTGTTTCGCTGGGTCAGCTAAGTCAGCTTTAGCTTTTACTAAATCGCTCGCTGGGATTGTTGCCACAGCTCCGTCTTTCGTTGTTACTGTTGCATTTCCTTTTTCATCTACAACAACTGTTGCATCTGGATTTACTGCTTGAATTTTAGCTTTAATAGCGTCTGTAACTTCTTGTGGTAATGGTGCATCTGTACTGTCCACCACTACTCTATCAGCTGGAGTGTTTACTTGGTTTCCACCAGTTACATTGTCTTTATCCGCATCTGATTTGACTAAATCTGCCACTGGAATTGTCGCAGTTTTACCATCTTTAGTTGTTACAGTCGCATTTCCGTTGTCATCTACTACTACTGTAGCATCTGGGTTCACTGCTTCAACTGCTGCTTTAATTCGAGCAAGTTCAGGATCTGTTAATTGTGTACTGTCAGCAACACGTACTCTGTCAGCTGGGTTGTTGATGTTGTTACCAGCTTTGGCAGTTGATGTTTCATTAGGTTTTTTAATTAAATCATCTGCGTCAATAACTGCTGTTTTACCTTCTGGTGTTGTTACAACTGCGTTTCCTTGGTCGTCAACTACTACAACTGCACCTGGGTTTACGGCTTCTACTTTCGCCTTAATCACGTCTTTTACTTTAGTACGTTCTTCTGGGCTTAATGCTGCAATATCTTCTACAACTGTTTGGGCATTCGGTTTGTTGATGTCATCTCCACCGTTTGCTTTCTTAGCGTCTTCTTCTGTCTTGAATAAGTCACCTGCTGGAATTGTCGCAATTGTTCCATCTTTAAGAACTACTGTTGCATTTCCTTCAGCGTCATATTTAACCTTAGCATCTTCACCATTCAATTTTTTCAGTTTTTCAGTTGCTTTTGCTTGAAGATCTGCATTTGTTGCATCTCCAACCAACTTATCAGCTGGCTTACGAACTCCTGCATTACCTGAATCATCTTTTGCTGCATCTGCTAATGTACGTACTAATTCTGATGCTGGGAATCCTGCTGTATTTCCTTCTGGTGTTGAAACCGTTACTGTACCATTGTCATCAATTGTCACAACAGCATTAGGGTTTACTTCACGAACAGCTTTTTTGATGTTTTCTTTATCTGCATCTGTCAAACTTTCAGGATTTCCAACAATCACTTTATCCGTTGGACGGTTGATGTTGTTGCCACCACCTGCAGTATCTAAAGCATTTACATCTTTTGTTAGGTCTGTTTGTTTTAATGTTTCAGGTGCTTGCTTCCCTGGTAAGGTTACTTCAGCACTTCCATCATCCTTAACAACTACCGTCGTTCCAGGAGGGTTTACTGCTTTAATAGCATCTTCTAGTTTTTTCCGTTCATCCTCATTTAAGGCTGTTGGATTTTCAGCAATTACCTTGTTCGCTGGTAAACGAGCAGAGTTGATGGCTTTAATCGCTGCTTCTGCTGATTTCTTAGCGTTATCAACATCGGCATTTTTCTTAGCACCATCGATTGCCTCTTCCGAAGCTTTCTTAACAGCATCTACCTCAGCTTGAAGTTTTGCTCTAGCTTCTTCAGTCAAGGCTGCGTCTTGAGCAATTTCTTGCTTTTTAGCAGCGGCTGTAGTTTCTACCGCTGTTTTAGCTGCTGGTTTTTTAGCAGCAGGTTTAGTAACACCCTCTACCTGTGTTTTTCCAGTATCGCCTGCTGTATCGATTTTACCTTGCTCTTGTGTAGCTGCTTCAGGCGTTTCTGCATTATCATTTTTATCCTTAATTTCAGCTTTCTTAGCATCAGCAAGTTTTTTAGCTTCTGCCTTCGCTTCTGCCTTTTCTTCCTCTGTTAGGTCAGTGCGGGCATCCATTTCTGCTTCTTTAGCTTTTAAAGCTTCATCGATTTTGTCTAATGCTGCTTGTTTACCGATTGGGTTGATTTTAGCAACTTCTTTGGTTCCTTCAGCTTGTTTTTCATTTACAGTAGTTTGAGCTGCTGTTGCCGCAGCTGCTGTTTCTGCTGTTGCTGGTTGTTTTTCGATTTCAGCAAGGGCGGCGGCTGCCTTGTCTTCAGCATCTTTTTTAGCTTTTTCCTTCTCGGCTTGTGTTAAGCTATCATTGTTCGCAATAGCATCCTTCTTAGCTTCCAAAGTCTTAGCGATTTCTTCTTTAGCTTTTTCTTTACCGATTGGATTTACTTTCGCTACAGCACCAGTACCTTCATCTTTACCTGCAGTTATATCTGCTGCATTTGTTGCATCAGCGATTTTTTCTAATGCTGCGTCTTTATCTTTATTAACTTCAGCAATAGCTTTTTCTTTTTCAGCTGGTGTTAACTTATCGTTACCATTGATAGCTGCGATTTGTTCTGTCGCTTTGTTAGTAACCGCATCAATAGCTGGTTGTTTATCTAATTTCACAACTTTCTCTACAGGAATTGTATCTTTAGAATCATCTTGATAAGTTACTACTAAGTTCGTACCCTCTTGAACAAGATCTTTTACAACCTTCTTAGCATTTTCAGCTTCTACTGCTTTTCCTTTTTTATCTTCTAAGTTCTTATCTTCATTTTTCTTAGAGTATTCTAATGGAAGATTTTCTTTAACAGTTGCTAAGTCTTCAGGAGTCAATGTTGCAGTATTACTTACAACAGTTTTGTTAGCGTCGTCTAATTCTTTAACATCATATTTTGCTGTTTGAGCTTTTAGTTTGATAGTGAATGAACCTGGGTCAGTTGCATATGAACTACCTTTAGCAACATTATGGATTTCTTTACCATCTGTATCTGTCGCAGTTGCATAACGAGTTACAATTTTAAGTTCTTGATTTGCTTCTTTAGGGAATTTGCTCTCGGCAATTCCAGAGTTATCTTTTGAAATATTACCTTTAATTTTTACAATAGCAGGACTTTCTGCTGTTGCTACTGTTTCAGTAGAAATTTTTTCAACTGTTGTATTGTACTCATTATCTAAAATATCAGGATTAGATTCATCTTTAGCTGGCGAATCCTGATTCCCACCACGTTTAATTGTAGCAGATGCTACTTTTCCTGAATCATCTGTAAATTTAATAGGAATTTCAAAATCTTCGTTCGCATACACGTAAACATCTTTTTTACCGTCTACAGAATAAGGGATTGTTACTTCTGGAGCATTGTTTGTACGTGCAAAATCAGTCAATGGTCTAGTGTCTGTTGAACCATCTTTATAGGTTACAACTACATTGTTATCAACTTTTTTAATGCTTGTGATACGGTCTGCTTGTTTTTCTACAGCTTGACCTTTTTTATCAGCCAGACGAGCATCGATGTTGTTTTTAGAGTATTCAATCTTAATCTTATCTTTGATTTTATTAAATTCTGCATCACTCACATCTGACGCGTCATCCACTGCTACTTTATCAGCTTCTGCTGGTGTTTGAATGTCATACTTTTGAGTTTGTGGTTTCAATACAACTTCAAATGCTCCTGGGTCTGTTTGGAACGAATTACCTCGAGCAGTATTTTTAATTATTGCATTATCTAAGTCAGCCGCTGTTGCATATCGCTTACCTAACACTAAACCTTTAGTTCTGGCTGTTTCTAATTGTTTATTTGTTAGCTTACCTCCAGGCATTCCTGAATAACTAATAATTGCCGGTGAATCTTCTGTTGCTGTTGTTTCAGCATCGATAAAGTTCGCAGTGTATCCCCACTCAACATCTACTTTATTTTCTTCACCTTCTACTTTATTAAATGCATTATTCCCGCCTTGAACTACTGCAGCACTCTTGATCTTACCTGAGTCATCTTTGAATTTAATATCAAATGAATTTTCTTCTCCTCCATAAACATAAACCTGCTTTGTTGCAGCATCAGAGAATGGAATTTCGACTGTTGGTGCGTTATTGGTACGTGCCACATCAGAAATTGAAGCTGTGTCTGTTGAATCATCGTTATAGGTTACAGTGATAGTTTGTCCATTTACTTCAATACTTTTCACTACAGAAGCTTGATTATCTAAATCTTGACCTTTTTTAGATTCTAGTCTAGCATCTTGGCTAGTTGTAGAATATCCAATTTTGATTTGGTCTTTAATTTTCTGAATATCAGTTTCCGTTAAGTTGTTAATATCTGAAACACCAATTTTATTCGCATTGTTTTCTGGTTGCTGGATGCTGTATTTGTATGTTTGAGATTTAACAACCATTTTGAAGTAACCTGGATTAGATGAGTTTGTACCACCTGATATTTTGTCTCCATCTTCATCAACAATATGTAAATATCTATCCCCTAATACTGCATTTTGATTTTCTTGTTTAGTATATCCAACTTTAGGATTTGTTTTAAATGTCTCATTTGGTTTTCCTGTTACACGTACTGTTACTGGTCCTGTTGTTGGACTTGTAATTGAACTGTACGACCATCCGAAACCATCTGTTTCTACTGGTTTAATAGGCGAAGATATAGGTCTTCCATCTAAATACTGACCACTTCCTTTTTTAACTGTCACTTCTTTTAGTTTTTTACCAGTTGTTGAATTTACAGAAATCTCAATGTCTGTATCTTCTTCGTTATAAGCATAGACTTCTTTTGTAGCATCATCAGAAAATTCTACAGTATAGCTAATATTCCCTTCAGTTCTTGTGAATGGTCTATGATTTTTATCAGTTGCTTCTGTACGGAAAGCATTCTCTTTATCAATCTCTTTATCGTTACGTGGGTCGTTTAAACCTGTGTTTTCGATTGCGTTAGATTCTGATTTTTTCTCAGTGTTTTCTGCTTTTTTACCTACAGTTGGTTGTCCGTTAGTAGTATCTACTTTCGGAGCGTCTTTTGAATCTTTTGGTTTGTTTTTTAATTTTGAGCTTACTGTAGTGACAAGGTTTCTGTAAGCTACGTTCAATTCATCTTGACTAGTTGCAGAAGCGAGTACAGACTCAGCAGAAGCCAATTCACCATTCAAAAGAGCAAGGCTCTCCTCTGTTTTATTAGCATACGTACCTGCAGAAAGTTTTGATTTAACTTCTGAAATGTAGTTTTCAAGTTGCTTTTTGTCCAAAGCTGGAGTTGTTACTTCTGGTGCAGCTGGTTTTGCTGGTTCTTCTACGACTGGTTGTGCTGCTGGAGTTGATTGGGCATCAGAAGCTGGTGCTACTACCGAAGCACTTTCTGCTTCTTGTGGTCCCTCATGTTCAGAGGCTAGCCCTGGAGCTGCTAGAGATGTCTCTTGTTTGCTTAACTCATTAGCTGATACAGCTCCATTTCCCAAGAACATGAACAGGGCAGCAACTGCTACACTGGCTGCTCCAAAACTATATTTACGGATTGAGTAACGTGTGACTTTTTCACGGTGCGAGCGTTCAACACGACTCATAGGCGATTTTTTCTCCACTTATTGTGTTCTCCTTAAAAATATTTTTTATGTCCATATCTACATGCAAAGATTCCTCGCCATGGGCGAGGTTTTGCATATGATACTTTACTTCTTCATTGTACATGATAAGTGATATATATGCAAACTAAATGCTCATCAAATTTACTAAAAAAAAAAACATTTTCAGACAATTTTTACAATTCGTTCGTTTTTATAATCAAAATTATGAATTTTTTAACTTTAAAATCAGGAAAATGCTTTAATTTTCTATATATTGTTATATTTCCTTGAAAACTAAAATTCGGAAATGAATTTGAATAAATTCTTTTTATTTTGAAAAGCAGATAACTTTGATACCTAAAAGGAACTATTCTTGTTTTTTTGAACAAAATATTCGTAAAATAAATATACAAGGATTTTTAGGTTTTTGGCTTTTTTTCTTCCAAAAATAGAACCTGTCAGTTAAATGCTCAGATTCTCTGATAGCTTTCTAGCAGAGCCCAACAGAACCAGACCCTATCTCTCATATGCACTATTCTCTTAAAATTCAAAGGCTAAACACGCCAGAGTCGCCTCACCGTAGAAATATGACTGACTTCCACATCCTAATTACGACCTAAAAGTATTAGCATTCTCTGGCTGGTCTGCCTGTTGCAACTAACAACTAAAGCTAAAATAAAACATGCTACCTCATTTTGGCAACATGTCATCTGTTCCTATTTACAGCAATGCCTCAAACTCAGCCACAGTCATGCCTAATTGCTGACTGGCAATCTCAGGTGTCAGAAGACCTTGACGAACTAGATTTGCTAACATCGCGAAACCACCTTCAGCTCGACCACGCTCCTCCGCTTGTTCCAAGGCATAGTCCTGTGCTAACAAGGCTTGTTCTTCACGCATACGTAGTTGACTAAACATTTTCCTGTCCTCCTCGGACCAGCTCTTGTAGTCTAGCAGTTGGTCTGCTTGGCTGATGGCTCGCTCAGGTTGTTGGGTAAAGGGTTTGTTGCCGAAAAACTCTAACCACGGCTTGCGAACCTCGTCTTTGCTGGTTTCTCTGTATTTTTTTAATTCCAAGAACGCCATCTTAACCAGATGATTTTCTTGTCCGTTATTTGTGATAGTTAAGACCTCACCTGTCATATCCTCGCGCATGCTGAAACTGTGAAAAGCCAAGTCATCTGAGAAGTAATTACTATCGACAATTGCGATAGCGTATACTGGTGCGATGTGTTTATAGCTCTGGTGTGTATCACCTTCTCGTTGGCGAATTTTTTCTAGGTTTTGATTGACCTGACTGCACAGATAAGCCCACAGGCGATTGATGAAAAAATTCTGATGATGCACTTGAATCTCAATGATAACTTGGGTTCCATTGTCCAACTCAGCTAAGACATCAATACTGGTATAGAAATCCTGTGCCGAGTAGGGTAAAGAAGGCAAGACGTGAATATTGCTTCCCTCCAAAATGGTTACATTTTTTGCTGGCAAGTCCAGCATATCGCGGATAAATTGACAAGTGATTTCTGGATTGCTGAAAATTTTCTTAGCAACCAAATCATTGGTTGGGCTGATGCCCGGATGTCTTAAAGTCATCCATTTCCTCCTTCTATTATACCATAGTTTTAAATCTAATTTTGCTAGATTCGATGGTTCTATCTATTTATTCGGAAAAGAAATGAATTGTGAAGATATTTTATCTCGTTTCAACTAAAATATGAGCTTGATCAACCAACTGTCCATTAACAGTCAGATTTAGATAGAAATCTAAGGTCTTATCAGCAGCAAAATACAGGGTTGGTATGGTCAAATCTTTTTTGATTTCCCCTGCTTGGAATTGAAGGACTTGAATATCGTCCTGATAGGCGACACCATGGACACCTGTCCCCGGTTGAATCGAAATCTTAGCTTCCAAAGGAATATTACTTTCGCTACGTTCAATCCTAAAATGAAGAGTCTCTCCCTTTGCTACAGCTAGGCTTTTTTCTGCCAATGCTAGTCCCTGAACAACTTCTTTTTTTGATAAGCTAGGAGTTTTATAGAGTGAAATCTTGGTCAATACAGGTAAATCCTGTGAGTCTGTAATCATCACGCGCACCTTCTGTGCCTCTACTAGCGAACCTCGCAAGAGGCGTTTATGACCAATTGTAAAGCCCCTACCAAATTCCTGCCAGACGCCGTCCACCTCTATTTGCACATGAAAAGCAGCGATTCGTTGCCCTAGCTTCAAATCTTCTCTTAACTCAATTACATCAAAAGTTTTAGGAGAACCTAAGTCGAGTTCTAACTGGATTGGCAAGCCTACATCGCTTGCCCAAGAACTGGTCTCAAGGCCATCTGTCAGATGATGACAGGCAAAGTCTGCAGAAAGAGCTGGACCAGATACCTTGGCCCCCAGAGCCAAATCTTCTTTATAGAGCTCATTGCGATAGGCCGCAAATTCATAGAGGCGCTTGATATCTTTATCGTCAAAGAGCCCATCTTGATTCGGCGGAATATTGAGTAAAAGTGGCGTGCCTCGCCCTACTGAGTGAAAGTAGATTTCGACCAACTCCTCAAGTGACTTAGGATCCTGCTCTTCATGGTAAAACCAGCCTGGCCGAATGGAAACATCTGCCTCACCAATTGAAAAAATCGTACCCGAGGGATCCCCATGTTGAAGATAGTCCAACTCTGCTTCTGTCCCTAGTTTATCAGGATTCACCTTTTGCCACAGAGGATCACCTGCATATCCTCGTTCATTGCCAATCCAGCGGATACTGGTTCCTTCTGTTGAAAAAATCAAGCAATCGCCCTGCAGGTCACGAATGGTTTCAAACCATTTTTCAAATTCATAATTGACCTTTTGAGCGCCCTCTCCTCTGGCACCATCCATCCAGACCTCAGCAAATTTCCCTCCATTTCCATAGGCAGGATTTGATAAAATCTCCTTCAGCTGTGCCAGATAATAGGCATTATAGTCCGCTTCTCGGTCCACATGATAGAGAGGGCTGTGGGCATCCCAGGGTGACAGGTAGACCCCCATATCCATATCAAACTCTGTGGCAGCTTGGGATACTTCAAGGAGCAAGTCCCCCTCCCCATTCCTCCAAGGACTGGCCTTGACCGAATAATCCGTATAAGCCGTCGGATAGAGGACAAAGCCATCATGGTGCTTGACCACCAAAATCAACTTCTTAAAACCCGTTTCTTTGAGCACGCGAACCCACTCACGCGCATCTAACCTTGTCGGGTTAAATCGCCCAGGATCCTCCTGACCTGTCCCCCATTCCTGGTCATAAAAAGTATTAGGCCCAAAATGGATAAAGGCTGTTAGTTCATCCTCTAAATAAGCTAGCTGGGCCTGACTAGGCAAGGGGCCATGCGGTTTTATTTCTCTTACCATGTTACTTCCTATCTACATTTTTCTTTACTTTTTTTGCATACACTTGCAATTCTGTTAACGCTAGGGGACTGCTCAAGCCTTCAAATCGAAGACGAAGGGCATAAGTTTCCACCTTGTCAAATTCAAAACGAAGCCCTTCATCCTTGTCGCTTGAAACTTCTCGGATAGCTGATACAGGTCGCCAATTCTCCTCTTGCTTGAGCAGGGAATCCTTATCCAAATTGTTGGGAGTCCGAGGCAAGCTAGGTTCATTCCCTACATAATAATCGATAAAGGCCGGCTCAACAGCCACATAGTCTTGATTCTCAACATAATACAAGGTCAGGTTATCCACAAATCGCGGTTTTAAAATCCCTGCATCTCCAAACAGAATGCCGACATTGGCTTGATCTGACTTGGCAATCCAAGTATTGGCTGTTGATTTCTTACGTGCAATGACCTTGTCATTGAGATAAGAGGCTGGGTGATTTGGCTCTGAGTGAGAAGCAAAGACCAGAGGCAGGTTGGACCCTGTCCACTGATTGGAAATAACTTCTCCATCTACACTGGCATCTGTCACATGAATGGTGACTGTTGCTGGCAACTCACAGCCCGCTACCTGCCCTGTGAGCACACTTTCTCCTACCTGAGCATAGACTTGAGGTTCGAGTTCATCCCAAGTCACCTTGGCCGTATCTCGTCTACCATCTGATAAGACTAGCTTGACTCGGTCTGGTAAGTGTGGGGCTTCCTTGACAAGCGTCCAAACTTTTTCAGGCTCAATAGTGCAAATCCCTTGGACACAAACCTGAGCAGAGGCCTTTAAATCCAACTCCTCTAGCTGACCAGATACCGTAGACTCATGAAAGCTTTCCAAAGCTTCTTTAGGAATTTCCTCCCAGACAACCTTGACTCGTTTTGCATCGCCTGACTCATAGTCCACCAAGACCGAGGACGGAAGCTGTGGATAAGTCCCCTTAGCTGTATACAAGCGAAGTGGTCGTACAGAAACTGCCTGCCCTAGTGAGCTATTTTCTGAGACCTGCAAATGAGTTTGATAGGTCTTTCCTTGATAAATGGCGCGAATAGCCAAGTCCCCTGCAGACAAGCAATGAAGCACTCCCTGCTTGATAATGGCGTGGGCACTGCCACTCATCTCCCAAATCACTTCACTATTCCCCACCTTGTTCACAGGGTTATCCACAGTTTGTGGATAAAGTCCAATGGCTGGGGAATCCCCTTCTTGTAATTCTGCCTGCTTGTTCACTCGAATCTCAAACAAGCGCTTATTTTTCACTGGTTGGGTAGCCAAAGCCTCTCCCACTAAGAGATCAAAACTTGCTGGCTCTAGCCCTCTGGCACTGGCCTTTACTCTGACTAGACCTGCCTGCTCCAAGCTCTGAACTAAGAGGACACCTCTGCCATGAAAGGCTTTCCGCTTAAACCGACCATTTTTCTGAGCCTTGTAACGTTCATGACTGGCCTGCCTTCCATTATCCACACCCACAATACGAGCAGGGCCTTCAATTTTAAAATGAAGCTGATTGGAAGCAGTCGGAACCCAATTTCCAGCTTGGTCCAATACATCAAAATAGAGATAGAGGAGGTCTTGCCCATCTGGCTCCAGTTGTGATTTCTCGGCATGTAACCCAATCTTAGCAGGCTTACCTGCAGTCACCACCCTATCTTCTGCCACAAGCTGACCTTGACGGTCATAAGCTACAGCACGCAATTCTCCCGGTTGATAAGCCAAACGCCATTCAAGATAGAGTTGGCCAGAACCTTCTCCCTCTTGGTATTTTCTACCGCCTGAAGTCCATTTTTCCTGAAAAGTCTTTCTGCCTTGGGATTTCCCATTGAGAAATAGCTCTACTGAACCAGCATTTGAATAGACTCGAACAGGGATATCCCCATACTTATCCACAACTTGTTGATAACTCTTGTGGATTTCCCAATTCCAGTGAGGTAAGATATGAACCATAGGCTGCTGATCTAGGTCCACCCACTGACTTTGGTAAAGATAATAGTCATTTTTAGGAATCCCTGCCGTATCCACGATCCCAAAATAGGAACTCTTTACAGGCGTGTCATTTTGATTGTGCCAAGGAGTCGGCTCACCTATATAGTCCACTCCTGTCCAGATAAACTGACCCGCATAGTCTAGCCGATTTCTATCTGCTATCCAAGAAGCCGTCGCCGTCTTCCCCCAAGGAACCCGATCATTGCCATAGTCTGACTGTTCAAAATTCCGCACGTGGCGATTATCCCCAACCCATTCCTTAGCTGGGCGAAAATAGCTATCACGCGTTCGGGTAGCCGATGAGGTTTCAGACCCGTAAAGTCGCCACTTGGGATGTCTTTTACGAATCCTATCAATATTATCTTCCGAGTAATTCAAGCCTACCACATCCAGCAAATCAGCAATCTTTTCATGACCTCCAGAACCATCTCCAAAGCGGAACTGATCCATTCCCATGGTCACAAAACGGCTATCATCAACCTCCTTGACTCTTTCTAGCAAGCGTTTGATAGTCATCAATGAATGAGTATCGCCATCTGCTTCGCTGACTTCATTTCCCAAGGACCACATAAAAATCGCTGGATTGTTCTTACCACGTTCAATCATAGTGCGCAAATCATAATCTGACCAGAAATCGCCTGCTTTCGCTTCTGGATGAGTCGCTTCTTCCTCAAAAAAGCGACCATAATCATATTCTTTCTTGCCTCCATACCAGGTATCAAAGGCTTCTTCTTGGATGAGTAGGCCCATTTTGGCAGCTACATCCAGCAAAATACTACTAGCTGGATTATGGGTGATTCGAATCGCATTGACACCCATTTCCTTCATTTGGCGCAGGCGTCTCTCGGCAGCTGACCTGTTTTCCACAGCTCCCAGAGCTCCGTAGTCATGGTGCAAACAAACCCCATGAATCTTCAACCAGCGACCATTTAGAAAGAAGCCCTTATCCGCTTGCCAATCCATATAGCGGTAACCAAAGCTCTCCTCTCCTTCATCAACCAAAATGCCATTTTTGTAGATGCGAGTCTTCAACTGATAGAGATGAGGATGGTCAATATCCCAAAGCAAAGGTTGGAAAATTGATATGGCTTGTTGGAAAGAATATTTGTCCCCAGACTCAATCACTAGAGAGTCTGTCGCCTGCCAGTCTGACAGTTGCTGCCCATCATACCAGATACTCTGCTCCAAATACACCGACACGGACTGAAGTCCATCATTTGAAACCTTACTTGTAAGCTGGGTTTCCACCCAAGATTGCCTTTGCTCTTTGAGCTTGGGACTTTCTATCTTAATCCCATACAAATCCAGATGAACTGCATCTGTAATCAACAATTTCACTTCTCGGTAAACACCGCTACCCGAGTACCAACGACTGCTAGGTTGCTGATTCTCCACAAAAACCGCAAGCTGGTTGGCCGTCCCATCATTTCTTAGATAAGGCGTGATATCATAAGAAAAAGGCGTATAGCCACTGGGATAATAGCCCAACACTTGCCCGTTGATATAGACTTGAGCATTCATGTAAACCCCGTCAAACAACAAACGCACCGATACAAGACTGGCATCTTCTTCCAAGTAAAACTGCGTCCGGTACCAGGCTTGACCCCCGTTTAACTGACCACCCTCATTTTGCGCTGGCGAATACTGGTCAAAATCATTGTAAATACTCCAGTCATGCGGCACTTGAATGGCCTGCCAATTTTCCCTCTGAAAATCCGGCGCCAAGGCCTCTTCCTTCCCCACCTCTTGGCTAAAAAACCAGTGATTTCGTAAAACTTCTTCTCTTCTCATACAAGCATTCCTCTTTAAACGAATCGATATACTTGACTATAGCACAAAACAAAAGCGCTTTCAAGACTTCCTCTATCACTCCCTAAATCCTCAGAAAAGATTCTATAATTTGTGGAGGAGGATTTTAATCCTCAAAGCTACAAGGGTAATACAAAAAGAGCCTGTTGCCAAGCTCTTTAGTCTATTATTTCTTCTCAGCGCGAAGGGCTGACAAGATTTGTGTACGGATATCATCTACACCATTTGGAGTATTTGGTAAAAAGATAGTCTGATTTCCTTTAGAGGCAAAGGTATTCAAGGTATCCAAATACTGGTTGGTCAAAAGAATGGACATGATTTGTTCTTCTGTCATGCCAACATTGGCTTCCTTGAGTTCTGTGATAGACTCTGCCAATCCATCCACAATCGCCTTACGTTGTTGGGCAATCCCCACACCATGAAGACGGTCTTTTTCTGCTTCGGCTTCAGCTGCAGTGACGATTTTAATCTTGTCAGCTTCTGCCAATTCTTGCGCTGCAACCCGCTTACGTTGCGCCGCATTGATTTCATTCATGGATTGCTTAACTTCTGCATCTGGTTCCACCTTAGTAATCAAGGTTTTCACGATAATATAACCGTAAGTTGTCATTTCTTCCGCCACTTGGTGTTGAACTTCAAGGGCAATCTCATCTTTTTTCTCAAATAATTCATCCAAGGTTAATTTGGGAACAGAAGAGCGAAGAGCATCTTCGATATAAGATTTAATCTGAGATTCTGGACGCATGAGTTTATAGTAAGCATCTGTCACGCTCTGCTCATTGACACGGTACTGAGTCGCCACATTCATCATAACGAACACATTGTCCTTGGTCTTAGTCTCAACCACAATATCGCTTTGCAACAAGCGCAACTGAATCCGCGCTGCAATCGAGTCAATCCCAAAGGGCAAGCGAATGTGAATACCACTATTGGCAACCTTTTGGTATTTCCCAAAGCGTTCAATAATCGCCACCGACTGCTGACGAACCACATAAACTGTACTCAGTGTGACTATCACCAATAGGAGCACACAAACCACCACAAAAATCATCAAAAATGTTGCCATTATTGCGACCTCCATCATTATTTTTCCTGTATTATAGCACATTTAAAGAAGGTTGTGCAGTTTTTACTGCGATTTTTCCTGAAATGTCAATAATTAGAGGTGAAACGACATTTCAAGTTAGCAATCGCTTTTTTCATTATATTAACTTCTATAGAATCTACATCCATAGTCAGAGAATGACTTGCCTTAACTTTTCTCTCGTGCTATACTATTTATTGAAATTAATGAATAGGAGATATTTCATGAAAACAGCAAAAACTACTGTTACAATCCTTTCTGCACTTGCTTCTGTCGTCTTATTGGCTAGTTGTGCAACAAAGTCTACAGAAACACAGACAAGCAATAATAGCTCATCTGATAATCAGATTACATTGACATATGACCAACTACGGTCAAGAGAAAACACTATGTCAACCCTTTGGTATCAAAAATCAGCTGAAACTAAAGCTTTATACATACAGGGTTATAACGTTGCAACAAATCACCTAAAGGAATTGCTCAAAACAGAATCAGACAAACCTTACTCTATCGTTTTAGACTTGGATGAAACTGTCCTAGATAATAGCCCTTATCAAGTACAAAATGTTAAAGACGGTACAGCATTTACACCCGAAAATTGGGATATTTGGGTTCAAAAAGCTACAGCAAAAGCTGTCCCAGGTGCCAAGGATTTTCTTCAGTTTGCTGATCAAAACGGTGTCCAAATCTACTATATTTCTGACCGCTCAGCTAATCAAGTAGATGCTACCATTAAAAATCTTGAAAGTGAAGGAATTCCTGTTCAAGGACGTGATCATCTCATGTTCTTAGAAAGTGGTGTAAAATCCAAAGAAGGTCGTCGCCAAAAAGTTCAAGAAAAAACAAATCTTATCTTATTATTTGGTGATAACCTCGTAGACTTTGCAGATTTTTCTAAGACTTCTGAATCTGACCGTGATAAACAACTTGAAGAATTGCAAAAAGAATTCGGTGAAAAATTCATCATCTTCCCAAATCCAATGTACGGATCATGGGAATCAGCTGTATACGGTGGTAACAAACTAGATGCTAAAGGTCAAGTAGAAGAACGCCAAAAAGCCTTGCAAGGTTTTGATAAATAAAACAAATAAACTAATTCTATATAAAATAAAGCTAACTTACAATCTTCAAAAAGTGGATAGGAAGGAATTCTGATAATCAGAAAACTTTCCTATCCACTTTTATAATTGATATAACATCAAACTTTTACACACCTGATACTATACGTTTTTTGATTTTAAAGATTTTTCTCTTAGATCCGATATTTCAAGAATTAAGTGCCCTTGATGATCTAAATTTATTGTGGTATACTATTTTGGTCATCGGTTACCGATTACGTTCCTATGGGTTCGTGAGAGGAGGTGAAACTAATGAGCCTTATCATAGAGCTCGCTCTTACTATTATAGCGGATGTTATAGCTGGAATTATCTTGTATTTCGTCTGCAGATGGCTAGATAGTAAGGAGTAGACCGACTGACTAGCCTATCAACACCCGTTAAATCGCTAAGATACGTAAAAAAAGCCCTTAACTACGGCCATAGTTAGGGGCTTTGGTGTTCTAATGAACCTTATCAATTAACTACATTCTAGCATATAAGTCCTAATATTTCAAGCATTAAGTAAGGTTGATGGTCTAAATTTATTGTGGTATACTATTTTGGTCATCGGTTACCGATTACGTTCCTATGGGTTCGTGAGAGGAGGTGAAACTAATGAGCCTTATACCTGAGATTGCTCTTACTATTATAGCGGACGTCATCGCAGGAATTATCTTGTATTTCGTTTGCAAATGGCTAGATGGTAAGAAGTAGACCGACTGACTAGCCTATCAACACCCGTTAAATCGCTAAGATACGTCAAAAAAGCCCTTAACTACGGCAATAGTTAGGGGCTTTGGTGTTCTAATGAACCTTATACACTAACAACATTCTAGCATATAAGCCCAGATATTTCAAGAGTTTTATTTATTTTTTAAAGTTCTGGAAAGGTCTATAATGAAGTTAGCCATCTAATATCTAAAAACCGACTAGCTCTTATGAACTAGTCGATTTCTCATCAATGCGCCAACATTTCTTGGGCGATTTCTTGTCCAGATAGGTTATCTGGGTAGTAGGTTGGCCAGTTATCCATTTCTTCAAAGAGGGCTTCTTGGCTTGTGCCTCCAAAGAAGATATGGAAATGTTCTGCCTTAACTGGGGCGATATTGTGGTCACTAAACTGAACATACTTGAACTGTCCAGCGTCCGCATCTGTCGCTTCAAAGAGGAAGCGCACACCACGATTGCCTTTCTTATAAGTCAAGATTTTCTTACCAACATACTTGTAGGTGAATTTCTTACTTTGTCCACCTTGAACAAATTCCATAGTGTTATCAGTGATGTTGATCTTAGTGACATCTGTCTGATAGCCTTTTGTATAGTAGGCCTTGTACTCAGCCTGAGTCATCTTACCAGTCAACTTAGCCTTGTAGTCAAAGACCTGATCAAAAGTTCCATCTTCAAGGAAAGGATAAACTGATTGCCAGTTGCCTGCATAGTCGCTCAAGGTGCGATCCTTGACGTCTGCATCTTCGAAGTAACCATTTTGGACTGTCTTGGTATCCTCTGCCTTTTCAGGCTCGATAGCTGGACCTTCTTGGTCTGTTGTTTGTTTCAAAGCTTTGAGGTTTTTCTCCATGATAGAGATATAATTTTCTCCCGCCTTGGTATCTTCTTCTGTCAGACTTTCTAAAGGATTAAGGACATCTGTTTTGACACCTGCCTCTTTTGAAAGTGTGTTAGCAAGAGCTTGTGAAGCATTTTCTTCAAAGTAGATATAGGCGATTTTATTTTTCTTGACGTACTCTGTCAATTCTGCCAAGCGAGCTGCTGATGGCTCTGCATCTGGAGAGAGACCTGAGATTGCGACTTGTTTGAGTCCATAGTCTAAGGCAAGATAGTTAAAGGCTGCGTGTTGCGTTACAAAGCTCTTTTGTTTGGCTTGAGACAAGCCTTCTGCATAAGCCTTATCCAAGGCTTGTAATTTTTCGATATAGGCAGATGCGTTCTTTTCAAAGGTCTCTTTTTTATCCGGATAATCTGCTGACAAGCTATCACGGATGTGCTCTACAAGTTTAATGGCACGGACTGGTGATAACCAAACATGGGGGTCAAACTCATGGTGATGGCCTTCTTCTCCATGGTCATGGTCTTCCTCTTCTTCCTCACCACCTGGCAAGAGCAACATATCACCTGTCGCCTTGATGGTTTTCACCTTTTTCTTATCCAAAGTATCTAGCAATTTAGGAACCCATGTTTCCATGTTTTCATTTTCATAAACGAAGGTATCTGCGTCTTGGATTTTGGCAACTGCCTTGGCAGACGGTTCGTATTCATGAGGTTCTGTACCAGCACCGATGAGGAGTTCTACATTAGCAGTATCTCCTGCGACTTGCTTGGTAAATTCATAGACAGGGTAAAAGGTTGTCACGATATTGAGTTTGCCATCTGCCTGTTTTTGATTGGAACAAGCCACTAAAAACAAGGCACATAGACTGGCTAGTAATAAGCTAATTTTTTTCATGTTCTTCTCCTATTTGATAAAACGTCTTACTAAACTGATTAGCAAGAAAACAGTTACAAAAATAATGGTAATACTTGCACTTGCAGGTGTTTCTGCATAGTAGGAAATGTAAAGTCCTGCCACCATTCCCAAAAATCCAATCGCACTGGCAAGTAGCATAACCGATTTAAAGTTTTTCCCCAGACGCAGGGCAATACTAGCTGGCAAGACCATAATGGTCGATACCAGAAGAGCTCCTGCAGCAGGAATCATAAGGGCAATGGCCACTCCTGTAACCATGTTAAAAAGAATAGACATGGTACGAACGGGCAAACCATCCACAAAGGCTGTATCCTCATCAAAGGTCAAGATATACATAGGACGAAGGAAGAGGAAGGTCAAAATCAAAACAACCGCCGCAATGACGAAGAGGGAAATGACCTGCTCCTCACTGATGGTCACAATCGAACCAAAAAGATACTGGTCCAAACTCATAGAACTGGAGCTTTTACCCTTGCTCATAACAATCAGAGAAACAGCCAGACCTGTTGACATGAGGATAGCTGTCCCGATTTCCATAAAGCTCTTGTAAACCGTACGGAGATACTCCAGAAAGACCGCCGCAATCAAGACAATAGCAATCGTAGAAACAGTCGGAGAAATCCCCAGAACCAGACCAAAAGCTACACCCGACAGCGAGACGTGGCTAAGAGTATCACTCATCAAACTCTGACGACGCAAGATAAGGAAGGTTCCAAGAACTGGCGAGAAAAGACTCATAGCAATAACCGCCAGAAAGGCGCGTTGCATAAAGTCATAAGATAATAAACTAAGCATGGCCCACCTCCTGGTCATTCTCATGAACGTTGAAACAACGCCATGGTGAGTCTTGGTTACGGACTAGATGGATATTGCGGTCCGCATAGTCCTTAACTTCTTCAGGGTCATGGGTAATCATCAAAACAGCCTTGCCATGATGATGGGCGCTGTGGTGCATGAGTTCGTAAAATTCATTTTTACTTCCTGCATCCATCCCCGTTGTCGGCTCATCTAGGATAAACACATCTGGATCCGAAGCAAACATGCGCGCAATCACCGCTCGCTGCTTTTGTCCCCCAGATAGAGAACCCAAGCGTTTGTCTCGATGTTCCCACATGCCAACTGAGTTCAGACTAGCCTTGATATGCTCCTCATCATGAGCATTCAAGCGACGGAACCAGCCTTTTCTCGGATAGCGACCCGACTTGACAAATTCATAAACCGTACTTGGAAAACCAGCATTAAAACTGGCAATCTGCTGGGGAAGATAGGCTATTCTCAATTTATTTCCCTGAGTATTTGTCTTTGAAATGGTCACCTTGCCAATGCGTGGTTGGAGAATTCCAAGACTGGCCTTAATCAGTGTCGTCTTAGCTGCCCCATTTTCCCCTGTCAAGGTAACAAATTCCCCACTATCAACACTATAATTGATATGTTCAAGAACAGGCTCCTTATCATAATAGAAGGACAAATCCTCTACCGTAATATATCTCATTATTTGATTTCTCCTACTAAAGCAGTCAAAAACCGCTGAATCACTTTTTGTTCATTTGGAGTAAACTGAGTCGCCACTTGTTCATAGGTTAAAAGTGTATGCTCATGGTGATGATGATGCTCCTCAGCGATTGGACGAGCCAAGTCAGTCAACTGATAAAAAACCACACGCGCATCCTTAGGATCTTTAGATGTTTCCAACATCCCTTCCTTGACCAAAGACTTAATAGCCTTGGTAACTGCTGCCTGACTGACATTGAGGCGACGCGCCAACTCTGAATTTGTTAAAGATTCCTCTGACAAGAGCATAAGAATGTGCTCCTGGGTATTAGTCAGGGCCACCTCGCTAGTGCAATGACCTATTAGGATTTCATGTTGGTTTTCCGCCTGCAAAATTACCTCATTCAAAAAGCCATCAATATCCTTCGCTAGCTGTCTCATATCTGACTCCTTTCCTTCTGGACTTTTCTTTTTTAAGACAAAAATACTATTCTGTAGAATTTTATTTACCAGTTAATTATATCACAAGCAAAAAAAGAGTCAAGAAAAAACGTAAAAATCGGCTTTATTCTTGAACTCTTCCATACTATTATCTATTGAAATTCCTTGATATCTCCATCATAAGTCGCCCAATCTTTGCTGAAAAAGCGCTCATTCAGATGGTAAGTCGGAGCTGGTGTGGGATTGGATAGGAAAGGATCAACTGCCTTGTCAAATGCCAACCAACCCAACCAACCAAGGTGAATGGTGTCCTTCATAAAGAAAGACTCCCCGCCATCCTTAGAAAAATCTGCTATATTGGTAAAACCTTGACTCTCTAACTGGTAGCGAATCTTCTGCACCGTTTGTTGGTACATATCCTCTCGTAGACCAGCATAATCCATCCATTTTTTATTAACAGGTGGAATGATAAAAATCGGGTTTACCTTAGATTTAGAAAACTGGGTTAACACCAACTGCAGGTCATTATACTCCGGTGATTTAAGGTAGGTAAAGTTTTTCTGAGAATCCTTTAATTTCTTCAAATCCTTCTTGATCTGCTTATTATAGAAATCATTCTCCATTCCCAGATCATTATTGGAAGTATTTTTTTCAGCATCTGCTTTGACAACATCTTCTATGGCTTGATAAGAAAACTGATCTGGCAAGGTCTTTAAATACTTAGATACATGCTTCTCGTAGTTGATATAGCCTCTAACCGAAAACTGACCAAAAAAGGAAGCTTGGCGCTCATTAAAACGAGCCAATAATTCAATCATTTCATTGTCTGCCGTCGACAATTCTTCTTTACTTGCCAACTTCTGAACCAAATCCTTCATAGCTACGTTTGGGAACTGCTGTAGTAAGCGAGTCGCCGCATATTGACTAGCCTGATCTCCAGATTGATGTTCCAGAAAACTGGTCAACTGGTCTCCATTAAAATACTGCTGGAAGGCTGCTGGCTCATAGCCGTTTTTACTGAACCACTGAGGTGAGATAACATACACAACTTGTTTATTCTCCAGCTGTGGCAGCATCTGTTGCATCCCAAAATACTGATTGAGCGAGGCAGCTCCCCTCTGTCCTAAAAGATAAGGACGGTAGGAGCGATTGTATTTCTCAGCTAATACCGCAGGATGAGCACCGTCAAAACGAAGCCATTCACTGGAGCCAAAGAAAGGAACAAAACGCATATTTGGATCAGATAGTGCTCTGACTTTTTGACTTCGCTCCTTAAAACTATCGATAGTAGTAGCCACCGCTGAACGCTTTTCAGCTCCTAGATTATGACGCATCTCAGTAGGATAAAAGAAAATGAGCAGAAAAACCAACAAACCAGCTATCAAGACCGGTCCGAAGATCATCCATAAGCGTTTAAGCATTTTGTAGCTCCACAATGCCAGCTATAATTTTATTAGCTGTATTCCAGTCATCACGACCAAACTCTGTTACAGGGACACGAATGTCAAAACGGTTTTCAATCTCCACAATCAATTCAACCGTTCCCATACTATCCAAGACACCTGCGTCAAAAAGATCTTCATCCATCATGTCAGAAACATCTTCCATAAACAACTCATCAATAATTTCGATAACTTCTGATTTGATATCCATATTTTATTTCCTTTATTTTTTAAACCATAAATCATTCAAAAATCCAGAAAAGATCAAGAATGACAGCATGACGACATGGAAGGTGATAACCATGCCAAGCAACTGAATCCAGCGATTCTCAGGTAGAGCAGGCTTCCCTGCTTTTTTCCGCTCCTTATTGAGCGTTTTTTTCTTACGAACCCAAGCGTCATTGATGACCAGTCCAATCCCATGAAAGAGTCCATAGGCGATATAGTACCAGGTCACTCCATGCCAAAATCCCATAATCAGCATATTTACAATATAAGCCACGCTTGAGGTTACATTGCGATTTTTAAAGACCTTCTTTCTGGTCAACACCATGACCATTCGCATAAAGACAAAGTCACGGAACCAGAAAGAAAGACTCATGTGCCAACGATTCCAAAACTCCTTCAAATCCCTTGATAAAAAGGGCTTGTTAAAGTTGATCGGGCTACGGATCCCCATCAAATTTGAAATGGCCAAGGCAAACATAGAATAACCTGCAAAGTCAAAGAAGAGTTCCAGACCAAAGGTATACATAACTGCCAAGGCATAGAGGTTAAAGAAGCCACCTGATTGCAGGGCTAGATTCTTTAGAGGAGGTAGTAAAGTTTCTCCTAAAACATGAGCTAGGATAAACTTGTACAAAAATCCCCACATGATATAGCGAACGGATTCATCCAGCATATCCATCAACTCATCCCGCTCAGGAATGGTCTGATAATTTTCATTAAAACGCTTAAAGCGATCGATTGGACCACTCGAGAAAGTCGGCATGAAGAGAAGGAAACGAAGGAACTCCCAGAGGGTAAAATCCTTAATCACTCCATCTCTCAGCTCGATGATAATCCCAACCGAACGAAAAGTCAGGTAAGAAATTCCCAAGAACCCAAGCAAAGACTGCGTTCCATTGATAGCCGGCTGCACCTTGACAAAGATAATCGGAAGTAGGGACAGAAAACTAACTAAGTAGAAGACCCACTTGCCATCCTTGCTTTTTCGATAGTGCTTGTAGAAGAGCAGGAGCAATATCTCCCAGCAAAGGTAAATACCTAAGGCAACCAATTGATTGGTCTTCCCACCTACCAACATGGTGACGATAAAGAAGAGACTAACCAGTACTTCATACCAGGCAAAGCGTTTCTTGAAAAAAAGACCGATAAAGATGGGCAAGGTTGCAGCAATCACATAAACAAAATACTGAGGATTGCCATATGGCTCTAAATGAGGAAGCTGTTGAAAAAACTCCATCATCTCTTATTCACCTCGTTAATCAATCCTTTGATGTCAATCTTTCCATTTGGAGTCAGTGGCAAACTGTCTCGATAAAGGAATTTAGACGGCATCATGTAGGACATCATGATGTCTGTCAAATCTTCCTTGATGGCCTTAGTAATATCGATATCACGCTCAAACTGCTCACGAACACCGTCTTTTAAGATGACATAGGCCAGTAGATTTTGTACCTTGTGGTCCTTGTTATAACGCGGTACTGCGACAGCAGACTCGATATAGCGAGACTTATTAAGATTTTGAGAGACATCTTCTAACTCAATGCGGTAACCGTTGAACTTAATCTGGAAGTCCATGCGTCCGCCGTAGAGAAGCAAGCCTTCATCTGTCATGGTTCCCACATCGCCTGTGTGATAGGCTGGCAGACCTTCAAACTCAAAGAAGGCTTCTGCTGTTTTTTCAGGATTGTTCATATAGCCTTTTGAAACAGCTGGCCCTGACACAATGATCTCTCCCTGTTCACCATTTGGCAATTTATTGCCTTCCTCGTCAATGATAAAGGTTGGAGAGTCAGCCTTGGTATAGCCGATTGGTAGGCGTTTGAGAGTCGCTAGCATCTCATCTGTCACGGCAACTGCTGACAGAGCCACTGTCGCTTCTGTTGGGCCGTAGGCATTGATAATACGGGCATTTGGGAAACGCTCGCGCAGTTTTTGAGCCGTTTTAACCGTCAATTCTTCGCCATCAAAGTAGAAATGCGTGATTCCAGGCATTTTCTCACTGTTGAAGGCTTCAGACAACATGGCCATATCTGCAAAAGAAGGGGTTGATGTCCAGATAGCGATTGGCAATGAAAAGATAGTCGCAAAGAGTTGCTTAAAGTCCTGAGTAATGGCAGATGGAAGAGCAAAAAGCGTCCCACCAAGTGCCAAGGTCGGTGCCCAGTACATGACAGACAGGTCAAATGAATAAGGTGGTTGAGCCAGCATTTGCGGACGACTTGGCGTCGCAAATTCCTTATCCGTAATCATCCAGTTGGTAAAGCTGAGGAGGTTATCATGGGAAATCTGCACTCCCTTTGGCTTACCAGTCGTACCAGAAGTAAAGATAATGTAGTAATTATCATCGCCCTTGACTGGATGCGTGATCTCATAGCTAGTCCCTTGAGCAAAGGCTTCTTGAACCTGAGCTAGAGTCATCATCGGTGTAGAAACCTGCTCCAAAGGAAAGTCTGAAATGGCAATAATCAAACTTGGCTCCGCTACTTCTAAAATAGCCGAAACTCGCTCCAAGGCCGAATGGCTATCAATGGGAATGTAGGCATGACCTGACTTAGTCAGCGCTACAAAAGTTGCCAACATTTCATATTCTTGGCCACCAAAAACAACCACAGGAGACTTTTCAAGCAAGCCTAGTTGGTCAATGGCTGTAGCCAAACTATCCGAATCAGCCTTCAAATCGCCATAAGTGTGTTCCTGCCCCAAAACATTGTAAACAGGATAGCTAGGCTGGGTCTGAGCAAAATGCTCTATGGTTTCAATCATATCTACTATTGGTTTATGTGACACAATAGGAATTCTCCTTCAAGTTAAAATTCATTATAGATAAAGCTTCCTTGACCCTGACCAAGATAGCTAAAGAAGTACAGCAGCCCCAGAAAGATAAGAAAATACAAGGCTGTCCGACCAAGAAAGAGGTACAATTCTTTTCTCTGTTTCATAAAGAAAAACCATTCATTTCTGTAATTTTTCGCTAAAATAAGAGTGATTCTTACTAGCTTATTTTTCTACCATTGTACCACTTTATATAGTATTTTTTCAATTGTTTACCGTAGATTTTCATTATATTTAAGCTAATTTTAAAATTATGCAGTTTTTCTATGTATATTTCAAATAGAGTGATCCTGGGCAAAAACTCAATTTCAGTAGAAAATGAGGTAAATCTTTCCATAATAAAACGCACAATATCAAGTTTTCAACACCTGATACTATGCGCTTTTCTAATTTCTCAAGACTTTTTAACCAGTCTCTTATTTAAAATAATCTCGTCTGATATAAATTAAAATAGCTTCTATCATCAGACAAATGGCTGATAGCCAAAAACTGATGCTAATACCAAAACTCTCAGTAATATAGCTCATTAGCAAAACAAATACTGAAAATGCTAATGTCGAAATCACTTCAAGAACAGAATAGACATTAACCAAATGATTTTCCTCTACTGTTTCCTGAAGAAATACCCTTTCAGGAACTTCTTTTAGCTGCGATAACATACCAACTAAAGCTGAAAATAATAAAAACATCTGTGCATTTGGAAAATATAGAATAGTCAGTGTCACTATTGCCATGGCTACAAGAGGAAAAAGAATACTTTCCCATTTAGCAGCAAGGAACTTTTCAGATAGCCTAAAAGCAATTAAGCCACTAATTATAATACCAATAGAGTATGCTGTATTAGAATATCCCCAGTAACTTTCCGTTTTATTTAATAACTCAGTTACAAAAACAAGTATAATGGAAGAAACCCAAATCGTATTTGAGAAAATTTCCAATAAATTTGCTGATACAAAAAGTCTTAATCTAGGATCTCTAGCAACTAACTTCCAACCTTTGAGCAAAATTTCAAGATTAGTTTCTGACTCTAACACCTCCACTTCAGCGTTAGGAAGAAATAACATCAGAAAGCTAGAAATTATATACAACATTAAAATGATAAACGTGGTAGGTAAAAGACCAATTGTTGCAAACAAGAGTCCACCTAATCCCCAACCCACTAACTGAACAGCTTCACCACTCATTGATAAGGCTGAATTAGCCTTACCCAAATCGGTCGCATAGCGTGGCACAATAGCATAGGAAACAGGTGCTGCAAAACCATCTAATATTGAAATTGCCACAACAAATAGATAGGTTACCAAAGGCGCTACGGATTGCATTACGGTAAACATTCCTACCAGTATCGCCAATAATATAGTCTTTCCAAATTGGGATAAAGATAAAACTCTATTTAGCGCTATCCTTTTAGTAACTAAAGGAACTAAAAGACTCGCAACAAAAGAGGATATCCCTATTAAAATGGGAACTAATGACGTGGCAATTACTGATTTTGAAATAATGTATATGTTAGCAATGATTGTTACTCTAAAGAAAATATCTGCTAAATTTGCAAACAATTGAGAGACTAACAACTTGACAAATGAATTAGACATGTAGCGCTCCTATAACATAAAAATATTTAACTGATAAATGGTATAGTAGACTTTGTTTGATAACTATTTGACACAAGATTAGGTGGTCAGAAATTGAATTTTTAACATTCCAACTTAGCCATAGTTTTTAGTTCTCACATCTTTAAATCAGCTAAAACAATCCATAATATAACACATATATTATGGCTAGCAAGATGCCGAACAAGTCTATTTATTTTATTCTATATTTTCCCAAATCAATTACTTGATTATAAACCGTTTCTGAATCAATATGATGAGCAACTTCAATCAAAATGATAGGCAACTGCAAAAGTAACTGGCGCACTTGATATGCATTGTCCTTGTCTAAGGATGATGTAACCTCATCCGCCAACACAATGTCTTTTTTCCGAAGCAGACAGCGAACTAATTCAAGTCGTAAACGTTGCCCACCTGAAATGTTTTCTCCATTATTTATCAGTTGATAATCCAAGATATTAGTGATTTCATTCGTTAAGCCAACTTGTTCTAGGCAACAGAGTAATTCTTTATCTGAAATCTCCTGTCCTAATGTTAAATTTTCTCGAATTGTCCCATGTCTGAAAAATGGATTCTGAGAGATATAAGCGACATTCCCTTGATAATGAGTAAATTCTCGACCTGATTTATCACGTACGATAATTCTACCACTATTCGGACTTATCTTTCCTGCTACCAACTGTAGGAGAGTTGACTTTCCGGTACCACTAGCTCCCTTTATTAAAACTTTACTTGGCTTGGTTAATCTAAGTGACAAATCATAAAAGAGCACTTGCTCTCCAACCTGTTTTGAAACACCCTCCAAAACTAGCTCAGCTAAAGATTCGACTGTCGGATATGATGTTTCTAAACAAGATTCTTCCAATAATGAAAATATTTTTTCTTTCACTGTTTGCGATCGCTGTATATCAGATATGCTATACATAATTCTTTGAATAGGTCCGCTAAGATTCATTGTAGCTATATACATAGAGACCAAACTAGCTGTTGTTAACTCTATACCGCTCTTTTGTAATAAAAGACCAAGTGCAAGAGGTAGTACCTGACTAAGGAATTCTAAAGGACCATTGAAAAAATAAACGACATTGCTAGTCCATTCATTTTTCCAACGAGCGTTCTCGTAACACTCGTTGTTTTTTCTCATCTTAGCAAGGTTTTCTTTACTAGCGCCATAAAAATATATCGTATCTGCTCCCTTAAAAAAATCTCCTACAGATAGATGAAAAGCTTTTTGCATTTCCGAAAAATTTGCACCACTTTTCATTAAATGATTATTCATTACCCATTGAGGTAATGGTCGAAGAAAAGAGAACACGATAAAAACAATACCAAGCCAAAAATTTTGCACCAAAATAAAAACAATCGTTGTACAAAGTATAAAAACTCTTCCAACTATCATATCCAGGGGTAAAAAGAAGCGATTATAGAGCAGTTCCATATCTTGTGTAACAATTGAAACTTTTTCATCATATACAACATTTTCCTTCAAAAATAGTTTCTTGATAAGCTGATCTTTTAAACGAATTTGTAGATGACGCTGCAGATTATTACTGACAAAATTTGCTAGCAACATCGTGCTATAAAAAAACAGGTGCAAACACAGTCCATATAAAACAAAGTATGAAATTGTACCAATTGTAAGTTGCTCTTCACGAATATTCAATAGCTTATCCAATAACAATGGCTTTATTAGAGCCATCCCACTATTCAAAAGCACTCCTATTAAAAAATAGATAAAAATATTAGTTTTAATGTATTTTAGAAATTTCATAAATAAGCCTATCTAAAAGAAAGCGAATAGATATAAAAGCCTCAGTCTAAAAGTTATAAACAAATTAACTCCAACTGAGACTATACAATAATTTAACTAACCTATATATGATGCTGTTTATTAAGAGTGATTACCTCCTGAACTAGACTAACTAAATTTCGATTTATATTTTAAAAATCAATCTAAAACTCATTTCCATCTTCATCGCAATAATGATCACGGAGTACAAGTATATCAAGTTGAGTAGTACTCTTATTTTCAATTACAATCATCTTTTCACCCCCTCTCTTATTGCATCAAGATAATCACAATATTCCTTATTTAACATAAATAATTCTAGATTTTTATCAATTTTCTTTTTTATTTGATTGCATAATGTTCTTTGCTTATTACTTCTATGTTTGGGCGGACAAAATCCTGATTTACAAATTAAAACAATAGGACACTGCTTACAATCTGAATCCATGTTTAAGTGCCATTTATCAAACTTTTCCTTATTAAACTTAGCATGTACACTTCCAAATATATTAGAATTAGAATACAAGGCAACCGTACAAGTTTGAATTACACCCTTTACATTAATAGTATAGTGATTTTTTCTATTTGCATAACAGTTGAACAAATTTGTTATTATACCTCTAGCAGCAGGAACATTATAACCTTTTTTTATGGCAAACTTTGATAATTCAAAACTAGCATCTGAATTAGGTAATGTCACTTTATAATTTTGGGCACGCTCCCCACAACCCCAACTACCTACATTATAAAAATAAAATCTAAATCGTTTATCATGCTTAAAATATTTCCCATCTGAATCTAAAAAAATCTTAACATTATTAAAATTTTCTTTCGATATATTAAATCTTAAATTACAATAAAAATTCAAATTTGAATTTTGTAAACCTTTGATATTCTCGAGTATTTTGATATATGATCCCTTTCCATTACGCAACACTCTTTGAAAATTATGACTTTCCTCATCTCCATCAATTGTTATCTGAAAATTATTAACGCGATAGTCTAGAATTAACTGATGAATCATTCGTTCATTAAGCAAATATCCATTAGTTGTTATACTAGCAGAATAATCAAGTCCATTTTGAGAACAAATACTAATAAATTTTTTTGAAAGATTCTTTATCGTTTTTAGCCCTAATAAAGGCTCTCCTCCAAACCATGATACATGTAAAGATTTAAACATAGATTCAGATAATAGTTTTTCTGTAAATTCAACTATCGCAATCTCTGTTTCTTTACTCATTTTTATATTTTCAAATTTTTCATAACAATATTTACATCTAAAATTACAGTCTCCATGTGTTAAAATTGTAAATTCTAACGTCTCCGTTTCACTATTTTTAACATAATCTATTGTATTCTCGAATTCATTTTCTTCTTGAAAATAATTATACTTATTCAAATAATTTTCATATTGTTCCTTAATCTCTAAATCATTTTCCATAACATCTTGTAAATCATTTGTAATGAAAAAAGAATGATTATTTTTACTATTGAAAAATAATTCTCCTGTTTCACTTTTCTTTCTTAAAATATATGGAGATAGAACTTGCATATTAAATACCTCAAAATTCATAATTATGGTGACAACTTCGAAAAATCCTATCGCTCAAATACAATGAACTGATAAAACAACTGTAATTGAAATTTCTAAAGACAATTCTACCAAAATATTATTTCGAGATACTTCCTTTCCCATATCTGCACACTACCCTTTATCTGCTAAAATTTTTTCTAAATGTCCCTCATAATTCTTTGCCAAATGGTTACTTCCCGCTAATTTCATTGCTCCAATACACTTCCTCATTTCAATAATTGCTTTACAATCCGTCTCTTTTTTATAGCGATATAGATATTGGGCATACTGGAATACCAACCGTTCATAAATTTCAGTTTCAGTGAAAAAGCATTGGTTTAGTCGTTTTTCAAAATACAAAGCATCAAGCAATTTTCCTCTTTCAATACATGTGATATATCCGTTCAATAGCATAGATGAAATCAATCGTCTATTATTAGGAATTTCTTTATAAAAATCAGAACGTCTAGACATCTCTCTAGCCAAAACCATAAAGACATCGTGTTTTAGGACATCTAAAGTATTTGAAAAAATCAATAATTCATAGTATCCCCAGTATTCAACACTAAAGAGATAGTCAGTTAGATAAGATAAATCATCACCAGAATAATAAGCTTCTCCAGATAAATCTTGTAAACGAATTTTTAATAAAATAATGTTAAGCTTATGAAATTTCTCTTGTTTAGAATCTGACTCCATCTGAGAATAAAGTAGTTTTTTCAACCCATCAACATCATGATTTGATACAAAATGCCTAATCTTTGATAAGAGTTCATTCAGTTCATCACGATGAAAATCATGAACAGCATACATAAATTCATCAATAGGCATGTTAATTTCATCCAAAATAGCCATAAATTTTGAAATGGTTAAATCAGTCTCTCCCTTTTCAAAACGTGAGAGCTGTGATGTTGATATACCAGCTTTTTCGACATCTTTTAAGCGAAACCCTCTAGATTCTCGAAACTTTTTAAAAATTTCTCCAAATTTTTTCATAATATCTCTCCAACAAGCATATACGGGAACAATTTTTGATTTTTAATATTTTAGCATAAAATAGAAGAAAATAAAAGTGAGGTATTTCACATGAAAAAACAAAAACTATTGCCTTTATTATTCCTAATTTTAGGAGGAATTATGATTATCGTTGTTGGCTAGTACTAAGAAATTAGTTACTAAAATACTTACATCTTCAATCGAAAAAAGATACTGGAGAAAAAGTCTTAAAAATCATAAAAACGCATCATATCAGGTGTTGAAAACTTGATATGATGCGTTTTATTATGAGAAGATTTACTTCATTTTTTGCTGAAATTGGGCTCTTGCTCAAGCTCTTATCAACATAATTATTTTCTAAACTAGAAAAGGGAAAACACAAGAACTGCCAAGGCTGCACCGATAACAGGTCCCACAACAGGAATCCAAGCGTAAGACCAATCTCCGTCTCCCTTGTTTGAAATTGGAAGGATACTGTGCATGATACGAGGTCCAAGGTCACGTGCAGGGTTCAAGGCATAACCTGTTGTCCCACCTAGTGATAGACCGATACCGACAATCAAAGTTCCCACTGCAAAGGTTCCGATACCTGCCTGAAAATCGTAAAGACCCAAAGCAAAGATTGTCAAGACCAAAACAAAGGTTCCAAGGATTTCGCTAATCAAGTTTGATACAGTATCTTTGATAGCTGGTCCTGTGCTGAAAGTAGCCAAAATATTTCCTGCATTTTCTTCTGCCTCATAATGCGGCTTGAATTGCAACCAAACCAAAATCTGACCCAGCATAGCCCCTGCGAACTGGGCTAAGATATAAGGCAAAACGGAAGCCCAAGGCAAACCACCTTTCAAGGCCACACCAATCGTCACAGCTGGGTTTAAATGAGCTGGACTGAGCTTGCCAGATACAAAGACCGCAACTGCAACTGCAATCCCCCAACCCATAGTAATCACAATCCAACCTGAGCTGTTGCTCTTGGTTTTAGGAAGAACCACACCAGCCACAACACCATTTCCTAGAAGAATCAGGATTAGAGTCCCCAAAAATTCTCCAAATAATTCATTCATCATCTTTCTATCTCCATTAAAAAGGGAGAGAGGGTAGACTAGGAGTCCTGCCCTCCACCTCTTTTATTTTTTCTTAATTTTTTAATTCTGCTAAATCGTTATTAGCGAGAGCTGCTTCGACATCAGCACGGTAAGTTGCTTTTTCTTCTTCTGTCCAGTCATAGAATCGTCCCATTTCATTCAAAACTGGCTCAACGATGCTATCCAAACTATCACGCATAAAGAGCATATGGTTGGTACGACGAAGAAGGAAGTCAACTGGGCTAAGAGCCAACTCATTGCGCATTGCATAGTGAAGTGATAAAGTATCTGCCAAGCTGAGTCCTGGTGCTTGTTCCAAACTATGAGCAAGAGCAAAGACCTTCGGTGCATTTGAACCGTAAAGATTTGCTAGGTAATGGGCTTCCTTACTATCCAATCCACGTGACACTCCAAGTTGCGCAAAAGCTTCGATTTCTGAGTCTACATTTGCTGGGTTCAATTCTCCACCTGAAACAGGGTAAGTCTTAGAGTTGATCAGTTTAAAACTACGGTCAAATTCTGCTTTGAGGATGTCAACCACGCGCTCCATAGCTCCTTCAGCCATCTTACGGTAGTCTGTGATTTTACCACCAGCAAGGGTCAAGAGACCATTATCATCTCGGTCCAAGCTAGAGCCACGAGAAACAGCAGATGGGTCCAAATGTTTCTCAGAGGTACTGCTTTCAAGCTTGCTGACAGCAGATTCAACATCTTCACGCGTTTTTTCTTTAGAGAGATAAGATTCAACAGTCGCAATCAAGTTGTTAAAGCTTTCATCACTGATGGTTCCGTTATTTCCTCCATTGTAGTCAGAAGCGCTATTGCCTGCGATCAATGGGCGAAGACCTGCCCAGCTACTTTCGATATCATCAATGGTAATGTTAGCTTCTGGGAAGCGGTTGTTGACAATACCAAGTAGATAATCTACATCTTCCTGAGTCACTTTTGGATGTTCCAAATCACCTGTGTAATCTGTATCCGTTGTACCAAAGTAAGTCTTGTTTTCACGTGGGAGAACAAAGACCATACGACCATCACCCAAACCTGTGTCAAAGTAAACTGGCTGTGAAACCTTGATCTTGCTTGAATCCACGACTAGGTGAACCCCCTTAGTTGGGCGCATTTGTGAGAATTGTGTTCCCTTATTAGACAAATTACGCACCTTGTCGCTCCAAGGACCTGTTGTGTTAATCACCAGACGCGCCTTGATTTCAAAGACTTGGTCTGTCAAGAGATCACGAGCTACAACACCTGTAATCTTGCCACTTTCGTCAAAGAGGAAACCTTCTGCCTTCACGTGGTTAGCAATGAGGGCACCGTCTTGGTTAGCACGTTTGATATTTTCAATCACGAGACGCGCATCGTTGTTACGGAAGTCAAGATAAACTCCACCTCCTACCAAGCCTTCTTTCTTCAAGTTTGGCTGGCGTTCCAAGACTTGATCCTTGCTCAAAACCTTGTTTGCAGCAGGTGTGTTGTTCACACCTGCTAAAAGATCGTACAAATCCATAGCTACTTTAAGGCGGAAGAGGCTAAAGGTCGCTCCATCTTCTTCATAAACTGGTAAGAGCATTGGGTCTGGTTTTGGAATGTGAGGTGCAATTTGTTGTACCACTGCACGTTCTGAAACCGTATCTGATACCACTTCTACGTCAAATTGTTTGAGGTAGCGAAGACCGCCGTGAACCAATTTTGTTGAACGGCTGGATGTTCCTTCTGCGAAGTCCTGCATTTCAATCAAACCAGTCTCAAGACCACTGGCTGCCGCCTGCAAGGCTACACCAGCCCCTGTGATTCCTCCCCCAATAATCAAGAGGTCCAGGGTGCGTTCCTGCATTTTTTTAATTGATAATTCACGTGTTTTCTTTGAAAATTCCATATTTACACACTTTCTAACTGAGTCGCTTTATTCTGCCAGTATTAGTCGTCTACTTCCGCAAAGACTTGCGTTGCTTTCACAGCCTTCTTCCAGCCCTTGTAGAGTTGTTCCTTGCGCGATTCGTTCATCGATGGCTCAAAAAGTTCTCCTGTCTCGTTCAAGAGTTTCAACTCATCCAAGTCTTTCCAGTAACCTACTGACAAACCTGCTAGGAAGGCCGCACCTAGAGCTGTTGTTTCCAAGTTTTTGGCACGTGCGATATCGATTCCCAAAATGTCAGCTTGGAACTGCATGAGGAAGTTGTTCATAGCTGCACCACCATCCACCTTCAAGACTTGGATAGCTGTCTGAGCATCCACTTGCATGGTGTCGATGATGTCACGCACTTGATAAGCGATAGATTGAAGAGTTGCCTTGATAAAGTCTTCCTTACTTGTTCCACGAGTCAAACCAAAGACAGAGCCGCGAGCATTTTGGTTCCAGTATGGTGCTCCTAGTCCTGTAAAGGCTGGAACTACATAAACTTCATCATCATTGTGAGAATCACGAGCGTATTTTTCAGATTCTGGTGAGTTCTCTACCATGCGAAGACCGTCACGAAGCCACTGAATGGCACTTCCTGCGATGAAGATAGAACCTTCCAAGGCATAGTAAACCTTGCCATTGATACCGTAACCAATGGTTGTCAAGAGGTTGTTCTCAGACAACTGCATCTCTTCACCAGTATTCATGATGATGAAAGAACCTGTTCCATAAGTATTCTTGACCATACCAGGCTCAAAGGCCAACTGTCCAAAGAGGGCTGCCTGTTGGTCACCAGCCATACCTGAGATTGGGACTTCTCCACCGTAGAAATGGAATGGGGCTGTCTTACCGTAGATTTCAGAGTTAGAACGAACTTCCGGAAGCATAGCCTTAGGAATGTTGAGAATTTCCAAAATCTCATCATCCCATTTAAGTTCTTTAATGTTATAAAGCATGGTACGAGCTGCGTTTGAGTAGTCCGTCACGTGAGCCGCACCGTCAGTCAATTTCCAAACCAACCACGTATCGATGGTACCAAAGAGCAATTCCCCTTTTTCTGCTCGCTCTTGAGCGCCTTCTACATGGTCCAAAATCCAACGAACCTTGGTCGCTGAGAAGTAAGCATCGATAATCAAACCAGTTTTTTCATGGAATTTTTCCACATAACCTTGGCTTTTTAGTTGTTCAGCCAAAGGTGCTGTCTGGCGTGACTGCCAAACGATAGCATTGTAGATAGGAAGTCCTGTTTTCTTATCCCAGACGACAGTTGTTTCACGTTGGTTGGTAATCCCGATTGCTTCGATTTGATTTGGCTTGACACCGCTTTCGATGAAAGCACCCGCAATAACTGACTGGACTGAGTTCCAAATTTCATTGGCATTGTGCTCAACCCAACCTGCCTGAGGGAAAATCTGAGTAAACTCTTTTTGGCTAGAGCTGACCTTTTCTCCTTTTTTATTAAAAATGATGGCACGAGAACTTGTAGTTCCCTGGTCAATAGCCATAATGTATTTTTCTTGTGACATGTGCTGTCCTCCTCATAAAGATCTTGAGGTGTTTCCTCTTTACACTTACTAGTATACAAAATAAAGCGCTTTCTTGTTTATCAACTTTTTTTAATTTTTTAAAAAATGTGAGGAGATTGTGTGAATTTCACAAAAAAGGCCTGGGTTAACCAAGCCTTTTAGGTAAATAATAACTGACGAATCCCTGCCAAATCTTCCATATCCAAATCATTTTTTAAATAATAGACTGGTGTTTGTTCCTTCTTATGAATCGGGTTATTGGTAACCAGCAAATCATAATGCCGAGTTCGGTCATAGGCTTCAATGGTAATAAAACGATTGTATTCCAAATACCGTTTTAAAATAGCAGCCATCCTTGAAAAGACAAGAAAACCAGATGTCAAATCAAGACCAATCCGCATATGCTGGCCACCATTTTCAGCCATATATTCGATTAACTGGAGCCATTCCCAGAGAATCTTCTTATCTAAGTCTGTCCCCTGATGAAAAGCAGGTAGAGCATGAAAAATCTCCTCTGCCGTTCCCCTAAAATCATGTTCCATCAGCAAATATGGATGACGATTCTCTAACTGGTACTTGTAGCGATCCTGTAAAATATAGCCCTTGTATAGATAGACTTGAGCACAAAGCTGACTGAGTTCATAGGTGACATGGTCCTCTGTATAACCGCCCAGCAACTCCTCCTTCTTCATTTCTTGAATCAATTGCGTCAGCAAATCTGCCAACTGCCCTCCAAAACCAAGGATATACTCCATAGTATGAAGAGGAAGAATACGATGAGATAGGAGGAAAGAGAAGAAAATCATCATCTCCCCGTCCTCAGTTCCGAGAGGGATGTGTTGCCCAGCAAAAAAGGACGGAGCCTTTCGATGCAAACGAAGGTAGAAAATATTGTCAAAATACCCTCGCATTTTTTCTTCTATGACTTGAAACTGACAGGCATTGACACGGAGACGTTGTTGACTGATATGAGACCAGAGAACCAAGTCCAATTTCTGCCCTGAAGACAAACTTGCACCGCAAATTTCTTCTAGTGTAGCAATCTCCTGTTTTCTCTCTGGTTTCTGCATGTGACCTTCCCACTCCTGACTTGACCAGACCTTGCGGAAAAGACAGAAATAGAAATAGCGTATCTGATGCTCTGGACCTCGCCAACGTCCATTTTGGATGGATAAATCAAATTCTGACAAAATCTGATTTAAACCAGCCAAGTGGCGGCCAAGCGTAGCCTCGCTAATCATCAATTCTTGAGCCAGCTGATGGGCTAAAAACTGTTGGTGGTAGAGAAGATAAACCAAAATCTGGTATTTAACAGCATTCTCCAAAAACAAGCTCCGAATATCTCTCCCCTTGGTAGCTGCACCGATTGACAGATGCAGATTTTCATCTTCTAAGGAGATAGTCAGCTCTAAACCACTTTCCAAAGTCTTGTCATTGAGCAGGGTGACATATTTGGTTAGGGTTGCTTTTGAAAATCCTGTTTCCTCCATTACAGCCTTGACGGTCGTCTGAGACTCTTGTAATAGAAAGGAAAGGATTGAAAATTGACCACACTCGGCTTTCTCCATCAAATCTCCTAAATACATTTGTTACCCCTTTCATTTTCTACCTTAAGCATAGCATAAATCTTAGAAATCCTGAAATAATCTGTTTCTCTTTTTATTTTCATGCTGATTTCCTGGTCCATTATCCTGAAAATCAGCAAACACACGGCTCCCCCTTTGGGCATTTTTATGCTAAAATAGTAGCTATGGATAAAATTATTAAAACTATATCAGAAAGTGGCGCCTTTCGTGCTTTTGTCCTTGACACCACAGAAACCGTCCGCACTGCTCAAGAAAAACACCAAACCCAAGCTAGCTCAACTGTAGCGCTTGGTCGAACTCTTATCGCTAGCCAGATTCTCGCAGCCAATGAAAAAGGAAATACCAAACTAACAGTGAAGGTACTGGGAACTAGCTCTCTAGGAGCCATTATCACCGTTGCTGATACCAAGGGGAACGTCAAAGGCTACGTTCAAAATCCTGGTGTTGACATCAAAAAGACTGCAACTGGTGAAGTTCTAGTCGGACCTTTTGTTGGAAATGGTCAATTTCTCGTTATCACAGACTACGGCATTGGAAATCCTTATACTTCCTTGACCCCACTCATCTCTGGAGAGATTGGTGAAGACCTTGCTTTCTACCTAACAGAAAGCCAACAAACCCCTTCTGCAGTCGGTCTCAATGTCCTTTTGGACGAGGAAGACAAGGTCAAGGTTGCTGGTGGTTTCCTAGTTCAAGTCTTGCCAGGAGCCAAGGAAGAAGAGATTGCTCGCTTTGAAAAACGCATCCAAGAGATGCCAGCTATCTCAACTCTTCTAGAGAGTGACGACCATATCGAAGCCCTCCTCAAGGCTATCTACGGTGACGAGGCCTACAAGCGTCTTTCTGAAGAAGAAATCCGTTTCCAATGTGACTGTAGCCATGAGCGCTTTATGAACGCTCTTGCCAGCCTTCCAAGCTCAGACTTACAGGAAATGAAAGAGGAAGACCACGGGGCAGAAATCACTTGTCAATTCTGCCAAACGACTTACAACTTTGATGAAAACGACCTGGAGGAACTCATTCGTGACAAATCTTAATACATCTTTTATGATTGGCAATGTTGAGATTCCCAATCGTACCGTTTTAGCGCCTATGGCTGGCGTGACCAACTCAGCCTTTCGTACCATCGCAAAAGAACTCGGAGCTGGACTCGTTGTCATGGAAATGGTCTCTGACAAGGGAATCCAATACAACAATGAAAAAACCTTGCATATGCTTCATATCGATGAGGGCGAAAACCCTGTTTCTATCCAACTTTTTGGTAGCGATGAAGACAGCCTAGCACGCGCAGCAGAATTCATCCAAGAAAACACTAAGACCGATATCGTCGATATCAACATGGGCTGTCCAGTTAATAAAATCGTGAAGAACGAAGCTGGCGCTATGTGGCTCAAGGACCCAGATAAGATTTACTCGATCATCAACAAGGTCCAATCTGTTCTTGATATTCCCCTCACCGTTAAAATGCGTACCGGCTGGGCTGACCCATCTCTGGCAGTAGAAAACGCCCTGGCTGCTGAAGCAGCAGGTGTTTCTGCCCTCGCCATGCATGGCCGTACCCGTGAACAAATGTATACAGGTCACGCAGACCTTGAGACCCTTCACAAGGTTGCCCAAGCTCTGACCAAGATTCCCTTCATCGCCAACGGTGACATCCGTACTGTCCAAGAAGCCAAACAACGTATCGAAGAAGTCGGTGCTGATGCAGTCATGATTGGCCGCGCTGCCATGGGAAATCCTTACCTCTTCAACCAAATCAACCATTACTTTGAAACAGGAGAAATCCTACCTGATTTGACCTTTGAAGACAAGATGAAAATCGCCTACGAACACTTGAAACGATTGATTAACCTCAAAGGAGAAAACGTAGCAGTTCGTGAATTCCGTGGACTCGCTCCTCACTACCTCCGTGGAACATCTGGTGCAGCTAAACTTCGTGGAGCTATTTCACAAGCTAGCACCCTAGCAGAGATTGAAGCCCTCTTGCAATTGGATAAAGCATAAAATGGTTCATACTGCTCTACTGATTATCGATATGCAAAAAGCATTTGATAACCCTATCTGGGGAGAACGGAACAACCCTCAAGCTGAACAACAAGCATTGAGGATACTGGCATACTTTCGTAAACACGCTCTTCCAGTCTTACATGTTCAACACATATCTGACAATCCCCAGTCACAATTTCATAACAAACAAAATCAGGTGTTTAAAAGTGGATTTGAACCAGTTGCTTCAGAACCTGTCTTTCAAAAAACGGTTAATAGCGCCTTTATTGGAACAAATCTTGAAGCCTATTTACGAAAAAATCAGATTTGTCATTTAGTCGTTGTTGGTTTGACCCTGCCTCATTGTGTATCTACTACGACACGAATGGCAGCAAATCTTGGTTTTGAAGTCACTTTACTAGCAGATGCTACTGCCAGTTTTACCCTATCTAACAAAAACGGTCAAGTCATCTCTCCTGAGACTATCCATGAGATTAATCTCCTTTCTCTACAAGATGAGTTTGCTCAAATTCTTACTACAGAAGAATTTTTAACCCAAGTACAAGTATAAAATAAGAGTCTGGGACAAAAGTCTAGCCTTAAATATAAAAAGCGAACAAAACGAGTTATCTGACACTCAGAATTCTGTCTTGTTCGCTTTTTTGTCTAATCTATCGATTTTTAAAATTTATAATAAAGAATTCCTAAAATCAAAATCTTTTTGTCCCAGACTCTTTTATTTCAATCGATAGGTTTTTCTTGGTTTCTTTTTAGGTACTCGTTTGAGTCCGACTTCTTCTACATATTCTCCATATTTTACGAGAAAGTTATTGCTGACGATTGGACGACCGGGGTTGATAAGATTGACCAGTTCAGTCCCTTCGTATACAGTGAACTCCTCCTCTAGCAGATAAAGGAAGGTCGGATTCCAGTCAAGTCGACCTTGGATTCGTTTGATGGATTCTTGGATAATGGCATAATGGTCAAAAGCGAAGGCTTGCTCCTCCAACTCTACTCCCTCTAAGAAGCACTTGCCCGTCTGAAAATCGACATCTACGAAAACGACATCCTTGGCATAGTCTCCTGCTTGAACAAGTTCTAATGCACGACTAGGCAAATAAACCAAGTGGGCAATGGTCACTGTCCAGCCCCGTGGGTCACGGCCGGGAGTCGATACGGTCATCAATTGCTCGATTTTTTCCAAAGGAAGATCGAGATTGACTTCTTCTCTCACCTCACGCTGACAGGCATGCGCAGCGTCTTCGCCCTTGTCCATAAATCCTCCAACCAGAGCCAAACAATTTTGATAAGGGTGAGCCTTGCGTCGAATTAATAAGAGCTTGATCTTTCCTTCGACAAAGCAGTAGGCTACCATATCCACCGTCACACTTGGTTTTTCGTATTGAGGGAGTTCCTGCTTGTAGTACCAATCTAAAAACTCTTCCTGACTGGCATGGATTTCAAAATATTCTCTCTCTGTCATCCCAGCTGGAATCATCGTGTCCGCCATTTTATGCCTCCTTACGAACTGCCTTGGTCCATTGGTACCAACCTACTAGACTATTGAGAGTGTAAACCCAGTACATCCCTTGGATATGGATCTTTTCACCCCACCAGAGATAGATACTAAAGAGATTGGTTGCAATCCAGAAAATCCATTGCTCACGGTAAAGACGTGTCATCAAGAGCTGACCAACACCATTGGTCGCATCGGTAACACTATCACAGAAAGGGCGAGCACTATGGATACTTTGGTAAGCTAAGCCCATACCAATCCAAATGATAGCAGTCAAGGCTAAGTACTTGAGCCAGTCAAGCACAGATAATTTCTTGGCTTCAAAGTGAGATTCTTCTGCTTTTCCTTGGTCATTAATACGGTTGGACAGCCAAGCATAGAGGCCAATCGGCTGCATGACAAAGAAGTAAACTGTCGTCAAAACTTCGCCATAAAAAGTCGCATTCATGGCCAAAACCAAATAGATAGCAGAGTTAATGGCCCCAAAGAGATAATTGCTTGCACGCCCTTCTGCTACCAAGATAACACAGACAATCCCAGTCCAAGATGCAAACAAGCTCATCCAGTCATGACTTTCTGTATTTTGCGTGAATTCCAAGATCAAGGGAACACTTGACAGGACGATGAGATACAACCACTGGAAAAGACTACGGCCGACAAAGAGATCTTTCCAGAGCAAGTGCATGATTCCTGCAAAACCAATCTTGCGGGCTTCCGCATGGACATTTTTAAAGTTTTCGATAAATTGTGTGATTTTTTCAGTTAGTTTTTTCATAATTTTCTCCTAATCTGCTTGATAAATGGCATCAATAGCCTCTTTTGCAGTTTCATAATTTCCTAGATAATCCTCTGCTAGATAAACTAGTGGAATATTTGCTAAGTAGCGCTCCCTCATCTGATCCAAATGCTGGGAAAAACTATGACGAATATGGTCTTCTGCCATAGTCATATCTCTAAATCCGTCATTGACATAGGAGCCGACAGGCTGCACAAAGAGAATCAAGTCCCATTTCTCCTTAGCCAATATCGAGACAAAGAGATTATCAAAAGTCTCTCCCGATAAGTCCCCTTGATCCTCAGTCTCCATGTAATAATCATAGTAGCCCTTGGTTACTAAGGAGTTGGTGTCTGCTACCACCAGTCCCCTATTGGCATTACTGTCAATTAACTTAGAGGTCTGGTCATACTGCCCCAACAGGATATAATAGTAATCTTTTGGAGTCAATTCATCGTCGCGGACATTGTTTTTGATCTGGTATTCACGCGCGTATTCCAGACTAACGGGTGCATCGTAATACCTAGCCAAATCCTTGGCCAAAGTTGTCTTCCCATTGCTAGCACTTCCCATAATCAACACTTTCTTTGTAAACTGACGTCGGAAGGGTTGAGCAATATATTTCCAATATTTGCTTGGATTTTCTCGAATCATAGTCGCTGAGATACCAAACTTTCTTTCTTGCAAGACAGTCTCAAAGCCACGATTAGACAATTCTTGCTGGTAGTCTGCTTCTCCCACAAAGAAAATTAGTTCTTGCTGGTTTTTATCATAGGAAATCTCCGCTAACATTTGGTCCAACCACTCCTGCCAACCCATAGGGTAACGAGGAAGATTGATTTCATCTAACTTGCAGACAGAGGTCAACTCGTCATCACGAAAGGCCTCTCGGATATAGCGAAATCTTTTTTGAAGCGTTAAGCCTACCTGTTCCCCTCTGTCTCCCTCATAGCCTGAAACGACAACCCAAACCTGGTCACACTGCCGCTTTGCACACTGGATCAGATCGATATGCCCTTGATGAAGCGGAGCAAAGGTTCCAAATACCACTGCTGTTTTCTTTTTCATAAATGCATTGCCTTTTTATAATTTTCGATATTTTCATTGTCTATGTTTTTATTATAAACTATATTTTTATTTCGTCAATAGATTTTTATTATTTTTTATAAAAAAGTAGCAAAAAAGAGAATCAAGATTTCTCCTGATTCTCCATTTTTATACAATATCAAATTTTAACTGGCCTGCTTTGACACCAATCTTAAGTGTGCTGCCTGCCTCTAATTCTCCCTTGAGAAGAAGTTCTGCTAACTTGTCTTCCACTTCTGTTTGTAGGGTTCTGCGAAGTGGACGAGCTCCCATCTCTGGGTCATATCCTTGATTGGCCAACAATTTCAGTGCGGAAGTTTGTAATTTCAAGTCAATACCTTTTTCAGCCAAACTTGCCACTAAAGGTTTGACCATAATCTTCACCACTTCCTGCATATGGTCGCTAGACAGGCTATGGAAGACCACCTTTTCATCAATACGGTTAATAAACTCAGGTCTATAAGCTTTTTTCAGCTCTTCAAACATGCGTTTTTCCATATTTTCCTGATCAAAACGAATGTCCTTAGCTCCAAATCCGACAGTCTTGTCATCACGAAGGGCTGTCGCACCAAGGTTTGACGTCATGATGATAATGGTATTTGAAAAATCAACCTTGCGCCCCTTGCTATCTGTCAAGACACCATCATCCAAGACCTGTAAGAGAACATTAAAGATATCAGGGTGGGCCTTCTCTACTTCGTCAAAGAGGAGAACGGAATAGGGTTTGTTGCGAACCTTCTCGGTCAACTCCCCACCTTCTTCGTAGCCCACATAACCCGGAGGAGCTCCATTGAGACGGCTGGCTGCAAATTTCTCCATATACTCACTCATATCAAAGCGGATAAGGGCTGATTCGTCATCAAAAAGAACTTCTGCCAGAGCCTTGGCCAATTCGGTCTTCCCGACACCTGTGGGTCCTAGGAACATAAAGGAACCAATCGGACGCTTATGACTGCGAATCCCTGACTGGTTGCGACGAATCGCACGGCTAATGCTTGAAACTGCTTGATCTTGACCGATGACACGTTTGTGTAGTTCAGCTTCCAAATTCAAGTATTTCTTGGCATCCGTTTGAGTCAGTTTTTGGACTGGAATACCTGACAAGCGACTCAAGGTGGTCAAAATATCAGACTCTGTCACCAAGACTTTATAGACAGGCACTTCCTCTTCTTTAGCAATTAGTTGAGCAGCTTGTTTCCACTTACCATCCATCAAGGCCTTGTCAGCTGGACTCAAACCTGAATCGTCTGCTTTTACATTTTTAGTTTTATTTTGCACTGTTGCCGCTGCTTCATCCAAGAGATCGATAGCAGAGTCTGGCAAGTGACGACTGGTTAAGTAACGATGCGCCATCTTAACCGCTGTTTCAACCGCTTCATCTGTGATTTGTACCCGGTGATGTTTCTCATAAGTCGCCTTCAAACCTTGTAAAATGGTCATGCTGTCTGCCACACTTGGCTCTTCAATCGTTACTTTGGCGAAACGACGAGAAAGGGCCGCATCTTTTTCGATGTGTTTTTGGTATTCTTCCTGAGTGGTGGCACCAACCGTTCTCAAAGTTCCACGCGCCAAGGCTGGTTTTAAGATATTGGCCGCATCCAGAGTTGAATCAATCCCGCTCCCAGAACCCATGATAGTGTGAAGTTCATCGATAAAGAGGATGACTTGGCCATCTTTTTCAATATCCTTGATGATATTATTCATGCGTTCTTCAAAGTCACCACGGAAGCGCGTCCCTGCAACGACATTCATCAAATCAAGCTCTAACACGCGCATCTTAGCCATTTCAACAGGCACATCCTCACTAGCAATACGCTGAGCAAGACCAAGCGCCAGAGCAGTTTTCCCGACACCAGCATCCCCAACCAAGACAGGATTATTCTTGGTTTTCCGACTCAAAATTTGAATCATACGCGAGATTTCCTTATCCCGACCGATGACTGGTTCTAACTTGCCAGAACGCGCTTGCTCTGTCAAATCATGCGTATAGTCCTCGAGACCACCACTAGGAGTCTGCGGCATGCCCATCATATTGGCCATAGAATTTTGCTTGTCAGCTACTGTACGATGGCGTTGGCGTAGAGCCTTGAGATCTTCTCGAGTCCAGCCTGCACGTTCTTCTAGATTGCGACGAAGGGCAGCAATCTTGACCTGATCTTTCTTGTCTTCATAAGAAAAACCAGCCCTCTCCAAGATACGAGTCGCCAAGGCATTGCCATCATGCAAAATCGCATAGAGGACGTGCTCCGTCCCTAGCACCTTAGCATGGACCACTGACGCTACATACTCTGCTTCGTCAAAAAGAACCTGCAAACGATGGGAGAACGGCAATTCCGTAAAGGTTTCATCCTGGCTATAGTCTGTTTCAGTCAGTTCCAAAGCGACCTCTTCTAAACGGTCCATCTCATATGGATAATCATTTAAAGTCGCCCCTGCCACACTATAACTGTGATTGGACATGGCAATCAACAAGTGCCAAGACTCTAGGTAACGAGCTCCAAAATGGCCAGCAACCATGTAGGCACTTTCGATACATTCATTCAATGCTTTTGAATAGTTCATCTTACTTCCCTTTTCTATCTACCTCTTGTATGACCTGTCGTAGCATGTTTGCTCGAACAACTGGAGCTTCTTCTCCTAGAACGCGATCCAAAGCTACTGCCACCAGCAAATTCATCTCCTGCTTGGTCATCAATTCCTGCTCAACCAAAAGCTGCAGAATATCCTCATAAATTTCTTGACTAACTCGCTCACCAATCGAGTAAAGCAGCTCCCTGAGCATTTCATGATGACTAGAAAACTCAATCCGTCCTATACGAATGTAGCCTCCGCCACCACGTTTACTTTCAACCAAGTAGCCTCTACTTTCAGTAAAGCGTGTCTTGATCACATAGTTAATCTGACTAGGGACAACCTGAAAGGTATCTGCCAACTGACTACGTTGTAACTCCACGATACCAGATTGATCTAAAATCGCCTTGATGTAGGCCTCAATATGATCCGATGTATTTTTAAATCTCATTACAAACCCACCTCTCTCTTTAAACCTTGACTATCTTTGACTATTATACCGAAATTTTCTCATTTTTAAAAGAAAAAGGGCGCTGGTAAAGGATAATCTTCACCAACTCCCTATTTTTCTACTTATCTAAGCCTAATTCTGCTAAGATTTGACGTTTGTAGGCAATCTTTTGAACTTCCTTGTCCTCACTTTCAGACCAATCTAGTTTAATTTCTGAAACAATTTGCCCAGGGCGATTTTTCAAAATATAGATGCGGTCGCTGAGACTGAGGGCCTCCTCGATACTATGCGTGATGATCAAGGTTGTTAGCTGCAACTGCTTGTGAATCTCAAGGTACCAAGCGTGTAGTTCCATCTTTGTCATCTCATCCAAGGCACTAAAGGCCTCATCTAAGAGAAAGAGCTTGTGCCCGAAAAGGTAAGTCCGGAGTAAGGCTACACGCTGGCGCATCCCACCACTGAGTTCATGAGGGTATTTATCTCTTACAGCTGTCAACTGGAAGGTCGCAAGAATGTCATCTGCGCGAGCAATAGCTTCTGCCTTATCCACCTTTTGAATCAAGAGGGGCAGAATGATATTACCAAGCACCGTCTTGTGCTCCAAGAGCAGATCCTTTTGCAACATATAACTCACGCGCCCCTTGGGATTTTCTTCACCATCAAGGACAATTCTCCCTGACTGAACTTCTAAAATCCCCGCAATTAAGTTGAAAAGCGTAGTCTTACCAACACCACTTGGGCCTAAGATAGAAACCACTTCTCCTGAAGTCACCTGCAGGTTAATGTCCTCTAAAATCCTCTCTTGACCATAGGCATAACTGACGTGTTCTAGTCTAATCTCTGTCATTATTTCACAAATTCGTTGGTGAAGCCTTTGTCTGTCAAGTCTTCTTTAAGGATACCATTTTCTTTATCCCATTTGTAGAAGGCATTCCAGCGAGCTGCATCAAATTGACCCCATTTTTCCTTGTCGCTTGCGTATTCTTTTGACAAGTATTTTTGAGATTCGATGACAAAGTCACGTTTTTCCTTGAGTTCAGGTGCATTTTTGATGAGGATATCAGCTGCTTCTTCTGGATGCTCCATAGCATATTGGTAACCTTTTTTGATAGCTTGGATGACTTTACGAGCTTCTTCTTTATTGTCTTTCAGATAGTCGTTGTTTGCGATGATAACTGGTGAATAGTAGTCAAACTCCTTGACATAGTCTTTCAAATACATGAAGTTAGCATCTACACCTTGAGATTTAGCAAGAATTCCATCCCAACCGTAGTAAATCCAAGCAGCGTCAAAGACACCATTGGCAATCGGTGTGATTGAGTTTGAGTCGTTGTTTGGTACTTTTTCAACTTTTTCAAAGTCCCCACCTTGTGATTCTACCAAGGTTTTCAACATAGCCAGTTCAGTTGGGTCATTCCAAGTTCCGTATTTCTTACCAACCAAGTCTTTTGGACTGCTTACATTGTCAGATTTACGAGAGATGATTCCTGATGTATTGTGTTCAACAATAGCTGCAACGGCAGTAATTCCTGCCCCTTTTTCCAATTTCTTAGCCATGTAGTCTTGGAAATACACTGCAAATGGTGCCTTACCATTGATAACCAAGTCAGAAGAACTTTCTTCTGGTGGCAATTTCAAATCAACATCCACTCCAGCTTCTTTGAAATAACCTTTTTCCTTGGCAACATAAAGCCCTGTGTGATTGGTATTTGGCGTCCAGTCTAGGATAAAGTCAATCTTCTTGAGTTCTGCCTCTTTGTTATCCTTAGAAGTAGTTCCTTGACCACAGGCCACAAGCACAACAGCTACAAGAGCTGTCACAAGCGTTAAAAACACTTTCCATGTTTTCTTCATTTTGATTTCCTCTTTTCTTTTTCAGAAACATTCTTATTCTAAGAACGTTTCCATTTAATAACATATTTCTCGCTGATATCGACCAACTTCATACCCAAAAGGCTGATAATCGATACCAGAATAATAATAGCAAACATGGTATCATACTGAAACAGTTTCTTGGACTGAATCATGTAGACACCTAGTCCTTCAAAGCCTCCCAACCACTCAGATACCACTGTTGTGATAAAGGCGTAGGAGACACTGACCCTCAGACCTGCATAAAAGTAGGGCAGGCTGACTGGAATTTTAAAATGCCACAGGATTTGCCAAGGCTTGGCCCGCATCAGACTAAACAAGGTCAACATATCCTTGTCACAATGCCTAAAACCGTCCAAAATGCTGACGATGATAGGAAAAGTTGTCGTCAAGATAATCAGGACAATCTTGGGCAGAATGCCATAACCTAGCCACAAGACCAAGATAGGAGCTATGGCAATGGTCGGGATAGTCTGAACAACCACCATCATAGGGTAAATCAGGTCATTGAGCCAAGTCAAACTGTCCATGAGTACAGCCATGAGACAGGCAATCAAGACTCCCAAAATTAGACCTAGCAAAGCCACTCTCAAGGTCGCCCAGCTATGGTGCCAGAGAAATTCTCTATCACGCACAAAAGACTGGAGGATCTCAAGAGGAGTTGGCAGGATAAACTTGGGGAGAAGTTTAAGAAAACCTGCTAACTGCCAGATTGACAAGACTCCCAGAAAGCCCAATAGACTAATGTGTCGTCTCAGTATACTTTTCAAGTTTCTCATCAATACTTAAAATCTCTCCTACATTTATTTTGACATTGGCAAAGACATTATCTGCCTCCTGCCCTGCCACTTCCAGCGCTTCTTTGAGAATACGCATGAGCTCATCAAACTCCCCTTCCAAGACCGTTTCAAATGGTGTCACCACCATGGTCACTTCTTGAGCTTGCAGGTAAGCAATGACCTGATCGATAACAGCTATCCGATCAATCCCCTGCGCTAGGGGTAAAACTTGCAAGGCAATGCTTGCTTTCATAAAAACCTCCTCTTCTCGTTTTCCTTTGACAAAAAGAAAAACCTTTACCATATATGGAAAAGGTCAAGAATAGACTAAGTATCGTTCCCTACGCTGGCATTACCCAGATCAGGTGCGGTCGAAGTTTAACACTTCCTCTCAGACTGTACACAGACTCCCATATATTATATAGATATATGATAGCGCAAAATAAGAAAAATGTCAAGGAAACTGCTTACAGAAAAGAGCAGGAAAAATTTCCTACTCCAATTTTCTATACTCGTTCTCCATCACTGTTTACTCTGTAGCCATCCACCGTCGTATTAACAGCTAAGACACCTGAAGAGTAAGAATAATACCACTTACCAGAAACTTGATACCAGCCTGTTTTCATTGCCCCTGAACTATCCAGATAATACCACGAGCCATTTTCCTTTAACCAGCCTATCTGCATTTCACCAGATGATTTCAAATAATACCAGCTAGATCCATCTTTCAACCATCCCGTTGATTTAGACCCATTTGATTTGAAATGATACCAACTACCATTTATTTTCTTCCAACCGACAGTCGATCCATTATTTGAGCTATAATTAGAGCTATTCCCTGATTGGTTCTGATAATTCTGTGAAGAAGTCACACCCTCTAACTGGATATAACGACGACTTCCGTTATAAGCCGTATAACTCAACCACTTGTAGCCGTCTTTTTCGAGAATTTGATCATAATGAACCTTCTCCCCAGGATAATAGTAATCAATCGCAGTTGCGCTAACTAATGGCTGATTTTTGATAGCAGACTTGCTCTTAAAATAATGTGTTCCTCCTGTTGAAGAAAGACTAGAATTACCTAGAGGATTTTTATTCACAGCCTCCAATTGAACATAACGATAGCTTCCGTTATAAGCTGTATAACTCAACCACTTGTAGCCGTCTTTTTCGAGAATTTGATCATAATGAACATTCTCCCCAGGATAATAGTAATCAATCGCAGTTGCGCTAGCTAGTGGCTGATTTTTGATAGCAGACTTAGACTTGAAATAATGTGTTCCTCCTGTTGAAACTGAGGTTTGACTATTCCCAACACTGCCACCAGCCAAATCTTTAAAATGAATAAATCCTGTCATCATATTTGCTTTTATACTTCGTTTATTATAGGCTTCTGTATAACCATAGTTATATTCCTCGATCTCAATCTGATCTCCCATTACATTTGACACCCAGGCAACATGCCCATAAGTTCCTGCAGTAGACCAAGCAATGGAGCCAATCGTCGGTGTATTATCTACACGATAGCCTTCACGACGAGCACGATGCCCCCATTCATTCGCATTTCCATAAGCCCTTGGAATCTCAAAACCATTGACATTACTCAAACGAAAGGCTGCAAAAGAAGTACACTGACGAGAATACATGCGCCACTGATCAATCTCCTGGCTCCCATTTTTATAATGAACAGGATAATCATCCCCACGCGCAATCGATCCATTTCCTCCAGAATAGGCATATACACTATCACTCGCTGCTAACATCAATCCTACTACTAAAAAAGGAACAACCTTTTTAGCTGATTTTCTGAAAGAAAACCTTGTCTCTGTTACTTTAAACGGTAAAATTTTCATTCTTCCTCCTTGAAAATAATATAAATCGAAGATTACCTTCACTTAAACTATTCGGAGAAAAAAGAAAAAGTGAGAAAATTTCTCACTTTAGTCCAGATAATGAATTAGATTTTTTTCTGTAAGGATATCTGAGTAAGTAAAGGATTCAACGTAAACATTAGCCTGTTTATCTCCTTCCACATTCCCAAATTCCACAATAAATAGGGATGGATAAACTTCAATTAACTTACCCAATCTATTTTTTTGACGCTTACGCCCATTTTCCAAGGTCATTTCAATTACATGACCCTCATGTGCCTTGATTTCCTCTTTGATTTTTTTCATCTTAGCTACATCTGTAAATGCATCTGTCATTTTATGCCTCCCTTTTTGAGATACTTGAAAATTTATTGTATTCTTTTTGGAAAATCAATTCCACTGTTCCACGAGCTCCACTACGGTTTTTCTCGATAATAACTTCCACCTTATTATTTGGGATACCGTCCTCTTCTTCACCACCACGCTCATAGTAATCGTCACGATAGAGAAAAGCTACGATATCAGCATCTTGCTCAATAGACCCAGATTCACGAATATCAGACAAGACTGGTCTTTTATCCTGACGTTGTTCTACACCACGAGAAAGCTGACTTAGAGCAATTACTGGAACTTTCAGTTCTTTTGCTAGGATTTTCAACTGACGTGAAATTTCTGAAACTTCTTGTTGGCGGTTTTCTCGCCCAGTTCCCGTGATAAGCTGCAAGTAATCTATCAAAATCAAACCAAGATTACCCGTTTCTTGAGCAAGTTTGCGTGAGCGAGAACGAATTTCCGTGATTCGAATCCCTGGCGTATCATCGATATAGATACTCGCGTTGGCTAGATTCCCTTGAGCAATGGTATACTTTTGCCATTCCTCATCAGTCAATTGCCCCGTACGGATAGAATGGGATTCCACCAAACCTTCTGCCGCCAACATACGATCCACTAGACTTTCCGCACCCATTTCCAGTGAAAAAATAGCAACCGTTTTGTCCAACTTGGTCCCAATATTCTGAGCAATATTCAAGGCAAAGGCTGTCTTACCAACCGCCGGACGAGCTGCTAAGATAATCAACTCCTCCTCATGAAGACCAGTCGTCATATGATCTAAATCACGATAGCCTGTCGCAATACCTGTAATATCAGTCGTTTGCTGCGAGCGAGCTTCCAGATTTCCAAAGTTGATATTCAACACATCTCGAATGTTCTTAAATCCACTTCGATTAGCATTTTCACTGACATCAATCAGGCCTTTTTCTGCCTGAGCAATGATTTCATCAGCTGGTTGCGAAGCCTCGTAAGCTTGATTGACAGACTCTGTCAACTTGGAGATTAATCGCCGTAGCATTGCTTTTTCTGCAACAATCTTAGCATAGTACTCCGCATTAGCAGAAGTTGGCACAGAATTGACAATCTCAACCAAGTAAGACAAGCCACCAATATTCTGTAAATCACCTTGATTATCAAGAATGGTACGAACCGTTGTTGCATCTATAGCATCGCCACGATCGGATAAATCAACCATAGCTTGGAAAATCAAACGATGGGCATACTTAAAAAAGTCCCGAGACTCAATATATTCTCGCACAAAAACAAGTTTACTCTCATCAATAAAGATAGCCCCCAAAACAGATTGCTCAGCTAAGATATCTTGAGGTTGTACTCGTAACTCTTCTACTTCTGCCATCAGACTTCCCTTCCTTTTACAATCTTGTCAAGAAGGTGTAAACTTATCCTTCTTTCACACGAAGATTGATTACACTTGTGATATCTTGATAGATTTTCACTGGCACATCAATCAAACCAACCGCTCGAATCGGAGCTTGTACTTGAATATGACGTTTATCAATCTTAATTCCAAATTGCTTTTGCAATTCTTCTGCAATCTTCTTATTGGTAATAGAACCAAAGGTACGACCATCTGGACCAACTTTTTCAACAAATTCTACAACCGTTTCTTCTGCTTCAAGTTGGGCTTTAATTGCTTTTGCTTCTGCAATCATCTCAGCGTGAGCTTTCTCTTCGGATTTTTGTTTACCACGAAGTTCACCTACAGCTTGAGCAGTCGCTTCTTTTGCTAGGTTCTTTTTGATAAGAAAGTTTTGCGCATACCCTGTTGGTACTTCCTTAATTTCGCCTTTTTTACCTTTTCCTTTAACATCTGCTAAAAAGATTACTTTCATTCTTCTTTCTCCTTTTCCTTTATTTCATTTAATACAATTTCTGTCAGTTTTTCACCTGCTTCCGACAAGGTTAAATCCTTAATTTGAGCTGCTGCCAAATTAAAGTGACCTCCACCGCCTAACTCTTCCATAATCCGTTGTACATTCAGTTTACTACGACTTCGAGCTGAGATAGAGATAAATCCTTGTGTATTTTTCGCAAGAACAAAACTCGCTTCAATACCTGACATAGCTAACATGGCATCTGCTGCCTTACTAATAACAACTGTATCATAGCATTTCGTGTCCTTAGCCTCTGCTATTAGTACATCTGAACCTAATTTACGCCCCTGTAAAATCAGTTCATTGACCTCACGATATTCTTCAAAATCTGTCGCAGCGATTTCTTGGATAGCAATACTATCACTTCCTCTCGTTCTGAGATAGCTAGCAACATCAAATGTCCGACTAGTCACTCGTGAGGTGAAATTTTTAGTATCCAGCATCATACCAGCCATCAAGACACTTGCTTGCATACGACTCAAACGATTTTTCTTAGAATTCTGGAACTGAATCAATTCCGTTACCAACTCACTGGCACTGCTTGCACCACTTTCGATATAAGTGATGACTGCATTATCTGGAAAATCCTGATCCCTTCTATGGTGGTCAATAACGATGGTCTGTGTAAACAAATCATAAAATTCTTTTGATAATGTTAAGGCTGTCTTTGAATGGTCTACAAGAATCAACAAAGAACGATTGGTCACCATCCCCATTGCATCCTTAACAGACAACAACTTCGTAACTCCTTCTTTTTCTAAGAATGAAACAGCACGTTCAATATCTGGAGACATTTGTTCTTCATCATAAAGAGCATAGCTATTTTCAATCACATTGCTGGCGAACAACTGCATACCTACAGCAGAGCCCAAGGCATCCATATCTAAATTTCTATGCCCAACTACAAACACTTGATCCACACTACGAATCTTATCAGATATGGCTGTCATCATTGATCGAGTACGGGTACGAGTGCGCTTGATGGACGCAGCCGACCCACCGCCAAAGTAGACTGGATTTTTCGTTTCATCATTCTCCTTGACAACCACCTGGTCGCCACCACGTACTTCAGCCAAGTTCAAGTTGAGCAAAGCAACTTTCCCTATTTCATCATGATTTCCATCGCCATAAGAAAATCCCATACTTAAGGTCAAGGGCAACTGTCTCTGTTTCGACTCTTCTCTGAAAGCATCAATAACAGAAAATTTATCATTCATCAAGCCCTCAAGCACCGTGTAGTCAGTAAATAGATAAAATCGATCCATACTTACCCGACGAGAAAACATCATGTATTTTTCTGAAAACTCTGATATAAAATTAGCTACAAAACTATTGATTTGACTAATATCTGACTCAGAAGTTGCATCCTCCAAATCATCATAATTATCCACAGATACAATTCCAATCACTGGTCGACTCGTTACTAACTCATCTGTTATGGCTTGCTCCCTGGATACATCTACAAAATACAAAACACCGGAAGAAGCATCCATATGAACAGCATAACGCTTCTCACCCAGTTTGGCATAAGTAGACGGATTTCCTACTGAAGCCTTGATAATCGTTTGAACAGCTTCCAAATCAAAATCGCCATCTTCCTTGGTCAAAATCAATTCAGCATAGGGATTAAACCACTCAACCTCTCCAGAAGATAAATTCAATTTCATAACACCTACAGGCATCTGTTCCAATAGAGATGTCAAACTTTCTTCCGCTTGGTGGTTTACATACTGTATCTGTTCTACATCACTCCTTGTATAATGCACTCTCAGTTTCTTAAATAAAAAAACATAGCCTCCTACAAAAAGAAACAAAATTAAAAGCGTCAACAGATTATTATTAACAAAAATAATGAAAGTGGATAAGACTCCAAACGCAATCAATCCTACTAGAATAGGAAAAATTGGACTTACATAAAATTTTTTCATTCCAAACCTCTTGGCACCCATTATACCATAATAACCCTCAAAAAGCGACTTTTTAAAAGTGTAATCAGTAATTCTATCAATTATAAGAAAAAGGAGGTTTACAATTCAGTAAACCTACCTTTACACATATTGAAATTAAGATTCTTTAACTTCTAACAAACCAATTTCGCCATCTTCACGACGATAAATCACATTGGTTGTCTGATCTTCAACATCCACATAGATAAAGAAATCATGTCCCAACAAATCCATTTGTAGAATAGCTTCTTCCAAATCCATTGGTTTTAAATCAATTTGTTTTGAACGAACAACTCTAGACTGGACAACATTTGGATCTTCCACCAAAGCATCTGTAAATAATTGACTAGTTGCTACCTTATTTTTATTTTTACGCTCGATTTTTGTTTTGTTTTTACGAATCTGACGTTCAATTTTATCGGTTACAAGGTCAATTGAACCATACATATCTTGAGACACATCTTCTGCACGAAGAGTAATAGAGCCAAGCGGAATCGTTACTTCCACTTTAGCCGTTTTTTCACGATAAACTTTTAAGTTAATTCGGGCATCCAACTCTTGTTCTGGCTGGAAGTACTTTTCGATCTTTTCGAGTTTAGAAACTACATAATCACGAATTGCTTCTGTTACTTCTAGGTTTTCACCACGGATACTATATTTAATCATATGAGTACCTTCTTTCTAAACATTTTTGTTTTTATGATTTTATTATAACGCTTTCATTCTATTTTTGCAAATTTTTTCCTCATCTTACAAGGGAAAATGTTTTTACATCCTCAGCACCAGCTTCTTCCAGCAGTTTCTTCACACGATTTATAGTTGTTCCTGTAGTATAAATATCATCTATAAGTAGGATTTTCTTAGGAATGCGGACTCCACTTTTAATAAAGAAAGGAAGTTCTGTCGCCAAGCGCTCTGAGCGACTTTTAGAAGAACTGGCTCGTTCTTCTCTTTTCTCTAGTAAGTCTTGAAAAGAGAACCCTGCTGCTTCAACTAAACCTTCAATCTGGTTAAATCCCCTCTCGAGCAATCTTTCAGGACTTAGGGGAATGACTACAAATTGATACTCTTTGTACTTTTTTAACTCCGCACTTAAAAATGAAGCGAACACTTTTCTTAACAGGAAGTCTCCATCAAATTTATATCGACTAAAAAAATCCTTCATAGCTTGATTGTAAGTAAAAATCGCTCTATGACTGACCTCAACTCCTTCTTTACACCAAAATTGACAATCTTGACACTTTGTTGACAAACCTGTTTTCATACAATTTGGACAGTTCTCTTCTCCAATTCTCTCAAAAGTAGAATCACAGTCTGAACAAAGACAAGACTCATCATTCTTCAGAAGTAAGAGACTACTAAAAATTAAAACAGTCTTCATAGTCTGCCCACATAACAAACACTTCATAAGCCTGCCTCCTTGTTCATCTGCTGAATTTCCTTAATTGCCTTCTTGATTGAAGCATTTAACCCGTCATGAAAGAAAAACAAATCTCCTGTCGGTCTATCCATGCTTCGTCCAACTCGTCCACCAATCTGAATCAAACTAGACTTGGTAAACAAACGATGATTGGCCTCTACTACGAAAACATCCACACAAGGGAAGGTAACCCCACGCTCCAAGATTGTCGTACTGATAAGTATTGTCAGTTCTCCATCTCGAAAAGCTTGTACTTGCTCTAATCGATCCTCTGTTACAGAAGATACAAAGCCAATTTTCTCATTTGGAAATTGCTCCTGTAAAATTTCTTTTAACTGCTCCCCTTTCTTAATTTCTGAAGCAAAAATGAGTAACGGATGAGCTGTCTTTCTCTGCTTCTCAATATAGGACTTTAACTTTGGTGACAAACGATTCTTGTCTAAGTAGCGATTAAAATCCGATAACCAAATTGGTTTTGGAATAATCAACGGATTTCCATGGAATCGTCTAGGTAAGCTCAGTCTTTTTAGTTCTCCTAAACGGACCTTTTTATCTAACTCATCGGTCGAAGTCGCTGTTAAAAAGATTCTCAATCCATTCTCCTTTACACTATTCTTGACAGCATGGTAAAGCGTGGGATTATCAACATAAGGAAAAGCATCTACTTCATCCACTATCAGCAAATCAAAAGCTTGATAAAATTTCAATAACTGATGGGTCGTCGCAACAACTAGTGGTGTTCGAAAATACGGCTTTGATTCTCCATGTAGGAGGGCTATCTCGCAAGAAAAATCATTTTGCAGGCGCTTATACAGCTCCAAACAAACATCTATGCGAGGACTAGCCAAACATACTGCACCACCTCCATTGATCACTTTAGCCACTACTTGATAAATCATTTCTGTCTTTCCTGCTCCTGTTACTGCATGAACTAAGGTTGGCTCCTGCTTGTCTACTGCTTGAATCAGTCCCTCTGACACCTTCTCTTGAAAAGGAGTTAATTGACCACGCCATTTAAGAACATCTTGCTTCGGAAAATCCTCCTGTGGAAAATAGTATAAAGCTTGATCACTCCTGACTCGCTTCATAATTAAGCACTCCCGACAATAGTAAGCACCGATGGGCAAATACCATTCTTCTAGAATAGTACTATTACAACGTTGACAGAAAAGTTTCCCCTTCTCCTTTCTCATTGCTGGAAGTTTCTCCGCCAACTGACGCTCCTCTTCTGTTAATTCATTCTCAGTAAACAAACGACCGAGATAGTTTGGATTTACTTTCATACTTCTTTATTCGTAAAAGCCTAGCACTTTAGATGATTTTTTAGTACAATTAAATCATGGAATTTAGAACAATTAAAGAGGACGGTCAAGTCCAAGAAGAAATCAAAAAATCCCGCTTTATCTGTCATGCCAAGCGTGTTTATAGCGAAGAAGAGGCTCGTGACTTCATTACTGCTATCAAAAAAGAACACTACAAAGCTACGCATAACTGCTCTGCATTTATTATTGGGGAACGTAGTGAAATCAAACGTACAAGTGATGATGGCGAGCCTAGTGGCACTGCTGGTGTTCCCATGCTTGGGGTACTAGAAAATCACAATCTCACCAATGTCTGTGTGGTCGTGACACGCTACTTTGGTGGTATTAAACTAGGCGCTGGAGGACTAATTCGTGCTTACGCAGGCAGTGTTGCCTTAGCCGTCAAAGAAATTGGCATCATTGAAATAAAGGAACAGGCGGGCATTGCTATTCAAATGTCTTACGCTCAGTACCAAGAGTACAGTAACTTTCTTAAGGAACATGAGCTCATGGAACTTGAGACAAACTTTACAGATCAAGTCGATACGATGATTTATGTTGATAAAGAAGAAAAAGAAACTATTAAAGCTGCACTGGTGGAGTTTTTTAATGGAAAAGTCACTTTAACTGATCAAGGTTTACGCGAAGTTGAGGTTCCTGTAAACCTAGTGTAAACAATAGATAATACAGTGTTTCACTGATATTTTCACCGCTACTTTAATTAGCAACATAAAAAGGTTCTTGCCAAGAGTTACTAGAAAATGAAGCAATTCAAAAAGAAAACTGATAACTTTCTTCTTTACACCTATTTACTAAAATTAACTTATCACAATCGCTTAAAAATTAATGGCTTAGACCTGTGATATAAAAAAATCCTATCGCTCCGATAGGATTTCTATATTTTACAAATGGTATAGTTAGCGTTATACTAGAAATATCTTATACAAAGAGGTATTCATATGTCTATTTATAACAACATTACTGAACTAATCGGTCAAACTCCGATTGTTAAACTCAACAACATTGTGCCAGAAGGTGCTGCGGACGTCTATGTAAAGCTTGAAGCATTTAACCCTGGTTCATCGGTAAAAGACCGTATTGCTCTTAGCATGATTGAAAAAGCGGAACAAGACGGTATTCTAAAACCTGGTTCTACCATTGTTGAAGCAACAAGTGGAAACACTGGTATTGGACTTTCATGGGTAGGTGCTGCTAAAGGGTATAAAGTTGTCATCGTTATGCCTGAAACCATGAGTGTAGAACGACGTAAGATTATCCAAGCTTATGGTGCTGAACTCGTCCTAACTCCTGGTAGTGAGGGAATGAAAGGAGCTATTGCTAAAGCTCAAGAAATCGCTGCAGAACGTGATGGTTTCCTTCCTCTTCAATTTGACAATCCCGCTAATCCAGAAGTACACGAAAGAACAACAGGAGCTGAGATACTAGCTGCTTTCGGTAAAGATGGATTAGATGCCTTTGTTGCTGGAGTTGGTACCGGTGGAACAATTTCTGGTGTTTCTCATGCACTCAAATCAGCAAATTCAAACATTCAAGTTTATGCAGTGGAAGCTGATGAATCCGCCATTCTATCTGGTGAAAAACCTGGTCCTCACAAAATTCAAGGTATCTCAGCTGGATTTATTCCTGATACACTTGATACTAAAGCCTATGATGGTATCGTTCGCGTAACATCAGATGATGCTCTTGCACTCGGACGTGAAATTGGTGGAAAAGAAGGCTTCCTTGTAGGGATTTCTTCAGCTGCAGCTATCTACGGAGCCATCGAGATTGCCAAAAAATTAGGTACAGGTAAAAAAGTCCTTGCTCTAGCACCAGATAACGGTGAACGTTATCTCTCTACAGCACTCTATGAATTTGAAGTTTAGTCTCCTAAATGCACTTAGCCCTTATTATAGGGCTTTTTATTTTTACCTTGAAAATAGGAAGCTCTCCCTATAGGGATCGACTGCATAGAAAAAAGGAAGCAAATTTACTTCCTTTCTATAATTAGTTATTCAAGGCTGCTGCCATTGTAGCTGCAACTTCAGCTTCAAAGTCGTTTGCAGCTTTCTCAATACCTTCACCAACTTCAAAGCGAGCGAACTCAACTACTGAAGCGTTAACTGATTCAAGATATGCTTCAACTGTCTTGCTGTCATCCATGATGTAAACTTGTGCAAGAAGTGTGTAAGCTTGGTCAACTTTAGTATTGTCAAGCATGAAGCGATCCATTTTACCTGGGATGATTTTGTCCCAGATTTTTTCTGGTTTGCCTTCTGCAGCCAATTCAGCTTTGATGTCAGCTTCAGCTTGAGCAATAACATCATCAGTCAATTGTGCTTTTGATCCATATTTCAAGTGTGGAAGAGCTGGTTTGTTAACCATTGCACGGCTTTCGTTATCTTGGTCGATAACGTGGTTCAATTGTGCCAACTCATCTTTAACGAATTGTTCATCTAATTCTTTGTAAGAAAGAACTGTTGGTTTCATCGCTGCGATGTGCATTGACAATTGTTTAGCAAGTGCTTCGTCTCCACCTTCGATTACAGAGATAACACCGATACGTCCACCGTTGTGTTGGTAGGCTCCGAAGTGTTGTGCATCTGTTTTTTCAATCAAAGCAAAGCGACGGAATGAGATTTTTTCTCCGATAGTCGCTGTTGCAGATACGTATGCAGCTTCAAGAGTTTCACCTGAAGGCATTGTCAAAGCAAGAGCTTCTTCGTTATTAGCTGGTTTTCCTTCAACGATTGCTTTAGCTGTTGCGTTTACCAACTCAACAAATTGAGCGTTTTTCGCAACGAAGTCAGTTTCAGCATTTACTTCAACAACTGCTGCAATGTTACCGTCAACATAAACACCAGTCAAACCTTCTGCAGCAACACGGTCAGCTTTCTTAGCTGCTTTTGCCATACCTTTTTCGCGAAGCAATTCAATCGCTTTTTCGATATCGCCTTCCACTTCAACCAATGCTTTTTTAGCGTCCATAACACCAGCACCAGATTTTTCACGCAACTCTTTAACAAGTTTAGCTGTAATTTCTGCCATTTTGATTCTCCTATATTTTTTAAAAATAGGAGAGCCGGGCTAAGCCCCGCCCTCCTAGGTAATTACTATTTATTATGAATTAAGCGTTGTCGCCTTCTACAACTTCAACGATTTCTTCAATTGAATCTGCTTGAGTTTCTGAAGCTGCAAATTCTGCTTCAACTGCTGCTGCATCTTCACCTTGACGTCCTTCAATGATAGCATCAGCCAATTTAGCTGTGATCAATTTAACAGCGCGGATAGCATCATCGTTAGCTGGGATGATTACATCGATATCATCTGGATCAGTATTTGTGTCAACCATCGCTACAACTGGGATTCCCAATTTTTTAGCTTCTTTAACAGCGATTTGCTCTTTATGTGGGTCAACTACATACATCACATCTGGGATACGAGGCATATCTTCGATACCACCCAAGAATTTTTCAAGACGTGCACGTTGTTTGTTAAGAAGTGCAACTTCTTTCTTAGGAAGAACTTCGAAAGTTCCATCTTCTTCCATACGTTTGATTTCTTTCAAACGAGCGATACGTTTTTGGATTGTTCCCCAGTTTGTAAGAGTTCCACCCAACCAACGGTGGTTGATGAAGTATTGACCTGAACGTACTGCTTCTTCAGCAACTGCATCAGCTGCTTGTTTCTTAGTACCAACGAACAATACAACTGCATCGTTAGCTGCTGCATCACGCATGAAGTCGTATGCTTGGTCAGCGTATTTTACAGTTTGTTGCAAGTCGATAACGTGGATTCCGTTACGCTCTGTAAAGATGTATTTAGCCATCTTAGGGTTCCAGCGACGAGTTTGGTGACCAAAGTGTACACCAGCCTCAAGAAGTTGTTTCATTGAAATTACTGCCATGAGTATTTCTCCTTTTTGTTTTTTTCCTCTTCTTGACTTCAACTCGCAAAACGACCCAAGAGCAACTGCTTCACAATTCATCAAGAATGAGTATTATCGTTCACACGACAATTTTCATTTTACCATACTTTTCCAATATTTTCAAGCTATTTTGATATAATTTTTAATAGTTATTGTCTCTGGTAAAACCTGAAAAAGAGGGCTCTATTCGAGTCCCTCTCTCTAATTAGTCTGCATAAATATATGTTACAAAACCTTCAGAAGTCGTTGTTGGATTAAACCATCCACGGTGATTTCCAAGTGTACGATTACCTGCATAGTTTGATTCTGATACTTGGATACGTGTTGTTGATTCAACAGCTGTAACAACCGCTACGTGTCCATATCCACCATCGTTCCAACATGCAATTGCTCCAACTTGAGGTGTCGATCCTGTACGGAATCCTGCTGCAGCTGCACTTGTAGCCCACTGTGCTCCATTACCCCAATAGTCTCCAGCCCAAGGTGCTAATGTTTTAACTCCCCAGGTACATTCTCCAATTGGGTAAGTTGAGGCATCCGTGTTATATGTTGGACGTACTTTAGCCTGAACAGGTGCCACTGCAGATTCAGATACTGCTTGTACCTGTGCTGTTAGGTTTGTATTACCTGAAGCAAGTACTGATTGTTGTTGGCTAGCTTGTTTTTCTTTATAAGCTGCTTCTGCTGCCGCAGCTGCACGAGCCTCTGCCTCAGCTGCTGCTTTTTGTTCTAATAGACTTGCCTTTTCCCCTTCAGCTGTCGCTTTCTCAGCAGCAAGACTCAATTCAGCAGCTTTTAGTTCTGCCTGTTTCGTAGTCAATGCTTGAGCATCATCAGCTAATTTTTGTTGATTAGCAATTACAGTATTGATAGCATCATTATTTGCTACTTGTTTTTCAGAAATAGCTTTTTTATCTGCCTTTTGTTGTTCTAACATTTTGTTATTCGCAGATACGATTTCACTCATTGCAGCAACACGTGAAATAGCTTCTGTAATTGATTTTGAGTTTACGATTGTATTGATGTAGCTAGTTGCGGCTCCATTTGTTTGAGCACTACGAGCTTGTTTTTCCAAAGATTGGTTACGAGAAACAATGTTTTTAGAAAGTTCTGTAATCTCACCCTCGAGTTTCTTAGATTCTGCTTGTAATCTATCATTTTCAGATTGCAAGTTAGATTGCTCTGCTTGAATAGCAGATACTTGCTCCTGAATTTGATCAACTTGTTTTTGTGCTTCTTGTTGTTGTGCTGTTAAGTTACTAATTTTATTATCTTGAGCAGCAATTTTGTCATCAGTCGTTTCTGCATGAGCAGTCGTCAATACTGCTGCCTGGGAAACCATTACTGTACTTAATAAAAGCGAGGCTAAGATTTTTTTCTTCATGGTTAATAAATACTCCTTCTGTTTAAGACAATACTAGTATACCAAAAAAAACTCCAATAAATATTACGCCTTTGTTACATTTATATGTCGTTCTTATAGATAATATTTTTCAAAAATAAATTGAAAAACAATAATCCATAAAAAATTTAAAATCATCGTCGGTACCAAGCTATAGACTATAAAAATCGGCATGTTATCCACTGTCAATCCTACCATAAAAGCCAAAAGATAACTACCCATTTCAAACAGGAAGGTCAGGACAATCATGGCTAGCATTCTTGTCCAACGATTCAACAAAATAACACTATTCAATTTATGAAGAAACGCTCCCAATAAGATAAATAAGAGAGTTGCAATCCCTATTAGATGGAAAAAGTAAACATCGTAAACCAAGCCTATCACAAAACAATAGACTAGGTAGAGATACTCTGATACTTCTATCGTCTCAAATAATAGAAATAGAAATAGAAAATGACTAGCCAAATGTACATGGGGGAAAAATGAGCCCAGAAGCTGGCTAATATGGGCGTCAATTAGAACAAAGAAAGGAAGCAATAAAAACACTCCAACCCGCTTCAACTGTCTCATTATGAATTCCCCACTAATTCTATCACATCCACATTATGAGTATCTGCACTCAATTTAACAGTTACTTCTCGTGTCAAATAGTCTGTACTATGCGTTGTGGCAACCACTTCACCAACAGGAATATCCGTAACGTTAAAGTTTCCTAATCCACCCGTTGTCACCTTATCGCCTGTACTAATATCGCTATTACTATTTAATTGACTAATTTTAAGAACTTCATTTTCCTTGTCGTAGCCAACAATAATTCCATAAATTGTGGTAGTGCCGTGTTGAATTTTAACAGAAATCTTATCAGTATTTTCCGTATTTGTCAGAAGGTTGACTATAGTAGAGTTCTCCTCTACTTTTGAAACACTCCCAATCAAGCCACCATTTGCAATAGCTAACATATTCTCAGAAGCCCCTTTTGATTTCCCTGCATCTAAAGTCAACTCCTGCTTCCAAGATACCGGAGAACGCATAATAACATCTGCTGCCAAAGTCTTTGTAGCTTGCAACTTGGACTTCATATCAAGCAATTGGCGCAATTGTTCATTTTCTGTCTTTAAAGTTTCCGCCTCATTTGATTTGACTTCTAACTGGTAAATCTGTTTCTTCAAACTTTCATTTTCATTATATGTTCGTGTCAAATGAGCCAAATCTGATTTGACAGAATCAAACCACTGAAAAGGTTTTTGTACAACCCTATCAACCAATGAGATTCCATCTCCTAATTTTGTCACAATTGTACTTGAATAAGTCGTCGCTAAGAGAGCTGAGACAAGCAGAACAGTGACAAAAACAATAATGACATATTTTGATTTTTTAAAACGGTTCATATCCCTACCTTTATATCAAGAACTGTTACAGTAACTTTTTTATCAATTCCTGAAAGCTACTAAGATTTTAAGAAAAATAAGCAACAACCAAGTACGAGAATAACAAGAATGGTCAGCGTATCCTTTCGAGTCCATTTCAATTGTCGGTATTGACTTCTACCTTTTCCACCCTGATAACCACGCGCTTCCATGGCGATAGCCAAGGAATCTGCACGTTTTAAACTTGTCGCAAAAAGAGGAATCAAAATGGGAATCATCGCCTTTACTTTTTGAACGATGCTTCCTTCACCAAAATCCACTCCACGTGCTTTCTGCGCATTCATAATCCGCGTCGTATCATCCATCAATGTTGGAACAAAACGTAGACTCATGGACAGCATCAATCCAATTTCATGAACTGGAACTTTCACACGCTTTAAAGGCGCTAACAAAGCTTCTACAGCTGAGGCCAAACTTAAGGGCATGGTTGTTAAGGTTAACAAAGTTGAAAAGAAAATAATCAATACGAAGCGACAAAAAATAATCCCAGCTTGTTGCAAAGCATAATCCGTGATTCTCACAAACGAAAACTCAAATAAAACATTCCCATTAGAAATGAAAAAAAGTTGAAAAATAGTTGTGAAGGCAATCAAGAAAAACATAGATTTCAAGCCCTGAATAAAAAATGAAAGAGATACTCCTGACAAGGCAATAAATATCCCTGTCACTATGAAAAGAATTAGATTCGTCAAAGGGTTATTAGCCCAAAACACAATCAAAATCAGTAGCATCATAGCAAGTAATTTGCTACGTGGATCCAATCGGTGAACAATCGAATCCCCTGGGATATAACGCCCCAAAATCATACTATCCATTTAGCGACTCCTTGAACTCCTCTATCTTAATCGGTAATCGTTTAAATGACACACCTCTATCAGCCAATCGTTTACAAAAGGCCGTAATTTTAGGTACTCCCAACTGCACTTCTTCCATAAAGACAACATCTTGAAAGACGTCACTCGGTTTACCATACTTAACTAAACGTCCCTTTTCCATTACATAGACTTGATTCGCATATTCAGCAACATCATCCATCAAATGCGTTACCAAGACAATGGTCATCCCTGACTGGTGGAGTTTTTTGAACAAGTTCATCAACTCTTTTCTTCCCAGAGGATCCAGACCTGCTGTGGGTTCATCTAAGACTAATATAGCTGGCTCCATTGCAAGTATACCTGCAATGGCAACACGTCTCATTTGTCCACCTGATAGCTCAAACGGGCTACGATCAAAAAGTGATTCATCAATTCCAACCAAAGCCAGTTTCTCACGTGCAATCTGCTCCGCATCTTCTTCAGAAACTCCAAAATTTTGCGGTCCAAAAGCAACGTCTTTCAAAACCGTTTCTTCAAAAATCTGATTTTCAGCAAACTGAAATACCAAGCCAACCTGTTTTCTAATTTGACGAATATCTTTATTTTTAGAAGTCGAGGTGATTAAGGTATCAAAAACCCTCACACTCCCTTGACTTGGCACCAATAAACCATTTAAGAGTTGTAAAATAGTTGATTTACCACTACCTGTGTGCCCAATTAAAGCCGTATAAGAACCATCTTCAATCGTCAAAGAAACATCCGACAAAGCTGTTGAAGCTAAGGGAGTCCCTTCTTGATATGTAAAATTCACATTTTCTAGAGCAATTCCCATAGCTTATCCTCTAGCTCACTTTCTGTCAAATAATTTTCAGGTAAATCATAGCCATTCTGGCTCAAAGATTTTTTTAATTGATTAGCAAAAGGATCGTCTAATCCAATTTGATCCAAATCATTTCGAGAGAAAAGATCTCTTGGACTATTAGTTGATTCAATTTCCCCTTTTTTCATGACCAACACACGATCACTCATGGCAACTTCTTCCAAATCATGTGTAATGGAAATGACCGTCATATCATAGTCTTTCCGAATTCCTTTTACTGTCTCAATCAGTTCTCTACGTCCCTCAGGATCCAACATACTTGTTGCTTCATCTAAGATTAAAATAGCTGGTCTTAGGGCTACAACACCTGCAATGGCCACACGTTGCTTTTGGCCACCTGATAGACGCGCCGGCTCTCTCTTTTTAAAGTCCAACATGCCAACCAAATCCAGAGCTTCCTCCACTCTCTTTTTCATTTCTTGACGAGAAAGGCCCTGATTTTCCAAACCAAAGGCAACATCATCTTCAACAGTCGCTCCAACAAATTGATTGTCTGGATTTTGAAAAACCATACCGATTTGACGACGTATTTTCCAAACATTTTCCTCAGTCAGCCGTTGGCCATCAATTACAATCTCTCCGGATTCTGCTTCCAGTAAGCCATCAATTAAGCGAACCGTCGTTGATTTACCACTACCATTATGCCCTACAATCGAAAGCCATTCTCCACGTTTCACGTGAAACGTAATATCTTTCACATCATAGTATTCCTGACTTTCCTTATAGCGAAAAGAAAGATTTTTTACATCAATTATTGATTTCATTTCGAACCAAATGTCCCTTTAAATACATAAGCACTACCCTTGAAATAATCATAGCCAGAGTAGATAGTGAAAAACAAGGCTACATAAAGTAGATCTTGACCAAGCAAAGTCCAATGTAATAGCAAGAAAATAATCGCAAACATCTGACTAAAAGTTTTAATTTTTCCAGGCATTGCCGCTGCTAAAACTGTTCCACCAGTTTCAACCAATAAAAGCCTTAAACCTGTCACAGCCAACTCACGACAGATAATTACTGCAACAATCCAAGCTGGAGCCATACCTAACTCAATCAGCATAATAAAAGCCGACATAACTAGTAACTTATCCGCCATAGGATCTGCAAATTTACCAAAATTACTGACCACATTCCATTTACGTGCTAAATATCCATCTAAATAGTCGGTAATACTGGCAACAGCAAAGATAATAGCTGCCACTATATGACTCTCTATCGAATTTCCTACTGTTAAAATAAAGATAAAAATAGGTATAAAGAGAATTCGACCTATTGTTAAGAGATTGGGAATTTGTTCTTTTTTCATTCGTTTTTCCTTAATTTTTAGTAAAGGTTACAGTGATTTGTCCAGTCTGCGCTGTTAACTTCGATAAATCAACAGTCTGATTATCTACTGTCAAAGTAACACCTTTTACAACACCTAACGTAATTGTTACAGGATTTTTTGTTGCAACTGTTGCTTCTGCACTTTTATTATCCGGTGATAAGGTTACACCGCCCTCAAGTTCGCTTTCTGAAACGCTGATCCAACTTGTAACATCTGAAACTGCCAATTGCAATTTAACTGTTTCCTTACTTGTCTTATAAGCGATTTCTACATGATTTCCTTCACCTGACACACTTATAGCTGATTCTACACTAGAAGAACTGCTAGATGAACTACTACTTGAAGAGTGGGGAACAGAGCTAGTTGAACTTATTGAACTTGTTGATTGAACCACACTGTAATTAGAAAGAGAAGCCCCCTCTGGTTGAGTTTGAATATAGTTCCAAACATAATAGGTCACAAAAATTAAAATCGATAAAGCAAAAAGGATAAAATAGAATAAAGGTAAAAATGATGTTTTTTTCTTCTTTTTCTTACTTGAACGTCTACGACCTGTCAACTCGTCTTCATCAACATCTACTTCCTCATAAGTAATCATACTCCCAGAATCATAAGCATCCAAAACAATTTGGTCATCTAACTCAACAGCCCATGCATATTTTCTCAAGAAAGAACGCGTGTAAAAAGGACTTGGAAGTTGATCGAAATCGTCTGCTTCCATTGCTTCCAACATATCTAACTGGATTTCTGTTTTTTTCTGCAATTCATCTAAACTCAATCCCTGATTGATTCTAGCTAATCGTAAAACCTCTCCAATTGTTTTTTTTCTCATACTTGTCATCCCTTCTTTCTAGTGTCTATTATGATAGGTTACTACGATGGGAATATTGTAAAATCAACTATATCCCCTTCATCTATTAAATGATGTCCAGCATCAAGGACATCCTCTAAAGTAATTTCCTGTAAAATCTTCGGCAAATCAAAGATTGTCTCACCTTGTCCAAAAGTATCATATTGCGTTGCAATAAATTCAAGAGAGTTCATGCTACTGAAAAATTCTCCAAACATCTCTCTTTTGATAGTATCCAAATGATCCTCTGTAATATCTAAATCCTTTGTAAAATTACGAATGGCCTTCCTAAACTGATGAGATAAAGCAACTGGCTCTTTTGTATCCATTGTCAACATGACAAAATGAAAGCGACTTGTTACTTCAACTTCCAGAGATAAGGACGCATCAATTTTACCTGATTCATATAATTTTTGAAAACGATCAGAAGTCCAACCAAACATCATTGCAAACAATAATTTTAATAAAATATGATGTCGATAGCAATCGGCCTCAGCAACTTCTCGCTTACCTCTAATCCCAATCGCTAATTTAGGAGAAGACACTTCCATTCTCATACTGTCTGTTTGCTTTACATCTTGTAAAACAAACTTTTCTCTTGCTACTTCCTGAACATCTAAATCTTTACGTTCTTTTCTTTCAAAGTAGTCCTGTACTTGATCCACATCAAAATTACCAACTAAAAACAGAGACATGTTTACAGGTTTGTAAAATCTTGTAAAATTTTCTTGCAAATTAGTTAGATTGATTTGGAAAATGGACTCCTCACTACCAACTATATCAGTTGCTAAAGGTGTTCCTGGATACAAATTCGCTAAAGTTGAAAAGAATAAACACGAATCTGGATCATCTTGATACATTTCTCGTTCTTGCTGGATAATATCCTGCTCTCTCAGAATGGAGTCTTCAGTAAAGTGTGCTGATGTTACCAATTCATCAAGTAAGTCTAAATTTTCTAAAAAATGATCCGTTGCTGAAAAAAGATAACTTGTTTTTGTAAAGCTTGTAAAGGCATTACTATCTGCACCTAGACTCGTAAAAGCCGACATCAAGTCGCTAGAATCTTCTCTTTCAAATAATTTATGTTCAAGAAAATGAGCAATTCCTGCAGGATATTGTTTTACAGCTCCGTCAACTCCTGTGACAAGCGCATCTGCTGAACCAAACTGAACAGTGACACTCCCGTAAACCTCTTTAAATTCCTTTTTAGGCAAAAGAGCAACTGTCAATCCGTTGGCCAAACGAGTCCGATAAACCATTTCTTTTACAGCTGGATAGTATTTTTCTTCAAAAATAACCTTTGTCATTCTATTCCTTCCATAAAGTAAATCGCCTGTAGTTTCACATTATTAGCTGCTCTACAAATATCATCTTTGGCAACTTGCTCGAGTTTTGCAATCCAACTTTTAAAGTCTGCCGAAAATTTTCCAAGTAAGGCATTTTGATAAGCACGTTCAATCAATGAAGATTGATTATCTTGAGAAAGTAACAAAGACCGACGAATCATTTCCTTGGTCTGCTCTAACTCAAGCTCTGTAAAATATCCTTTTTTTAAATCAATCAGTTGATTATTCATCATTTTACGAGCCTGGTTACGATTTTCTCGATTGATACCAGCATACATCCTCAAGAATCCACTAAACAAATCAAGCTGACTTGAAATAGTATAAGCCAATCCAGCATTTTCACGGACATTTGTAAATAGTTTAGAGTGAGCAAATCCACCAAGTAAACCATTCATTACAATCATGGGGAAATGTTGCTCATCACCATATTCAGCAGAGCAATGATATCCCAACTCTAAAATAGACTGTCCCACATTTTTCCTAACCATGCCTTCTTGCAAGATATTGGAATAAGGTTGGCAATATTGAATCTTCACATCCACTTCTCGACCTTTAAAGGCAAATGATTCTAATACATTTTGAATTTCAACCTCATTAAAATCACCTAGGAAAAAGAAATCGATTCGATCATTGGCCAAAAATTCTTGGAAACAAGAATAAGAACTTTGTGGAGTTTCAGCTAAAATACGATTTCGTAAATCACTATATTCCAATTGGAGACGTTCATCATGAAAAAATAATTTATCTAATTCTTTATGTGCGAAATAAAAAGAATCATCCATATCAGCTGCTAAACTTGCTAGCAATTGCTTTTTCTCAATTTCAAATAAGGCCGAATCAAACCCATTATCAACTACTACGGGTGAAAAAAGAGTTTCTTTTACAAGTTCCAAAACCTGAGAAGTTAGCATATTTTTCCTACTTAAAAACTCATCACGAACATAGGTAAATGTCAATTCTACAATGTGACTTTGCCCTCTTCTGAAACAATTGGTTGACATATCTGTACCGTATAGACTGGCTAAATGTCTTCTCAAATCTTGAGAAGTGGGGTACATCTGATTAGCAGTCTCTAGCATACTCGCACTCAACATGCGACCTGCAATCGTATCGAGGGATAATGGAGTGGTAAAACGCACGGCGATTTTGTTCGTTTTAAACTTCTTTGATTGGATAAAATGTGTTGAAATTCCATGCACTAACTCCATGATTTACCTCCTTATATACAGACTTCTATTATATCACGAAAACCTGAAATTTTCTTGTTCTCTGTAACACTTTTGAAATAAAAATCGCTTACATTTCTCCCTGTTTCTCTCACTATTTTTAGGAAAATATGGTATAATACCAAAGATTGAGGTGAATTATGGAATACAAATTATTTGAAGAATTTATTACCCTCCAAGCACTACTCAAAGAACTTGGAATCACACATAGCGGAGGAGCTATCAAATCCTTTCTCTCTGAACATTCTGTTTACTTTAATGGGGAATTAGAGAGTCGTCGCGGTAAAAAACTTCGTATTGGCGATAAAGTTGACATCCCTGACATGAATATTGACATCTTGTTGACACAACCTACTTCTGAAGAACTAGATGAATACCAAGCTGATAAAGTTGAAAAAGAACGAATCGCTAAACTTGTTAAGGAGATGAATAAAGGAGTAAAAAAAGACAACTCTAAACCTACTTCATCACCAAAAAGCAAACAAGCTCCGCGATTCCCTGGTAGATAATCATGTGGCTACAACACCTATCTCTCAAGACTTTTCGTAATTACAAAGAGACGAAAATAGACTTTAATCCTAAATTGAATGTCTTTTTGGGACGTAATGCACAAGGAAAAACAAATATGTTAGAGGCTATCTATTTTTTAGCCTTAACGCGTAGTCATCGAACTCGAACAGATAAAAATCTCATTCATTTTGATGAGGAACAACTTCATCTTTCAGGTCTTGTTCAGAAAAAAACGGGATCTATTCCCCTCGAAATCGAACTAACACAAAAAGGACGTGTGACAAAAGTTAATCATTTAAAACAGGCACGCCTTTCAGATTATGTAGGACACATGAATGTTGTCTTATTTGCTCCTGAAGATTTACAACTAATTAAAGGAGCACCTTCGGTTCGACGAAAATTCATTGATATGGAACTTGGACAAATCAAGCCAATCTATTTATCTGACTTAACCAATTATAACCACATCCTAAAGCAAAGAAACACTTACCTAAAATCAGCTCAAAAAATAGATGAAACCTTCCTTTCAGTACTAGATGATCAGCTAGTTGATTATGGATGTCGTGTGATGAATCACCGCTTAGATTTCATAAAAAAACTAGAATATTTTGGCCGTAAGAAACATTTTGAGCTTTCTAATCAGATTGAAGAGTTGTCAATATACTATCAATCTTCTGTCAAGCTAACTGACAAAGAAGACTTATCCGAATCTTTCAAAATTTCTTTAGAAAAAAGTAGATCCAGAGATTTATTAAAAAAGAATACTGGTGTCGGTCCTCATCGAGATGACATTTCTTTTTATATAAATGGGATGGATGCTAGTTTCGGAAGTCAAGGCCAACATCGTAGTCTCGTCCTTTCTATAAAATTAGCAGAAATCGAATTAATGGAAAGTATTACTACAGAATCTCCAATATTACTGCTTGACGATGTCATGAGTGAACTTGATAACACTAGACAATTAAAATTATTAGAAACGATTTCTCATTCAATCCAAACCTTTATCACAACAACAAGCTTAGATCATCTTCAAAATCTGCCAGAAAATCTAAGTATCTTCACTATTCAAGATGGTAAAGTTATTGTAAATGAAACTTGACAATATTGTAAAAGAACTCCTGTTTCCATGGGAGTTCTTTTCATTGTTTTTTACATAGAATAATTTGGTGCCTCATTAGTAATTTGTACATCATGAGGGTGGCTTTCTTTCAAACCAGCACCAGACATTTCAATAAATTGAGCATTATCGTGTAGTTCTTTAAGGTTAGCTGCACCACAGTAACCCATACCAGAGCGAATACCTCCAATCATTTGGAAGACAATATCAGCTGCTGCTCCTTTATAAGCAACACGACCTTCAATTCCTTCTGGAACAAGTTTATTTGCTTCATTGACAGAACCTTGGAAGTACCGATCGCTTGAGCCTTTTTTCATAGCAGCAATTGATCCCATACCACGGTAAGTCTTGAACTTACGTCCTTGGAAGATTTCAGTCTCTCCTGGAGCTTCATCAGTTCCAGCAAACATTGATCCAAGCATAACTGCATTTCCACCAGCAGCAAGAGCTTTTACAATATCTCCAGAATACTTGATTCCACCGTCAGCAATGATCGTTTTTCCATATTCACGCGCAACGGCTGCAGCATCGTAGATAGCTGTTACTTGCGGAACACCAACACCAGCAATCACACGAGTAGTACAGATAGAACCTGGTCCAATACCAACCTTGACAACGTCTACACCTGCTTCATAAAGGGCACGCGCTCCCTCAGCAGTAGCAATATTTCCAGCAATCAAAGTACGATCTGGGAAGTGAGCACGAATCTCAGCAATTTTACGCAAGACACCTGCAGAATGACCATGTGCAGTATCAATAACAATCGCATCCGCTCCTGCCTCAAAAAGAGCCTCTGCACGTTCAAATGTATCTGAAGTAACACCTACTGCACCTGCAACTAGAAGACGACCAAATTCATCTTTAGCAGCATTTGGAAACTCAATAACTTTTTCAATATCTTTGATAGTAATCAAACCAGAAAGACGACCAAACTCATCTACCAAAGGAAGCTTTTCAATACGGTGCTCTTGAAGAATACTCTCAGCTGTTGAAAGATCTGTACCTACAGGAGCAGTCACAAGATTTTCACTGGTCATATGATTTGAGATTGGTTGGTTATAGTCAGAAATAAAACGAAGATCTCGGTTTGTCAAAATACCAACCAATTTACGATTTTCAAGTGTTTCAACAACTGGAACACCACTGATGCGGTAACGACCCATAAGCTCATCTGCTTCAGCAATTGTATGTTCAGGCGTCAAGAAGAACGGATCAATAATAACTCCATTTTCAGAACGTTTTACCTTACGAACCTCGTCTGCTTGTTGAGCAATTGACATGTTTTTATGGATAACTCCGAGACCGCCTGCACGAGCAATAGCAATAGCCATTTGACTCTCTGTAACTGTGTCCATGGCAGCGGTAATAATTGGGATATTTAAAGTCAGATTATCTGCCAATTTAGTTGTTAAATCTGCATCGTTAGGCAACACATGACTTTCAGCTGGAATAAGCAATACATCATCAAAGGTAAAACCTTTTTTCAAAAATTTAGTGTCCCAATTAGACATTCGAAGTTTCCTCTTTTCTTTCTTTTTGAGCTTGACTCTTTTTATATTGTATCTATCATACCATTCTATAAAAATTTGTCAAATGTTACAGGGGTAAATAAAAAACTATCTTTTCTTTGAGATAGAAATGATAGTTTCTTATAAAATAAACTTAGTTAAAGTAATGAAGTCCCATTGCTCCTTTAACTTCAGATAGGGTTTGACCTGCAACTTCACGCGCTCTTTCACTACCTTTTTGAAGCATATTATAAACTTCTCCCATATCCTTAGCAAATTCGATACGGCGCTCACGAATAGGACCAAGTTCACGTTCTAATATTTCAAGTAGATAACGCTTGGTCTTCACATCACCAAGACCACCTCGTTGATAATGTTCTTTCATGTCAGCAATTTCTTGAGCATCTTCTGGACGACCAAAAACATCTAGATAATGGAAAACCATATTTCCTTCAATTTTACCTGGATCCTCAACGCGGATATGATCTGGATCTGTATACATACTCATTACTTTTTTACGCAAAGTATCCGCATCATCAGCTAAATAAATACCATTATTGAGTGATTTAGACATTTTAGCATTTCCATCTAAACCAGGTAAACGCCCTGCTCTCTCATTTTCTGGATAAATACCTTCCGGTTCTACCAAGACATCACAGTTATATGCATTGTTAAAAGAACGAACAATTTCACGAGTTTGCTCAATCATTGGTTTCTGATCTGTCCCAACAGGAACATAATCAGCTTTGAAAGCTGTGATGTCAGCTGCTTGAGCTATTGGATAGACCAAGAATCCTGTCGGAATGCTTTCTCCAAATCCTTTCTGAGCAATTTCTGTCTTGACAGTTGGATTACGCTCCAGACGTGCTAATGAAACCAGATTCATATAATACATAGACAACTCAGCCAACTCTGGAATCTGACTTTGAATAAAAATAGTTGACTTACTTGGATCCAATCCAACTGCAAGGTAATCCAAAGCCACATTTCCGATAGACTCTACAATGGTTTGAGGATCTTTGGCATGATCTGTCAATGCTTGTTGGTCAGCCAAGAACACAAACATATCATACTTATCCTCTTCCTGTAATAATACTCGATTTTTGAGACTTCCAACATAATGCCCAATATGCAATTTTCCTGTTGGACGGTCTCCTGTTAAAATAATGGGTTTAGTCATTTTATTCTCCTTCGATATGGTCCCTTCAATTATAGCATTTTTTTAATGAAATAACTGCAATTTATAAAAATAAATCAACCTTGCTATTTACGGATTTTTGTAAAGTATGCTGTAAATGTAATTTACACAAAATTGACAGATAAAAATTTGAATATTTCCGTATTTTCTAGTAGAATAAATATATTACACATATAGGAGAAAAACATTGCTTACAGTATCTGATGTTTCACTACGTTTTAGTGATCGCAAACTTTTTGATGATGTCAATATCAAATTTACAGAAGGAAATACTTACGGATTAATCGGTGCTAATGGTGCCGGAAAATCAACCTTTTTAAAAATTTTAGCTGGAGATATCGAACCTACTACTGGTCACATCTCTCTTGGTCCAGATGAGCGTCTCTCTGTTCTCCGTCAAAATCACTTTGACTATGAAGATGAACGTGCCATTGATGTCGTTATCATGGGAAATGAAAAACTTTATAGCATCATGAAAGAGAAAGATGCTATCTACATGAAGGAAGATTTCTCAGACGAGGACGGGGTTCGTGCTGCCGAACTCGAAGGAGAGTTTGCCGAACTTGGAGGTTGGGAAGCAGAGAGTGAAGCCTCTCAACTCCTTCAAAACCTAAACATTACAGAAGAATTGCACTACCAAAACATGAGCGAATTGACCAACGGTGAGAAAGTAAAAGTTCTCCTTGCCAAAGCACTTTTTGGTAAACCAGATGTTCTTCTTTTGGACGAGCCTACCAACGGTTTGGATATCCAATCGATTACTTGGTTAGAAGACTTCTTGATTGATTTTGATAACACAGTTATCGTAGTATCCCACGACCGTCACTTCTTAAACAAAGTATGTACTCACATGGCCGACCTTGACTTTGGAAAAATCAAACTCTATGTCGGAAACTACGACTTCTGGAAGGAATCTTCTGAGCTTGCTGCTAAATTGCTAGCAGACCGTAATGCAAAAGCAGAGGAAAAAATTAAGCAATTGCAAGAATTCGTTGCTCGTTTCTCTGCTAATGCTTCTAAATCAAGACAAGCAACATCACGTAAGAAAATGCTTGATAAGATTGAGCTAGAAGAGATTGTGCCATCTAGTCGTAAATATCCATTTATCAACTTTAAAGCAGAACGTGAAATTGGTAATGATCTCTTGACAGTAGAAAATCTAACTGTAAAGATTGACGGTGAGACTATTTTAGATAATATCAGCTTTATCTTGCGTCCAGGTGATAAGACAGCGCTTATTGGACAAAATGACATCCAAACGACTGCATTAATTCGTGCAATCATGGGAGACATTGACTATGAAGGAACTGTCAAATGGGGAGTTACTACTAGCCGTTCTTACTTGCCAAAAGATAACTCGGCAGATTTTGCAGGAGGAGAGTCAATCCTTGACTGGTTGCGTCAATTCGCAAGTAAAGAAGAAGATGACAATACTTTCCTACGTGGCTTCCTCGGCCGTATGCTCTTCTCTGGAGATGAGGTTAACAAACCTGTCAACGTCTTGTCAGGGGGAGAAAAAGTTCGTGTCATGCTTTCAAAACTCATGCTCTTGAAATCAAATGTCCTTGTACTTGATGATCCAACCAATCACTTGGACTTGGAATCTATCTCAAGCTTGAATGATGGATTGAAAAACTTTAAAGAATCAATCATCTTTGCCAGCCATGACCACGAGTTTATTCAAACTTTGGCTAACCATATCATTGTCTTGTCTAAAAATGGCGTCATCGACCGTATCGATGAAACCTACGATGAATTCCTAGAAAATGCAGAAGTACAAGCAAAAGTTAAAGAACTTTGGAAAGACTAAATAAAACTTCAAAACTCAGTTGGGTTAACCAGCTGAGTTTTCTAACATTTTATGAGGTAACATGAAATTATTTTTTAAAACATATTGGACCTATTTTGTTTCCTTCATCATTCCCGTAGTCATTATGACAGGAGTATACCTATCTCAAGGTATCTACTGGAATAGTGACAACTCTCCTCTATTAGGGGATGGGTTTCATCAATACGTTATTTTTGATGTATCCTTACGAAATATCCTACATGGAAATAGTAGTCTATTTTACACCTTTACAAGTGGCCTCGGATTAAATTTCTATGCCCTATCTAGTTATTACTTAGGTAGTTTCTTTTCACCACTAGTTTACTTTTTTGATCTAACGAATATGCCAGATGCTGTCTATATGACAACTCTCTTAAAATTTGGATTGATTGGACTGTCAACTTACTTTAGTTTAAATAATTTATTTCAATCGATTCCTAAGCCTTTAAAACTAGCCTTATCTACTTCATATGCTCTGATGAGTTTCTCTGTCAGTCAATTAGAGATAAAAACCTGGCTAGATGTTTTTATCTTGATTCCTTTAATTATCACTGGTTTACATCTACTGATAACTGAAAAGAAATTCCTATTGTACTTTACAAGTCTGTCAATTTTGTTTATTCAAAATTATTATTTTGGCTATATGACAGCATTGTTTCTTATTTTCTGGTATCTCTGTCAAATTTCGTGGGACTTTAAAACCCGAAAATCATCTTTTCTTGATTTTGTTGTCACCTCCTTTTTAGCTGGTATGGCTAGTTTAATTATGACTCTTCCCACTCTATTTGATTTACAGACACATGGGGAAAAATTGACTGAAGTTACAAAGTTTCAAACTGAAAGTAGCTGGTATCTTGATCTCTTTGCTAAGCAATTCATCGGTTCCTTTGATACAACCAAGTATGGGGCTATTCCAATGATTTTTGTCGGACTACTCCCCTTTATTTTGACCATTTTATTTTTTACGATGAAATCTATTAAGTTTCACGTGAAACTTATCTATGCAATCTTCTTTGCATTTCTAATTGCCAGCTTTTATATAGAAGCTCTTGATTTATTTTGGCAAGGTATGCATACTCCAAATATGTTTTTACATCGCTATTCTTGGATTTTCTCTACCTTGTTAATTTACACAGCAGCGGAAGTCTTAAATCGTCTGAAAGAAATTAAAATCTGGAATTTTTTAGTTTCGCTTTTTCTTATAGTAACAGGATTTTTAGCTACCATCTATCTAAAATCACATTATTCTTTTTTAACAGATTTGAATATTCTACTGACTCTTGAATTTTTAGTTGTCTATTCTCTTTTACTACTTGCAGTTATCAAAAAGTTTATCTCTGTAAATCTATTTGCCATTCTAATCTCTTTATTTATAATAGTTGAAATAAGTTTAAATGCTTCATCTCAAATGGACGGAATTGCTAAAGAATGGGGCTTTGCTTCTCGAAGTGCATATAATCGAGATATCCCAGCTATGGAATCTTTCTCAACATATATTGGAAATCAATTTACTCGTACTGAGAAACTAGAGACTCAGACAGGAAATGACAGTATGAAATTCAACTACAATGGAATCTCTCAATTTTCATCTGTTCGAAATCGTTCAGCAAGCTCTACTTTGGATAAACTTGGATTTAAATCCTCTGGGACTAATCTCAATCTCCGTTATGCCAATAATAGTATTTTGGCTGATAGTTTATTTGGAATCCAGTATAATATCTCAGAAAACCCTATTGATAAGTATGGTTTCCAAGATGTATATCAAAAAGATAATCTTACCCTATATGAAAATCAATTCTCTCTTCCAATTGCATTTGCTAGTCAATCTGTTTACAATGATGTCAAGTTCAATGAACACACTTTGGATAATCAATCCTCGTTTTTAAATCAACTTGCTAACGTCGATTTTGATTATTTTTCTCCAATTCCTTATGACAAAACAGAAAATACTAATGATTTGATTAGTGTTACAAGTTCTTCAAATGAGGATGCAGCAATCCAGTATCAAATTGAGGTTCCCGAAAACAGTCAAGTTTATCTTTCTTTCACAAACCTTCACTTTTCTAATGACAAACAAAAAAAGGTTGACATTCTTGTAAATGGAGAAAAGAAAACTTTTACAACTGATAATGTCTTCTCCTTCTTTAATCTAGGCTATACAAAAGATACAAAAACTTTTAATATTCATGTTAGTTTCCCTGGAAATTCACAAGTATCATTTGAATCTCCTACCTTCTACCGTTTAGATACCCAAACTTTAACTGAGGCAATTCAAAAAATTAAAGAACAACCTGTCACAGTATCAACTTCTAAAAACAATGTTTTTGCTACATATGATGTCCAACAAGATACATCTATTTTTTTCACTATTCCTTATGACAAAGGTTGGTCTGCCTACCAAGATGATAAGAAAATAGAAATGAAACAAGCTCAAACTGGCTTTATGAAAGTTGACGTTCCTAAGGGAAAAGGAACTATTACACTTTCCTTTATTCCCAATGGTTTTATTACTGGAGCAATCTGTTCCTTTACTTCTCTTTTACTATTTGGAATCTATAATCACAAACGAAAATCATCTAAGACATAAAAAAATCGACCAGTTGGTCGATTTTTTTAATCTTCTTCCATTTTCTTAGGTTGATAGGCTAGCATACCTAAACAAATAAATAGTACTAATATAACGGCAAGGAAAATAACTTGATGATGAATATTTCCTGTCATAGAGATTGTTTGTCGTAATCCCGAAACTGAATAACTCATTGGTAACCAGGGATTAATAGCTCTAAAGAAATCATTTGTCAAGGCAAGTGGATAAGTACCTGCACTTGATGCTAACTGTAATAAAAGCAAGATAAGAGAAAAGAAAGCTCCTATACGACTATTCCATGTTGTTAAAGCGGTCACCATGGACATGAATACTAAACTTGTTAGGATAATGAGAATAAATGTTCTCATCTCATGATTTGCAGTTAAACCAATAAGATGAACTCCTCCATATACCAAAATTCCTGCTAAAACAGCTATAATACCATTTATTTCTGCTCGAGATTTCAACCAAGCCCAACGGCTCTCTGGATGACGTCCTGAAGGCAACTTCGCAAAGATCATATTCGTTGATATTGCTGCAACAAAGAGAGCAACTGATATCATATAAGGAGCCATTGCAATTCCATTTACAGGAACTTGGTCATTGTCAGTTTTGGATAGACTGAGAGGATTTGACAAAATCTCTGCATTTTTAGATTCTGTTGATGCTGACTTGAGTTGATCACTAGCATTACCTAATCCTTGTCCCAAAGAAGCAACTCCTATCTGTAAACCTTCCAATCCAGAAGTTAACTTTGTTCCACCTTCTGCTAGTTTCCCAGCTCCATCTGCCAATTTATTAGCTCCACTTTCTAATTGAGAAGCACCTGAAAGTAACTGACTGGATTTGTCAACTAGTTGGCTAGAGCCTGACTGCAATTTATCAACTCCTGCTATCAATTCTTGACTCTTTTGATTCAATTGGTTAGAGCCAGTTGATAATTTTTCAATCCCAGACACTAATTCTGGAGTTTTTTCAACTAATTGACCAACTCCTGCTGTCAAGTTAGAAGATTTTTGTGTCAAGGTGTTTGAGCCTGAAACTAGTTGATCCAAACTACCTGTCAAGGTGGCATTTTTTTCACTTAGTTGACTTGCGCCCTGAGAAACTTTATCAACACCTGTAGTATATGTATTTACACCTGATGCAATCGACTGACTAGCAGGAACTAATTTACTAGTAACAGCTCCTTGTATCTCTGTTAATCCACTTGACAATCCTGTCAAAGAAGTAGAAGCAAGCGGTAATACTTGATTAGCTTGATTTTTTAAAGTCGAAAGATTAGAAGATTGATTTTGTAAGTTTTCTAAACTTCCCTGTAAACCTTGTACTAAAGTTACAATTGACTGAGCAGATTGAATACTATCAGTTGAATTTTGAGATACAGAAGCACTTATCTCAGCTTGTTGCTCACTTGTCAATGATTGATAAGCTGCTGTCGATTGAATATTAGCTAATGTAGTCGCTTTATCAGACTGAGCACGTGCTAACATTTGATTAGAAAGAGATACTATACTTGATAAAACAGAATCTAATTGTTTTGTATCTCCAACATCAATATTTTGAATAGCTTGATTTAACTGATTCAAACCAGAAGATAATTGATTAATTTGATCTTTTTGCTCAGACGAAGCATCTAACTTGCTAGAAAGTTGTTGAATTCCTTCACTTAATTGCTCCACACCCATTCGAAGTGTAGCTGATTGATTAGATAACTGATTAGCACCTGTTGCAAGATTTCCCACACCATTTGTATAGGCACTAACACCAGATGAAAATTGATTAAGACCAGCATTAAGCTGAGAAACACCGCCAGTATAGGATTCTACACCAGTATATAACTGATTGATTCCTCTTACTAATTCAGGACTTTTAGAAGATAATTGACCTAATCCGCTATCTAATTGACTCACTGCACCAGTATATGTAACTAAACCACTATTAAAATTCCCTAAGCCAAGATGAAGTTGTTCGACACCAGAAACATAAGCAGATAATCCTTTAGTAAACTGCTCCGTTCCATTTGAAAAGGTTAAACTTGAAGCTGCTAAAGAGTGTAGGTTAGTAGTTAATGTTTGACTTCCTGTCACTAACTGATTCGCTCCATCAGTTAATTTTTCACTACCAGAAGCTGCTTGACTCATGCCATCCTTTAAATCAATCATTTTGTTAAATAAGGCTTTAGTATAGGTCTCAGTTACATTTGTAGAAACATTCTGCTTCAATTGTGTCATCGCAGAATCGCTCATCTTGCTGGCAATAAAGCTATGACCACTTGAAGTCTGATAATCAATTTGCATTTGCTCTGGATGATCCGTTAAAATAGAAGCTGCTTTTTCAGATAAATCACTGGGTAAAGTCACTACCATATAGTAATCTCCATCTTCCAATCCCTTCTTTCCTTCATCTTCATCCACGAAATGAAAATCCAAGGTTTTATTTTCTTTTAAATTGGACACCATGTCTTTTCCTATTGCCATAGTATTACCATTATAGGAAGCCTCTTTATCATTATTGACAACTGCCACAGGTAAGTCAGACAATTGACCATACGGATCCCACATTGAGGACAAAAATATAATATTGTACAGAGCTGGAATAAGAGAAATCCCTATCATGACAATAATAAAGGTTGGTTTTTTAAAAATTGCTTTCCATTCTTTAAACATAGTTTCTCCTTTTTTACACATATTGTCTAAAATTTTGATATAATAGATTATACATTAAAAAATCTAAATTACAAGATAAAAAATCTATTTTTAGACATATAGTCTAATTTGTTTATAAGGAGAAAATATGCAAGAAAGTAACAAACGCTTAAAAACAAAGCGAACTATTGAAAATGCTATGGTACAATTACTGATGGAACAGCCATTTGATCAAATTTCTACTGTAAAGTTAGCAGAAAAAGCCAGAATTAGTCGTTCCAGCTTCTATACTCACTATAAGGATAAGTATGATATGATTGAGCATTATCAAAGCAAGCTATTTCATACATTTGAATATATTTTTCAAAAACATGCTCATCACAAAAGAGACGCTATTTTAGAAGTCTTTGAATATTTGGAATCAGAACCACTTCTGGCTGCCCTTCTTTCTGAAAATGGAACCAAAGAAATCCAAAATTTCTTACGAAATAAACTTCATATCATGCTCAGTACAGATTTACAAAAGCGATTTATGCAACTGAATCTCAATACAACTGAATTAGAATACAGTAGCATCTATCTAACTCATGCACTTTTTGGTGTCTGTCAAACTTGGATTGCACATGGAAAAAAAGAAAGTCCTCAAGAAATAACAGATTTCCTTATGAAGATGCTTGGTGATACAAATTGATACAAAAAGAGGAACACAGTTGTGTTCCTTTTTATCTATACTCCGCCAGTAGGACTCGAACCTACGACATCATGATTAACAGTCATGCGCTACTACCAACTGAGCTATGGCGGATAAAATAGTCCGTACGGGATTCGAACCCGTGTTACCGCCGTGAAAAGGCGGTGTCTTAACCCCTTGACCAACGGACCTTCTATCTGTAGCAGATATAACCATTATATCAATTTCTTACTAATTGTCAATCACTTTTTAGATTTTTTCTCTAAAATATCTTTTAATTTTCTAATTTTTAATCTTGAAATAGGACAACGATGATCTTCATAGAAAACAATTTCTAGGTTTTTTCGATCAATCTCTCTAATATTGCCTATATTTACCAAAAATGACTTATGAGGAGAATAAAATCGCTGAGTATGTTTGTCCTTTTCCTGAATATCTGTCATGGTACCGTAAAACTCTTTGGCAAAATTCTTACCAATAATACGTAATTTATGAGAGACTCCTGTCGTTTCAATATACAAAATATCATGGTAAGGGATTTTTAAATCATTTCCCTTGTAATTGTAGTCAAAATAATCCACCACATCTTCATTTTCAAGTAACATACTCTTCGTGTAAAAGATATTTTGCTCAATTCTCTTCTTAAACATCTCATCGTTGATATCCTTATCAACAAAATCTAGGGCTGATACCTGGTATTTATAGGTTAGAGTCGCAAACTCTGATCGACTGGTGATAAAGACGATAATAGCGTAAGGATTGTAATGACGAATGAGCTGAGCCACTTCAAATCCCTTTTTCTCAATTCCATGAATATCAATATCTAGGAAATAAAGCTGATTTACTTCATCGTTTTCAATGTATTCTTCAAATTCACGGACTTTTCCTGTTGTCTTGTATGATATTGGAATATTCGATTCTTTCGAAATTTCATCCAATATTCTCTCTAGTCTCACTTGATGTTCAATAACATCTTCTAAAATTAAAACTTTCATTCAAATTCCCTCTTAAATCTAATAATTTGTCTAAATGTACTGCCTTCCATCTCTGTTTCTAAAATAATATTGTTGTACTTATCTAGTAGTTCTTTCACATTATTTAATCCTACCCCGCGATTTCTTCCCTTAGTGGAGAATCCTAAAGCAAATAGATCTCCTGAAGGAGTCATCGTCATTTTACATGAATTCTGAATCACAATAACTGTTTCAGTTTCCATCTTAATAACTGCTACTTCCATCTGCTTTTTATAGCTATCAGCCGATCCTTCGACAGCATTGTTCAATAAAACGCTCATGATACGAACCAAATCCAATAGTTCAATTGGGAGCTTGGTAATCGTATCTTTTACTTCCAGTGTAAACTCTACACCATTATTTCGAGCATAGACAATAGACTGAGCAACCAAACTTCGTAAAGCTGAATCTTCTATGTTGTTCAAATCAAAGTAAGTGTACTTATCTGAACGCAATTTATGATTTGCTTTGACCAAAACTTCATTGTAAACTCTGTCAATTTCCTGTAAATCACCACTGTCAATTGCCATCTGCATACTGACAAGCATTCCAGCATAGTCATGTCGAAAACCACGGATTTCATTATACAGTCCGACAATTTCATCTGTATAATTCTGTAAATGTTTCTGTTCAAATTTCTTCTGCTTCAAAGCAATCTCTTTTTCCATTTGTTCTTTATGCGAATTCATTGCAAAGAAGGTCAAAAGGAGAGAAATAAAGACAATAGATGACAAGATACTTCCAAAACTATTCAAATGTTTAATCGTACTTACTATATCTGAAACGAAAGATAAAAGATGTAACAATAGTAAAGCAAAAAATACTTTTTTCAAGAAAGGATAAAGGTAGTCCTTGTCAAAATAGGTTAGTTCTAAGTGGAAATAATGAATGATTTTTAATATAACAACATAAGTCAACACCGTTACAACGAAAAAGAATGGGAAATGATATTGTGAAACAAAATTGTCTCCTGTTATAGAGGAGAAAGTTACGGACAGAAAGTTATGAGTGCTCTCATATAAAAGAGATAGTAGTAAACTTAGGAATAGTCCTCTATCCCTCTCATACTGTTTCATCCATCGAAAATAGGAATATAAGCCCAAAGGAAATAAAAATCTTTCAATCCCTATTTTATCTAAATATGGAAGATAAAAGGAAAGTTCAAGTACTGCTTCTACTAGTAATGTATAGATACCAAAAACATATAGTTCTTTTCTATTTATTTGACCTTTACAAATTAAACGGTAACTGTGACTAATAATTAAAAAATGAACAATAACTGTCCCAAATCCAAGTAAATCCATTACTCTTTCTCCTTATTTTATTACTTTTTTCGTAGGAAAAGAAAATCAAGGATGATTCTTGAAACCCTACTTTCCCCACCTCGAATCTCCTGCAAGTCTTTTTCCTTCAAGGCTACAAACTGTTCCAATTTAACTGTGTTTTTCATAATAAAATCTCCTAAAATGTTTTTTTCTTGTAAGCTAACTTACAAAAACCATTATACAAAATGGAATTTCATTTTAGATAAAATTCTCTCAACTGTCATTTTTTTCTCCCCAAGTGTACTTTTTTAAGAAAAAAGCCGGGAAAATTCCCAGCTTTGCTACTATATTGATCCCAGCAGGATTCGAACCTGCGACCGTTCGCTTAGAAGGCGAATGCTCTATCCAGCTGAGCTATGAGACCTAACACAATTATTCTACCAAAAATTCAATTAAAAGTCAATTCTCTATTTATGATAGGGTGATCCCTGCTGAATCGTAAAAGCGCGATAGATTTGTTCAACAAGAACTAGTCTCATTAACTGATGGGGCAAGGTTAAACGGCCAAAGCTGACAGAAAGATTGGCTCTCTTTTTTACAGCTGATGATAATCCTAAACTCCCTCCAATGATAAAGGTAAGAGTAGAAAATCCTTTTATAGAAGCTTCTTCTAAATTCTTACTAAATTCTTCCGAGGAGAAAGTTTTCCCTTCAATGGCTAACACAATAACAAAATCACGGTCACCAACTTTTGATAAAATTCTCTGACCTTCTATTTCTAAAATCTTTTGATTTTCTGATTCACTGGCCCTATCTGGTGTTTTTTCATCTGCTAACTCAATCATTTCAAGTTTAGCAAATCGAGAAATTCGTTTTGAATACTCTGCAATACCATCTTTTAAATACTTTTCTTTCAGTTTCCCAACTGTTACAACTTTAATTTTCATGACTCTATTCTAACATATTCTCTATTTTTTCACATCTTATTCACAAAATAAAAAATAGATTTCAATTGAGAAAATCACAGTTTTAAAAGAGTTATCCACAGTTTGTGTAAAACTTTTTGTGTTTAAGTTATAATTAAGCTAGTCAGTTTATACTTTCAGTAATTCAAAAATATGGAGGCAAATATGAAACATTTAAAAACATTTTACAAAAAAGGGTTTCAATTATTAGTCGTTATCGTCATTAGCTTTTTTAGTGGAGCCTTGGGTAGTTTTTCAATAGCTCAACTAACTCAAAAAAGTGGTGTAAGTAGCTCGAACAACAATAGCACTATCACACAGACTGCCTATAAAAACGAAAATTCAACAACGCAGGCTGTTAATAAAGTAAAAGATGCCGTTGTATCCGTTATTACTTATTCAGCAAATAGACAAAATAGCGTATTTGGCAATGATGAGACTGATACAGATTCTCAACAAATCTCTAGTGAAGGATCTGGAGTTATTTATAAAAAGAATGATAAAGAAGCTTACATCGTCACCAACAATCACGTTATAAATGGCGCTAGCAAAGTAGATATTCGATTGTCAGATGGGACTAAAGTACCTGGAGAAATTGTCGGAGCGGACACTTTCTCTGATATTGCTGTCGTCAAAATCTCTTCAGAAAAAGTGACAACAGTAGCTGAGTTTGGTGATTCTAGCAAGTTAACCGTAGGAGAAACTGCTATTGCCATTGGTAGCCCGTTAGGTTCTGAATATGCAAATACTGTCACTCAAGGTATCGTATCTAGTCTTAATCGAAATGTATCTTTAAAATCTGAAGATGGACAAGCCATTTCTACAAAAGCCATCCAAACTGATACTGCTATTAACCCAGGTAACTCTGGTGGCCCACTGATCAATATTCAAGGACAGGTTATCGGAATTACCTCAAGTAAAATTGCCACAAATGGAGGAACATCTGTAGAGGGCCTTGGTTTTGCAATTCCTGCAAATGATGCTATCAATATTATTGAACAGTTAGAAAAGAACGGAAAAGTGACACGCCCAGCTTTGGGAATCCAGATGGTTAATTTATCTAATATAAGTACAAGCGACATCAGAAGACTCAATATTCCAAGTAATGTTACATCTGGTGTAGTTGTTCGTTCTGTACAAAGTAATATGCCTGCCAATGGTCACCTTGAAAAATACGATGTGATTACAAAAGTAGATGACAAAGAGATTGCTTCATCAACAGACTTACAAAGTGCTCTTTACAATCATTCTATCGGAGACACCATTAAGATCACTTACTATCGTAACGGTAAAGAAGAAACTACATCTATTAAACTTGACAAGAGTTCAGGTGATTTAGAATCTTAATTGACATCTATGTAAAGAAAGCTTTACATAAGAGAAAAGATATGTTAGTGTAGAATCATGGAAAAATTTGAAATGATTTCTATCACGGATATACAAAAAAATCCCTATCAACCTCGAAAAGAATTTGATGGAGAAAAACTAGATGAACTAGCACAGTCTATCAAAGAAAATGGACTCATTCAACCGATTATTGTTCGTCAATCTCCTGTGATTGGTTATGAAATCCTTGCAGGAGAGAGACGCTATCGGGCTTCACTTTTAGCTGGTCTAAGGTCTATCCCAGCTGTTATTAAACAGCTTTCAGACCAAGAGATGATGATCCAGTCCATTATTGAAAATTTGCAGAGAGAAAATTTAAATCCTATAGAAGAAGCACGCGCCTATGAATCTCTCGTAGAGAAAGGATTTACCCATGCTGAAATTGCAGATAAAATGGGCAAGTCTCGTCCATATATCAGCAACTCCATTCGTTTGCTTTACTTGCCAGAACAGATTCTCTCAGAAGTAGAAAATGGCAAACTATCACAAGCACATGCTCGTTCGCTAGTTGGGTTGAATAAGGAACAACAAGACTATTTCTTTCAACGGATTATAGAAGAAGATATTTCTGTAAGGAAGTTAGAAGCTCTTCTGACAGAGAAAAAACAAAAGAGACAGCAAAAAACGAATCATTTCATACAGAATGAAGAAGAACAGTTAAGAAAACTACTCGGATTAGATGTAGAAATCAAACTTTCTAAAAAAGATAGTGGAAAAATCATTATTGCTTTTTCAAATCAAGAAGAATACAGTAGAATTATCAACAGCCTGAAATAAGGCTGTTCTTTTATTTTTTTATCTCACAAGGTTATCCACTATATTTTTCAATAAAAAGCTTAATAAATCAATAGTTTCTAACTTTATCCCCAACCTGTGGATAAAACTTGATAACATTGTGGATTATTTTTCACAGCTTGTGGAAAATTCTTACTATCTATGGTAAAATAGGTCTAGTATTAAACTTTTAAATAGTAAAGGAGGAGAAAGGATTGAAAGAAAAACAATTTTGGAATCGTATCTTAGAATTTGCTCAAGAAAGACTGACTCGATCCATGTATGATTTCTATGCTATTCAAGCTGAACTCGTCAAGGTAGAAGAAAATGTTGCCACTATATTTTTACCACGATCTGAAATGGAAATGGTCTGGGAAAAACAACTAAAAGATATTATTGTAGTAGCTGGATTTGAAATTTATGATGCTGAAATAACTCCCCACTATATTTTCACCAAACCTCAAGATACGGCTATCTCACAAGTTGAAGAATCTACAAATTCAACTCTTTATGACTATAGTCCAAAGTTAGCATCTATTCCGTATTCGGATACTGGGTTAAAAGAAAAGTATACCTTTGATAATTTTATTCAAGGGGATGGAAATGTTTGGGCAGTATCAGCCGCTTTGGCTGTCTCTGAAGATTTGGCTCTGACCTATAACCCTCTTTTTATCTATGGAGGACCTGGGCTTGGTAAGACTCACCTGTTAAACGCTATTGGAAATGAAATTCTAAAAAATATTCCAAATGCGCGTGTCAAATACATACCTGCTGAAAGCTTTATTAATGACTTTCTTGATCACTTAAGGCTTGGGGAAATGGAAAAATTTAAAAAAACCTATCGTAGTCTTGATCTTTTGTTAATCGATGATATCCAGTCACTCAGCGGAAAAAAAGTCGCAACTCAGGAAGAATTTTTCAATACCTTTAACGCCCTTCATGACAAGCAAAAACAGATTGTCCTAACCAGTGATCGTAGTCCAAAACATCTAGAAGGACTCGAGGAGAGGCTTGTCACGCGCTTTAGTTGGGGGTTGACACAAACTATCACACCCCCTGACTTTGAAACACGCATTGCCATTTTACAAAGTAAAACGGAACATTTAGGCTACAATTTCCAAAGTGATACTCTAGAATACCTAGCTGGGCAATTTGATTCAAATGTTCGAGATCTTGAGGGAGCTATCAACGACATCACTTTAATTGCCAGAGTAAAAAACATCAAGGATATCACTATTGATATTGCTGCAGAAGCTATTAGAGCTCGAAAACAAGATGTTAGCCAAATGCTCGTCATCCCAATTGACAAAATCCAAAATGAAGTTGGTAACTTCTATGGAGTTAGTGTCAAAGAAATGAAGGGAAGCAGACGCCTTCAAAACATTGTGTTAGCCCGTCAAGTAGCCATGTATTTATCTAGAGAACTAACAGATAATAGTCTTCCAAAAATTGGGAAGGAATTTGGTGGAAAAGATCATACAACAGTTATTCATGCCCATGCTAAAATTAAATCTTTGATTGATGAAGACGATAATTTACGCTTAGAAATTGAATCAATCAAAAAGAAAATCAAATAAGTTGTGGATAACTTTTACTTTATTATCTTTTTTATCCACATTTTTTAAACAAGCCAAAAAACTTGATATGACTTGTTTAAAGTCTGTTTTCCACAGATTTCACAGACTCTATTATTACTATTATCCTTCTAATACTAAAAATAAATAAAGGAGAATCCATGATTCATTTTTCAATTAATAAAAATTTATTTCTACAAGCATTAAATACTACTAAGAGAGCTATTAGTTCTAAAAATGCCATTCCTATTTTATCAACCGTAAAAATTGACGTGACCAATGAAGGTGTTACTTTAATTGGTTCAAATGGTCAGATTTCAATTGAAAATTTTATTTCTCAAAAAAATGAAGATGCTGGTTTGTTAATTACTTCTTTAGGTTCGATTCTTCTTGAAGCTTCTTTCTTTATCAATGTAGTATCTAGTCTACCTGATGTGACTCTTGATTTTAAAGAAATTGAACAAAATCAAATTGTTTTAACCAGTGGAAAATCAGAAATTACCCTAAAAGGAAAAGATAGCGAACAGTACCCACGAATCCAAGAAATTTCAGTAAGCACTCCTTTGGTTCTTGAAACAAAATTACTCAAGAAAATTATCAATGAAACAGCTTTTGCTGCAAGTACACAAGAGAGTCGTCCAATTTTGACAGGTGTTCATTTTGTATTGAGTCAACACAAAGAGTTAAAAACAGTTGCAACAGACTCTCATCGTCTAAGCCAGAAAAAATTAACGCTTGAGAAAAATAGTGATGATTTTGATGTTGTCATTCCTAGCCGTTCTCTACGCGAATTTTCAGCGGTATTTACAGATGATATTGAAACTGTAGAGATTTTCTTTGCCAATAACCAAATTCTCTTTAGAAGCGAAAATATTAGCTTCTATACTCGTCTCCTAGAAGGAAACTATCCTGATACAGATCGCTTGATTCCAACAGACTTTAACACTACTATTACTTTTGATGTGCTAAACTTACGCCAGTCAATGGAACGTGCTCGTCTTTTATCAAGTGCGACTCAAAATGGTACTGTGAAACTTGAAATTAAAGATGGGGTTGTTAGCGCCCATGTTCATTCTCCAGAAGTTGGTAAAGTAAACGAAGAAATCGATACTGATCAGGTTACTGGTGAAGATTTGACTATTAGTTTCAACCCAACTTACTTGATTGATTCACTCAAGGCTTTAAATAGCGAAAAGGTGACCATTAGCTTTATCTCAGCTGTTCGTCCATTTACTCTTGTGCCAGCAGACACTGATGAGGACTTCATGCAGCTCATCACCCCAGTTCGTACAAATTAAGTGAAAGAGGTTGAGCCTAGCTCGCCTCTTTTATGATATAATCGAAAAAGAAAAGGAGAGTAGTATGTATCAAGTTGGAAATTTTGTTGAGATGAAAAAACCACATGCTTGTACTATCAAGTCAACTGGTAAAAAAGCAAATCGTTGGGAAATTACACGTGTAGGGGCAGATATCAAAATCAAATGCAGTAATTGTGACCATGTTGTCATGATGGGGCGCTATGATTTTGATCGAAAAATGAATAAAATTATTGACTGAGAACCCTTAGTTAGAGGGTTAGCAAGTTTTCCCTTTTTGTGTTATAATATTAGGGATTGAAATGAAAACGGAGAATGAGAAAATATGGCTTTAACAGCAGGTATCGTTGGTTTGCCAAACGTTGGTAAATCAACACTATTTAATGCAATTACAAAAGCAGGAGCAGAGGCAGCTAACTACCCATTTGCAACGATTGACCCAAACGTTGGAATGGTAGAAGTTCCAGATGAACGTCTACAAAAATTGACTGAAATGATTACTCCTAAAAAGACAGTGCCAACAACATTTGAATTTACAGATATTGCAGGGATTGTAAAAGGAGCTTCAAAAGGAGAAGGATTAGGGAATAAATTCTTGGCCAATATCCGTGAAGTAGATGCCATTGTTCATGTAGTTCGTGCTTTTGATGATGAAAATGTCATGCGCGAGCAAGGACGTGAAGATGCCTTTGTGGATCCACTTGCAGATATTGATACCATTAACCTGGAATTGATTCTTGCTGACTTAGAATCAGTCAATAAACGCTATGCGCGTGTAGAAAAGATGGCACGTACGCAAAAAGATAAAGAATCTGTAGCAGAATTTAATGTTCTTCAAAAGATTAAACCAGTCCTTGAAGATGGAAAATCAGCTCGTACAATCGAATTTACAGATGAAGAACAAAAAGTTGTCAAAGGTCTCTTCCTGTTGACAACTAAACCAGTGCTCTATGTTGCCAATGTGGATGAGGATGTGGTTTCAGAACCTGACTCTATCGACTATGTTAAACAAATTCGTGAATTCGCAGCGACAGAAAATGCTGAAGTAGTCGTTATTTCTGCGCGTTCTGAGGAAGAAATTTCTGAGTTAGACGATGAAGATAAAAAAGAGTTTCTTGAAGCCATTGGTTTGACAGAATCAGGTGTAGATAAGTTGACGCGTGCAGCTTACCACTTGCTTGGATTGGGAACTTACTTCACAGCTGGTGAAAAAGAAGTTCGCGCTTGGACTTTCAAACGTGGTATGAAGGCTCCTCAAGCAGCTGGGATTATCCACTCAGACTTTGAAAAAGGATTTATTCGTGCAGTAACCATGTCATATGAGGATTTAGTGAAATACGGATCTGAAAAGGCCGTAAAAGAAGCTGGACGCTTGCGTGAAGAAGGAAAAGAATATATCGTTCAAGATGGCGATATCATGGAATTCCGCTTTAATGTCTAAAAAATTAATAAATGGTGTCAATTAGGTTGGAAAAAAATTCCAACCCTTTTGGCTTTTGAAAGGAAAAATAAATGACCAAATTACTTGTAGGCTTGGGAAATCCAGGGGATAAATATTTTGAAACAAAACACAATGTTGGTTTTATGTTTATTGATCAACTAGCGAAGAAACAGAATGTCACTTTTACACACGATAAGATATTTCAAGCTGACCTAGCATCCTTTTTCCTAAATGGAGAAAAAATTTATCTGATTAAACCAACGACCTTTATGAATGAAAGTGGAAAAGCAGTTCATGCTTTATTGACTTACTATGGTTTGGATATTGAAGATTTACTCATCATTTACGATGATCTTGACATGGAAGTTGGAAAGATTCGTTTAAGAGCAAAGGGATCCGCAGGTGGTCACAATGGCATTAAGTCTATTATTCAACATATAGGAACTCAGGTCTTTAATCGTGTTAAGATAGGAATTGGAAGACCTAAAAATGGTATGTCAGTTGTTCACCATGTTTTGAGTACCTTTGACAAGGATGAGTATATTGGTATTTTACAGTCTATTGACAAGGTTGACGATTCTGTAAACTACTATTTACAAGAGAAAAATTTTGAGAAAACAATGCAGAGGTATAATGGATAAATGGTGACCCTATTAGATTTATTCTCAGAAAATGATCAGATTAAAAAATGGCATCAAAATTTAACAGATAAGAAAAGACAACTAATACTAGGTTTATCAACGTCTACTAAGGTTCTTGCAATTGCAAGCAGTTTAGAAAAAGAAGATAAGATTGTGTTGTTGACGTCAACTTATGGAGAAGCAGAAGGACTTGTTAGTGATCTTCTATCTATCTTGGGTGAGGAACTTGTCTATCCATTTTTGGTAGATGATACTCCTATGGTGGAGTTTTTGATGTCTTCACAAGAAAAAATCATTTCACGGGTTGAAGCCTTGCGTTTTTTGACTGATTCCTCTAAGAGAGGGATTTTAGTTTGTAATATCGCAGCAAGTCGATTGATTTTACCGTCTCCCAATGTATTCAAAGATAGTGTTGTAAAAATCTCAGTTGGTGAAGAATATGACCAAAACACACTTATCTATCAGTTAAAAGAAATCGGCTATCGAAAAGTTACACAAGTACAAACTCAGGGAGAGTTTAGTATACGAGGAGATATTTTAGATATTTTTGAAATATCCCAGTTAGAACCTTGCCGAATTGAGTTTTTTGGTGATGAAATTGATGGTATCAGGTCATTTGAAGTCGAAACACAATTATCGAAAGAAAATCAGACAGAATTCACCATCTTTCCAGCTAGTGATATGTTTTTGAGAGAAAAGGATTATCAACGAGGTCAGTCAGCTTTAGAAAAACAAATTTCAAAAACGTTATCACCTATTTTAAAATCATACTTAGAAGAAATTCTTTCAAGTTTTCACCAAAAACAAATGCATTCTGATTCACGGAAATTTTTATCTTTATGCTATGATAAGACATGGACTGTATTTGATTATATTGAAAAAAACATACCAATATTCTTTGATGATTATCAAAAATTGATGAATCAGTATGAAGTCTTTGAAAGAGAATTAGCGCAGTACTTTACAGAAGAATTACAGAATAGTAAAGCATTTTCTGAGATACAGTATTTTGCAGATACAGAGCAAATTTATAAAAAACAGAGTCCGGTTACCTTTTTCTCTAATCTACAAAAGGGGTTAGGAAATCTCAAGTTTGACAAAAATTATCAATTTAATCAATATCCTATGCAGGAGTTTTTCAATCAGTTTTCTTTTCTAAAAGAAGAAATTGAACGATACAAAAAAATGAATTATACTATTATCCTGCAGTCTAGCAATTCAATGGGAAGTAAAACATTGGAGGATGTTTTAGAGGAATACCAGATTAAATTGGATTCTAGAGATAAGTCAAGTGTTTGTAAAGAATCTGTAAACTTAATCGAGGGTAATCTCAGACATGGTTTTCATTTTGTAGATGAAAAGGTTTTATTGATAACTGAACATGAGATTTTTCAAAAGAAATTGAAACGTCGTTTTCGAAGACAACATGTTTCAAACGCAGAGAGATTAAAAGATTACAATGAACTTGAAAAAGGAGATTACGTTGTTCACCATATCCATGGAATTGGTCAATATCTAGGGATTGAAACCATTGAAATTAAGGGGATTCACCGTGATTATGTCAGTGTTCAATACCAAAACGGGGATCAAATCTCTATCCCAGTGGAACAGATTCATCTACTTTCCAAATACGTTTCAAGTGACGGTAAAGCACCTAAACTCAATAAATTAAATGACGGTCATTTTAAAAAGGCCAAGCAAAAAGTTAAGAACCAGGTAGAGGATATAGCTGATGATTTAATCAAACTCTATTCTGAACGCAGTCAGTTGAAGGGCTTTGCTTTTTCAGCCGATGATGAAGAGCAAGATGCTTTTGATGATGCCTTTCCTTATGTTGAAACGGATGATCAACTTCGTAGTGTTGAGGAAATCAAGAGAGATATGCAGGCTTCTCAGCCAATGGATCGACTTTTAGTTGGGGATGTTGGTTTTGGAAAGACTGAAGTTGCAATGCGTGCAGCCTTTAAGGCTGTCAATGATCACAAACAGGTTGTCGTTCTAGTTCCGACGACGGTTTTAGCGCAACAGCACTATACCAATTTTAAGGAACGATTCCAAAATTTTGCAGTTAATATTGATGTATTGAGTCGTTTTAGAAGTAAAAAAGAGCAGACCGAAACACTTGAAAAATTGAAAAACGGTCAAGTTGATATTTTGATTGGAACCCATCGTGTTTTGTCAAAAGATGTTGTGTTTGCTGATTTAGGCTTGATGATTATTGATGAGGAACAGCGATTTGGTGTCAAGCATAAGGAAACCTTGAAAGAACTGAAGAAACAAGTGGATGTCCTAACCTTGACAGCAACGCCAATTCCTCGTACCCTTCACATGTCTATGCTGGGAATCAGAGATTTGTCTGTTATTGAAACTCCGCCGACTAATCGTTATCCAGTGCAAACCTATGTTTTAGAAAAGAATGATAGTGTCATTCGTGATGCTGTCTTACGTGAAATGGAGCGTGGAGGTCAAGTTTACTATCTTTACAATAAAGTTGACACGATTGACCAGAAGGTTTCAGAATTACAGGAGTTGATTCCAGAGGCTTCGATTGGTTATGTTCATGGTCGCATGAGTGAAATCCAGTTGGAAAATACTCTACTAGACTTTATTGAGGGACAATACGATATCTTGGTGACGACTACCATTATTGAGACAGGGGTGGACATTCCAAATGCTAATACTTTATTTATTGAAAATGCGGACCATATGGGTTTGTCAACCTTGTATCAGTTAAGAGGAAGAGTCGGTCGTAGTAATCGTATTGCTTATGCCTATCTCATGTATCGTCCAGAAAAATCAATTAGTGAAGTTTCCGAGAAGAGATTAGAAGCGATTAAAGGATTTACAGAATTGGGATCCGGATTTAAGATTGCTATGCGAGATCTTTCGATTCGTGGAGCAGGAAATCTCCTAGGAAAATCCCAGTCTGGTTTCATTGATTCTGTTGGTTTTGAATTGTATTCGCAGTTATTAGAGGAAGCTATTGCTAAACGAAACGGTAATGCTAACGCTAACACAAGAACCAAAGGGAATGCTGAGTTGATTTTGCAAATTGATGCCTATCTTCCTGATACTTATATTTCTGATCAACGACATAAGATTGAAATTTACAAGAAAATTCGTCAAATTGACAACCGTGTCAATTATGAAGAGTTACAAGAGGAGTTGATAGACCGTTTTGGAGAATACCCAGATGTAGTAGCATATCTTTTAGAGATTGGTTTAGTCAAGTCATATTTGGACAAGGTCTTTGTTCAACGTGTGGAAAGAAAAGATAATAAAATTACAGTTCAATTTGAAAAAGTCACTCAACGACTGTTTTTAGCTCAAGATTATTTTAAAGCTTTATCCGCAACGAACTTAAAAGCAGGCATCGCTGAGAATAAGGGATTAATGGAGCTTGTATTTGATGTCCAAAATAAGAAAGATTATGAAATTTTAGAAGGTCTGCTGATTTTTGGAGAAAGTTTATTAGAGATAAAAGAGTCTAAGAAAGAAAATTCCATTTGATATTTTTCTTCTATAAAATAGATAAAAATGGTACAATAATAAGTTGAGGTAATAAGGATGAGATTAGACAAATATTTAAAAGTATCGCGAATTATCAAGCGTCGTACAGTCGCAAAAGAAGTAGCAGATAAAGGCAGAATCAAGGTGAATGGAATCTTGGCCAAAAGTTCAACGGATTTGAAAGTTAATGACCAAGTTGAAATTCGCTTTGGCAATAAGTTGCTACTTGTCAAAGTACTAGAGATGAAAGATAGTACAAAAAAAGAAGATGCAGCAGGCATGTATGAAATTATCAGTGAAACACGGGTAGAAGAAAATGTCTAAAAATATTGTACAATTGAATAATTCTTTTATCCAAAATGAATATCAACGTCGTCGCTACCTGATGAAAGAACGACAAAAACGGAATCGTTTTATGGGGTGGGTATTGATTTTGATTACGCTATTATTTATCTTGCCAACTTTTAATTTAGCGCAGAGTTATCAGCAATTACTCCAAAGACGTCAGCAATTAGCAGACTTGCAAACTCAGTATCAAACTTTGAGTGATGAAAAGGATAAGGAGACAGCATTTGCTACCAAGTTGAAAGATGAGGATTATGCTGCCAAATATACACGAGCGAAGTACTATTATTCTAAGTCGAGGGAAATAGTTTATACGATTCCTGACTTGCTTCAAAGGTGATAAAATGGAAAATTTACTAGATGTAATTGAGCAATTTTTGAGTCGATCAGATGAAAAGCTGGAAGAGTTGGCTGATAAAAATCAATTATTGCGTTTACAAGAAGAAAAGGAAAGGAAGAATGCGTAAGTTCTTAATTATTTTGTTGCTACCGAGTTTTTTGACTATTTCAAAAGTCGTTAGCACAGAAAAAGAAGTCGTCTATACTTCGAAAGAAATTTATTACCTTTCACAATCTGACTTTGGTATTTATTTTAGAGAAAAATTAAGTTCTCCCATGGTTTATGGAGAGGTTCCTGTTTATGCGAATGAAGATTTAGTAGTGGAATCTGGGAAATTGACTCCCAAAACAAGTTTCCAAATAACCGAGTGGCGTTTAAATAAACAAGGGATTCCGGTATTTAAGTTATCCAACCATCAATTTATAGCTGCAGACAAACGATTTTTATATGATCAGTCAGAGGTAACTCCAACAATAAAAAAAGTATGGTTAGAATCTGATTTTAAACTGTACAATAGTCCTTATGACTTAAAAGAAGTGAAATCATCCTTATCAGCTTATTCGCAAGTATCGATTGACAAGACCATGTTTGTAGAAGGAAGAGAATTTCTACATATTGATCAGGTTGGATGGGTAGCTAAAGAATCAACTTCTGAAGAAGATAATCGGATGAGTAAAGTCCAAGAAATGTTATCGGAAAAATATCAGAAGGATTCATTCTCTATTTATGTTAAGCAACTGACTACTGGAAAAGAGGCTGGTATCAATCAAGATGAAAAGATGTATGCAGCTAGTGTTTTGAAACTCCCTTATCTCTATTATGCGCAAGAAAAAATAAATGAGGGTCTTTATCAGTTAGATACGACTGTAAAATATGTATCTGCAATCAATGATTTTCCAGGTTCTTATAAACCAGAAGGAAGTGGTAGTCTTCCTAAAAAAGAGGATAATAAAGAGTATTCTCTCAAGGACTTAATCACAAAAGTATCTAAAGAATCTGATAATGTAGCTCATAACATATTGGGATATTACATTTCAAACCAATCTGATGCCACATTTAAATCCAAGATGTCTGCCATTATGGGAGATGATTGGGATCCAAAAGAAAAATTGATTTCTTCTAAAATGGCTGGAAAAGTCATGGAAGCTATTTATAATCAAAATGGATTTGTATTGGAGTCTTTGACTAAAACAGATTTTGATAATCAGCGAATTGCCAAAGATGTTTCTGTGAAGGTAGCTCATAAAATTGGGGATGCGGACGAATTTAAGCATGATACGGGTGTCGCCTATGCAGATTCTCCATTTGTGCTTTCTATTTTTACTAAAGATTCTGATTACGATACGATTTCCAAGATAGCCAAGGATGTTTATGAGGTTCTAAAATGAGGGAACAGGATTTTTTAAATCATTTTCTCAAGAAGGGATATTTCAAAAAGCATACTAAGGTGGTGCTAGCTCTTTCTGGTGGATTAGATTCTATGTTTCTATTTAAGGTATTATCTACTTATCAAAAAGAGTTAGAAATTGAATTGATTCTAGCCCATGTGAATCATAAGCAGAGAATTGAATCAGATTGGGAAGAAAAGGAATTAAGGAAGTTGGCTGCTGAAGCAGAGCTTCCTATTTATATCAGCAATTTTTCAGGAGAATTTTCAGAAGCACATGCACGACATTTTCGTTATGATTTTTTTCAAGAGGTCATGAAAAAGACAGGTGCGACAGCTTTAGTCACTGCCCACCATGCTGATGATCAGGTGGAAACGATTTTGATGCGTTTGATTCGAGGGACTCGCTTGCGCTATCTATCAGGAATTAAGGAGAAGCAAGTAGTCGGAGAGATAGAAATCATTCGCCCCTTCTTGCATTTTCAGAAAAAAGACTTTCCACCAATTTTTCACTTTGAAGATACATCAAATAAGGAAAATCATTATTTTCGCAACCGTATTCGAAACTCTTATTTACCAGATTTAGAAAAAGAAAATCCTCGATTTAGAGATGCAATCTTAAGTATCGGCAATGAAATTTTAGATTATGACTTAGCTATAACTGAATTATCTAACAATATTGATGTGGAAAATTTAGAGCAGCTATTGTCTTACTCTGAGTCGACACAAAGAGTTTTACTTCAAACTTATCTGAATCGTTTTCCAGATTTGAATCTTACAAAAGCTCAGTTTGAAGAAGTTAGGCAAATTTTAAAAACTAAAAGCCAGTATCGTCATCTGCTTAAAAATGGCTATGAATTGATAAAAGAGTATCAACAGTTTCAGATTTGTAAAATCAGTCCGCAGGCTGATGAAAAGGAAGATGAACTTGTGTTACACTATCAAAATCAGGTAACTTATCAGGGATATTTATTTTCCTTTGGACTTCCTTTAGAAGGTGAATCAATTCAACAAATATCTGTTTCACGGGAAACATCCATACACATTCGTCATCGAAAAACAGGAGATGTTTTGATTCAAAATGGGCATAGAAAAAAACTCAGACGTCTATTTATTGATTTGAAAATCCCTATGGAAAAGCGAAAATCTGCTCTGATTATTGAGCAATTTGGTGAAATTGTCTCAATTTTGGGAATTGCGACTAGTGATTTGAGTAAAAACACGAAAAATGATATAATGAACACTGTACTTTATATAGAAAAAATAGATAGGTAAAAAAATGTTAGAAAACGATATTAAAAAAATCCTCGTTTCACACGATGAAATTACAGAAGCTGCTAAAAAATTAGGTGCTCAATTAACTAAGGACTATGCAGGAAAAAATCCAATCTTGGTTGGGATTTTAAAAGGATCTATTCCTTTTATGGCTGAATTGGTCAAACATATTGATACACATATTGAAATGGACTTCATGATGGTTTCTAGCTACCATGGTGGAACAGCAAGTAGTGGTGTCATCAATATCAAGCAAGATGTAACTCAAGATATTAAAGGAAGACATGTTCTATTTGTAGAGGATATCATTGATACAGGTCAAACTTTGAAGAATTTGCGAGATATGTTTATTGCAAGAGATGCAGCTTCTGTTAACATTGCAACCTTGTTGGATAAACCAGAGGGACGTGTTGTAGAAATTGAGGCAGACTATACCTGCTTTACTATCCCAAATGAGTTTGTAGTAGGTTATGGTTTAGACTACAAAGAAAATTATCGTAACCTTCCTTATGTTGGAGTATTGAAAGAAGAAGTGTATTCAAATTAGAAAGAACAATTTTTAATGAAAAAACAAAATAATGGTTTAATTAAAAATCCATTTCTATGGTTATTACTTATTTTTTTCCTAGTTACAGCTTACCAGTATTTTAGTACAGGTAGTGTTGCAGGGAAAAGTGAGCAAATTAATTATACAGAATTGGTAAAAGAAATTACCGATGACAATGTAAAAGAATTAACCTACCAACCAAATGGCAGTGTTATCGAAGTTTCGGGTGTCTATAAAAATCCTAAAACAAGTAAAGAAGAAACAGGCATTCAGTTCTTTTCTCCATCTGTTACAACAGTAGAGAAATTTTCAAGTATTATTCTTCCCTCTGATACCACAGTATCAGAATTGCAAAAACTTGCTTCGGACCATAAAGCAGAAGTAACTATTAAGCATGAAAGTTCAAGTGGTATGTGGATTAATCTACTCGTATCCATTGTGCCATTTGGAATTCTATTCTTCTTCCTATTCTCTATGATGGGAAATATGGGGGGAGGCAATGGTCGTAACCCAATGAGTTTTGGACGTAGTAAGGCTAAAGCTGCAAATAAAGAGGATATTAAAGTAAGATTTTCAGATGTTGCTGGAGCTGAGGAAGAAAAGCAAGAACTAGTTGAAGTTGTTGAATTCTTAAAAGATCCAAAACGATTTACAAAACTTGGAGCCCGTATTCCAGCAGGTGTTCTTTTGGAGGGGCCTCCGGGAACAGGTAAGACCTTGCTTGCTAAGGCAGTCGCTGGAGAAGCAGGCGTTCCATTCTTTAGTATCTCAGGTTCTGACTTTGTAGAAATGTTTGTCGGAGTTGGAGCTAGTCGTGTTCGTTCTCTTTTTGAAGATGCCAAAAAAGCAGCGCCAGCTATTATCTTTATCGATGAAATTGATGCTGTTGGTCGTCAACGTGGTGTCGGCCTCGGTGGAGGAAATGATGAACGTGAACAAACCTTGAACCAACTTTTGATTGAGATGGATGGTTTTGAGGGAAATGAAGGGATTATCGTCATCGCTGCGACAAACCGTTCAGATGTACTTGATCCTGCCCTTTTGCGTCCAGGACGTTTTGATAGAAAAGTATTGGTTGGTCGTCCTGATGTTAAGGGGCGCGAAGCAATCTTGAAAGTTCATGCTAAGAACAAGCCTTTAGCAGAAGATGTAGATTTGAAATTAGTTGCTCAACAAACTCCAGGCTTTGTTGGTGCTGATTTGGAAAACGTTCTAAATGAGGCAGCCTTAGTTGCTGCCCGTCGCAACAAGTCAGTTATTGATGCTTCAGATATTGATGAAGCAGAAGATAGAGTGATTGCTGGTCCTTCTAAGAAAGATAAGACAGTTTCACAAAAAGAACGTGAATTGGTTGCCTATCATGAGGCAGGACATACCATTGTTGGTCTAGTCTTATCGAATGCCCGAGTTGTCCATAAGGTTACAATTGTACCACGTGGTCGTGCAGGTGGTTATATGATTGCACTTCCTAAGGAAGACCAAATGCTTCTATCTAAAGAAGATATGAAAGAGCAATTGGCTGGCTTAATGGGTGGACGTGTAGCTGAAGAAATTATCTTTAATGTCCAAACTACAGGAGCTTCAAACGACTTTGAACAAGCGACACAAATGGCGCGTGCAATGGTTACAGAGTACGGTATGAGTGAAAAACTTGGTCCAGTTCAATATGAAGGAAATCATGCCATGTTTGGTGCACAAAGCCCTCAAAAATCAATTTCAGAACAAACAGCTTATGAAATTGACGAAGAGGTTCGTTCATTATTGAATGAGGCACGAAATAAAGCCGCTGAAATTATTCAGTCAAATCGTGAAACTCACAAGTTGATTGCAGAAGCATTATTGAAATACGAAACATTGGATAGTACACAAATTAAATCTCTCTATGAAACAGGAAAGATGCCTGAAACAGTAGAAGAGGAATCTCATGCATTATCTTATGATGAAGTAAAATCAAAAATGAATGACGAAAAATAACCCAAAGAGAGGCTGAGCCTCTCTTTTTTGTGCAGTTTAGACGGTGTAGGGAACAGAATGGGGAGAAATAACCAAATTAGCTTTTTGTTTTGTTAAACTGTATTTAGAAAGGGGAAAAGAATGATTAAAGAATTGTATGAAGAAGTCCAAGGAATTGTATACAAGTGTAGAAATGAATATTACCTTCATTTATGGGAGTTATCGGACTGGGATCAAGAGGGAATGATATGTCTACATGAATTGATTAGTAGAGAAGAAGAGCTGGCAGAAGATATTCCTCGTTTACGTAAATATTTCAAAACAAAATTCCGGAATCGAATTTTAGATTATCTCCGTAAGCAAGAAAGTCACAAACGGAGATATGATAAAGAGCTTTATGAAGAAGTGGGTGAGATAAGTCATCGTATAAGTGAGGGCGGTCTCTGGCTAGATGATTATTATCTCTTTCATGAAACACTAAGGGATTATAGAAACAAACAAACTAAAGATCAACAAGAAGAACTAGAACGCATCTTAAGAAATGAACGATTCCGAGGTCGTCAAAGAGTATTAAGAGACTTACGTATTGTGTTTAAAGAGTTTGACATCCGTACCCATTAGGAATTCATGAAAAAACGGTAAATTCCCAAACTAAGTTCCACTGCTAATCCAAGTGGAAGTTAGTGTGAGACGTTGGAATGGGGTTGAAGATTAGTTTTTAGAACTTATGTTGGAGTAATTTAGAAGACTGACAGACGTCTTCTGCAGGTATTTTAGAAATGCCGAGAAGCTTAGGAATTTCTTCTCCATAAGTAAAGGCAAAGAGTTCATAAGCTGACTTTCCATTCAAAGCAGCACGTTTGACGCTGTTGACATGCGAACAAACGAGATTGATATCCTCTTGAGTTAAGTTGTCAAAAGAAGTTCCTTTAGGTAGAATATCGCGAATCAGCGTGTGATTTTTCTCAATTCTCCCTTTCTGGTCAGAGCGATTAGGGTCACAAAAGAAGAGTTTACTCTCTCCTCGCGCATCCATTTCGATATCATCGACCCTGGCAAACTCTCCACCATTATCGGTAAGAATGACAGGGAAGAGTTGGAAGAAATCTTTGTCAGCTTGGTGAAGAGTGTTCTTGATGTCATAGAGGTGTTTGGTAACCTCAAGGGCAGTTTTATTATCCAGCAGTCTAGCGAAGATAAAGTTACAGAAAGATAGATTGAAGGTGAGTAGGACTTTACCTCCCATTCTGCCCATAACGGTATCCATTTCTAGCCAAGAGTCTAGTTGATTAAGGGTTAAATAATTTAGGAAATCCTCATAGGAACG